>JBEHYI010000084.1:0-8389 GCA_048498255.1 Pseudomonadota bacterium | reverse complement strand
CGCGAAAAGCGTAGAGCACGCCGCGATCGCGTCCGGGGTCGACGTACTCGGTGCCGTCCCAGCCCTTGCCGTCCGGTCGCGGCCCCACGTGATAGAGATCGGCGCCGCGGATCAGCGGGCGCAGGGTCGACCGATAGAACGCGATCTCCCGCGCCGCCGCCGCACCCATGCGGTGGATATTGTGCTCGCTGGGCTGCTGCTCATCGGCTCCGTCATCGGCGCGCAATATGGCGCACGACTCAGCCACCGCATCCCGAGCTATTTGCTACGCCTCATCATGGCGGCGCTGCTGCTCATCGTTGCCGGTCGCTTGGCGTATGGCCTCTTCATCACTCCGGCGGAAATCTTCACGCTCGTGAGGCGCTCATGATGCGCCAGCTCCTCAGCATCGCGCTTTTGCTTTGTGCCGCACCCGCCTTGGCGCAGGAAGCCACGACGCAATCGCCCATCACCCTCACCAACCCCATCATCGCGGATATTTCGCAAAACATCGTTGAAATCCGTTCGGACTTTAACGGCGCGCAGCTGCTGATTTTCGGCGCACGCAATGCCCCCGGTGATCTCGTCATCACCGTGCGCGGCCCCACCGCTAACGTCACCCTGCGCCGCAAAGAGCGCATCGCGGGCATGTGGATGCATGTCGACCAGCGCAAATACGAAAACCTGCCAATGTTCTACGCCCTCGCCTCGACCAAACCGCTGAGCCGCCTCGCACCGCCCTCCGTGCTGCAATCGCTGGGGCTTGGCGAAAACCGCATCACCCGCAGCGCTACGGATTCGCCGGAAGACGTGTTCGACAAAGCGCTCGCCAGCAACCTCACCCATAAACGCTGGTGGCTAAATCCGTTCAGCCCCATCACCTATTTCGGCGAAAGCCTGTTCAAAGCCCGGCTCGAGCTGCCCGATACCTTGCCCAGCGGCGATTACACCGTGGAAGTTTATCTCTTCGACCGCGGCAAATTGCGCGGCTTCCAAACCATTCCGCTCACAAGCTACAAAACCGGGTTCGATGCCCGCGTGGAAAACGCCGCGCGCAACCACGCATTAGTCTACGGAATTTTTGCCATCCTCATGGCGCTCACCGGCGGCTGGCTCGCCCACCGGCTGTTCCAACGGCGCTGAGCCGGAGATTTTCGTGCGCACCCAGCGAAATCCACGCTTCACTTGCGCATAATACCAGCCGCGCGGGCGCGTATGGATCACCACCGTGCCTGCGATATAATCATGAAATGTGCGGCGCTCTTTGTTAAAGCTCATCCAAAATAAACCCACCATCAGCGGCGCAACGGAGAAAAAATACGCGAAGAACCGCAGCACATAACGCCAGCGCGCGGGCGGCTCCAACGTATCCCGCCGCACGATTTTGAGACCCAGCAGCCACTTCCCCGGCGTGGTGCCATACAGCATTTGGCAGGTGATAATGCCAACGCCGATGAGCAAAAAAATCAACAGATTCGAAATCGCCCACGGATAACGCGTCTGCCAAATATATTCCGCCAGCTGCCCCATGCTCGCAATCTGCATCGCAGGCGTTGGCGGCAATTGGTGAAACGCGAAATAGATTTTTTCCGTCAGCCAACTGCTGAAATTTCCGAGCAGCAGAAACAGCAGCACCACATCGATCACCGCCGCCATACAGCGGTCATTCGCATCGCCGTAGCGCGGGCCAGCATCCTCCGCGCGCTTGCGTTTCACGGCCAAACCCATCAGCCAATCTCTCATCTACAGCTCCAGCGCGTGAATGGCGGTTGCCTGCTGCCACGAGGATACAAGTGGCTGGCGCACCCGCCAAGGAATATCGGCAATGAACGGCGCCAACCCCGCCCATGCCTCATCCAGTGTGATGCTCGCGCCCGCCGTTTCATTCATGATCAGCGCCTGCACGTTAAGCCCCCGTGCACGCAGCACCTCAAGTGCCGTCAGCGTATGGCTGATGGTGCCGAGATAACTTCCCACCACTAGCACTACCGGCACATCCAGCGCCGCCATCCAATCGAGCGTGGTGTACTGCTCCGTCAGCGGCACCATCACGCCGCCAACGCCCTCAATCAGCGTCAGCGCGCCAACATCTGCCCCAATCGCTAGCTGATGTTTTGTCCAGCGCACCAACTCCGCGACATCAATCTCTTTTCCCTCCTGCGCCGCCGCGCGGTGCGGTGAAAGCGGCGCGGTGAAGCGGTAGGGGGCGATAGCATCGATTACTTGCTCAGGATAAATCCCAAACGGTGCGGCTGGCGCCCCCTCTCCCGAGGGAGAGGGTCGGGGTGAGGGTTGAGCTTGCGCTGATGTAACCGTAAGAGAAGAATTTTCTTTGGATGAAATTGAACCTTCAGCGCGTACAAAGCCCTCACCTAACCTCTCCCTCAGGGAGAGGGATACAGCGCTTATGGCAACATTTTTGCCCATATCAACCATCGCTGCCGCAATCTGCGCAACATCGCCGCTCGCATCCGCCGCATCAAACCCGCTGATCACCGGCTTCAGCCCACGCGCCGATTTCCCACGCGCACGCGCCGCATGAATCAATGCGCAGGTGGTGAAGGTTTTCCCACCCCCCGTCCCCGTACTCGCAATGAAATACGCGCTCATGCCGGTTTATGCAGAATGAAAAAATGATGCTCCCATGTTGCGGGAATGCCTTGCGGCGTAGCGATCTTCTCATATTCCGCCATCATGGCCGCCCAGCGTTTCGGGCCCACAAAAGCGGCATTTTTTTGCGCGAAATTATTCCCCGCACCGATCAGTCGCATCGAATCCAGCAGCGCCGAAACATTCGGGTAAAACTCTCGCGTCATTTTTTGTTCTGCGAGCGTTAGCAATAAGCCCGCCGCGACGATATCCGCCTTCACATCCGAAAAATCGCGCATCGGCAGAAGCCCCAACGGCAACTTCACCGCCTCCGCCGCTTCGCGCAATTCGCACAACGTCGCCGCCCCCAAACTTGCCACCACAGCCCGCGCGCCAGGCTTCATCACCCGCGCCAGCTCACGAAACGCTTTCCCTTGATCCTCCACCCACTGATAGCACAGCGAACTCACCGCCGCATCGACACTTGCATCGGCCAACGGCAAATCCACCGCATCCCCCAGCATTGCTTCACAGCGCGTGCTCGCCACCGCGCACATCCCCGGCGCAATATCGATGCCGACAATCTGCCATTCCGGCCGTTTCGCCTTCGCAATTTCCACAAAATACCCCGTGCCGCAGCCAATATCCGCGATAATGCCGCGCTCGGGCAGCACCATCAGCGCCGCATCCAGCACCCGCAATGTTTCTTTATGTTGAAAACCCGCCCGCGCATCATACGCTGCCGCCGCGCGGCTGAAATTGCGCGTGAGCCGCGCCGCCGCCACCGCCATTACGCCACCCCGTAGTGCATGCGGTGCTCGAGAATTTCCGCCTTCAACCGCGACGGATCGTGCAAATGCGGCGCATGGCCCGTCTCGGCCCAAGGGTTGAGCTGCGCATCCGCCATGAAGCGCTTGATAAATTCGCTCTGCGTGAGTCTCACAATTGCATCTTTCATGCCGTGAATGATAAGCGTTGGCGGCAAAGATGCAAGCTGCGAAACATCGAGTTTATGCCCCGCCATTTCCTCGAGCCACGGCAGCCAGCGCGCGGTATTTTCTACTTCCGGATGGTGGCCAAGCAGCTGAAGTATCTCGCGTTGTTTTGCATCCCCCTTCGCGAGCAGCCCGTGAAACCGCGCTTTCGTCCGCGCCGGGTCCTTCGCGTAACTCTCGCGAAACAGCTGATAGGTCAGCGCATCCATGCCCTCGAGCTCCGCGTCACTCACAAACCGCGCGGGCGGGGCGATCAGCGTCGCATGCTTCACTTTCAGTGCACCCACCATCATCGCTCGCACCGCGAGTTGCGCACCCATCGACCAGGCAATCACATAATCCGCTTTCACTTCGCTGAGCGCCGCAATCGCCGCGTCAAAATTCGGGTACTGGCTGTAATCGAACAGCACCACTTCACCCTCAACCACATGCGCGAGCGCATCGGTTGGCTGCGTCCACCCGCTGAGGATGAGGGTTTTCACACCACCTCCTTCAGCGCCGCAATCAGCGCATCCACTTGGCGCTCCGTATGCTCCGCACTAAACGCCAGCCGCAAGCGCGAAGTCCCCGGCGGCACGGTCGGTGGGCGAATCGCAACGGCTAAAATCCCCTGCTCCTTCAGCTTCTCCATCGCCGCGAGCGCGCGTTCCGCATCACCCAAAACCACCGGTACAATCGCGCTTTGGGCTTGCGGCAATCCCAACGCATCCGTCACCCACCGTGCATGCGTCAGCGCCCGCACCGCACGCTCCGGCTCCACCTCAATCACCTCAAGCGCCGCCAAAGCCGAAGCACACACACTCGGCGGCAAGCCGGTCGAAAACACCAAGCTCCGAGCCGTATTCGTCAAATAATCCATCAGCGCTTGGCTGCCCACCACATAACCGCCATAACCACCCGCCGCTTTCGAGAGCGTGCCCATCCAAATATCGATCTTTGCCGCGGCAGGCACCAACCCCACCCCATGCGCATCGTCGGCAAACGTCCAGCATTCGTATTTCTCGGCGAGCACGGCAATTTCCATGAGCGGCGCTACATCCCCATCCATACTGAACACATGGTCCGTCGCAATCAGCGCATTGGGCGATTCCTCGCGATGCTCTTTCAGCAGCGCCTCCAAATGCGCCATATCGTTATGCCGAAAGCGAATCAGCCGCGCGCCGCTCAGCTGCGCCGCATCGATGATGCAAGCATGCACGAGCTTATCCGCGAAAATCACATCGCCCTTGCCCATCAGCGCCGTAATCACGCCGAGATTGGTGAGGTAGCCGCTGCCAAAAACCAGCGCCGCCTCCGCTCCCTTCATCGCCGCGAGCTTCGCCTCAAGCGGCACATAAAGCGGATGATTCCCCGTCACCAGCCGCGAAGCGCCCGCCCCCGCGCCATGTTCCGTTAATGCCGCCTGCCCCGCCGCAATCACTTTCGGGTGCGCGCGCAGCCCCAAATAATCATTACAAGCGAAGGAGATATAACGCTTGCCCGCCTGCTCCACGCGCACGCCATCCTCCGCGCGCGACGTCACCCGCAGCTCCCGCCGCAAATGCGCCGCCGTCAGCCGCTGCAGTTCACCCATGCAATGTTCGTCGAGATTTGCCATTTTTCCTTTGCCGTTCCTAGCATTCGCGGGTAAATCACGCAAACACGAATGACACCCTCAATGGATGGAAGCATGATGAGCAATATCCGCCATAACTGGACCACCGCCGAAGCCGAGCAGCTATTCGCCCTGCCGCTGAACGAGCTCCTCTTCCGCGCGGCGACGACGCACCGCCAGCATTTCGACGCCAACGAGGTGCAAATCTCGCAGCTTTGCAGCATCAAAACCGGCGGCTGCCCGGAGGATTGCAACTATTGCTCCCAATCCGCGAAGTTCGACACGCCAGTAAAAGCCACGAAACTGATGGATGTGGAGCAAGTGCTGAAGGACGCCCGCGCCGCCAAAGCAGCCGGTGCCAGCCGCTTCTGCATGGGCGCTGCCTGGCGCAGCCCCAAAGGCCGCGACATGGAAAAAGTGACCAGCATGATCCGCGAAGTGAAAGCCATGGGCCTTGAAACCTGCGCCACGCTTGGCATGCTCACCCCCGAACAAGCGCTCGAACTCGCCCACGCCGGCCTCGATTATTACAACCACAACCTCGATACCTCGGAAGAATTCTACAGCGAAATCATCACCACCCGCTCCTACCAGGACCGCCTCGACACCCTCGCCAACGTGCGCGACGCGGGCATGAAAACCTGCTGCGGCGGCATTATAGGCATGGGCGAAAAAGTCAGCGACCGCGCGTCCCTCCTCGTCACCCTCGCCAACCTTCCCATCCACCCAGATTCCGTGCCCATCAACCTGCTCATCCCCGCTGAAGGCACCCCGCTTGCGGGCAATCCACGCATCGATGGCATCGATTTCGTCCGCACTATCGCCGTTGCCCGCATCATGATGCCGACCAGCATGGTCCGCCTCTCCGCCGGCCGCGAAGGCATGAGCGACGAGCTGCAAGCCATGTGCTTCTTCGCTGGCGCCAACTCCATCTTTGTCGGCGAAAAATTGCTGACGGCTGCGAACCCGGGGCAGGATAAGGATGCGGCGCTGTTCAGCAAACTCGGCCTTAGACCTATGCAAAATATCGAAGCGCATCGGGCGGAACAAGCTGCCCACACAGCATCACAAGCTGCTTAGCCGATTTTCATCCCATCCTTCCGGCAACTATCCAAAATATAGCCAAGACCACGCACTGCTGCTGGGTCCACTTTGCTACCAGCCAATTTAAAGTTTGAATAATGCGCACCCGTGGTAATATCGGCGCTTGCCCAATACGGCATTTGCGCAAGAAAATCACCCTTATCCTTCACTTCCCGCTCTGCGATATAATTGTCCGTTGTCGGAAAATGATCGATGATAACACCATCATCCAAATAATAGCGCTCTTTGCGCACTAACTTGTTTTTACAAAAATGCTGAAGCATAAAAGCCGCGTCTTTGATCGCAATCTCGTACTCATATTCTGGTAGCACGCCATCCACTTTTTTGCCTTTGATCGTCAACGTGCCGCGTCTTTCTCCCGACCCAACATGTTCTTCCAACCGGAAGCGAATTTTATCCAACCACTCCGCGTGAGCTTGCAACTGCCGTGCATCCGCAAGCGGAATCGGCAACTCAAGCAAAGGAATGAGCCCCGTCCAAATGCGAATCGCAGCTGTTGGCGGCGTTGCCTCTTCATCCACCTCTACCGCGTGCTTCACGTCCATTGCCAAGCTTTTGCCGGGATGCGTCCCGCGCGGGTCCAATTTACCCTGGTAAATAAGCGACGAAGAATTGGCTCTCCGTATCAGCTCCAAAGCATGCTTCGGATCGACCAGCCAACGCTGCTCGATCTCGACAGGGATGCGTCCTTCTTCGGATATCTCTTGCAAATGCCTACCCAGCAAGTTTTTCAAATATGAGCAAATTATAGTGCTTTAGCGCGTCTTTTTTATGACAATTGGGTGAAGATTAGGTTACACTGACGGGACGCATGACCCAAAAAACACCCGCAAAAACAACCCCTGCCTGGCTCAGTTCCGGTTATTCGCATATCTGGCTGCCCTACACCCAGATGCAAACGGCGATATTGCCCGAAGCTGTGGTGGGCGCGAGCGGCTGCGCGATTGAACTCGCCGATGGCCGCAAACTCATCGATGGCACCGCAAGCTGGTGGAGCATGTGCCACGGCTATCAGCACCCGCACATCGTCGCAGCCATCACCCACCAAGCGCAGCAGCTCAGCCACGTCATGTTCGGCGGCCTCGCGCACGAACCCGCTTACAACCTCGCCGCGCGCCTCTGCAAAGCCACCGGCATGGGGATGGAACGCGTGTTTTTCGCCGAATCCGGCTCCGTCGCGGTCGAAGTCGCGCTCAAAATGGCGCTGCAATATTGGCGCAATAAGGGCGAGCCGAAGCGCTCCAAATTCATCTGCTTCAAAAACGGCTACCACGGCGACACCGTGGGCGCGATGTCGGTCTCCGATTCCAGCGACTTCAACCGCGCTTACGACAACCTCACCCTGCGCAACTACACGCTCGAAATCCCGAGCGACGAATACAGCTTCGCCGAGTTCGAGGAGACGATCAAAGCCATTGCCCCAACCGTCGCCGCGCTCATTATCGAGCCGCTGGTGCAGGCCGCGGGCGGCTTCCGCATCCACTCGCCGGATATCCTTTCGGAAATCCGGCGCGTCTGCCGCGAGCACGGTATCCTTTTCATCGCGGATGAAATCGCCACCGGCTTCGCCCGCACCGGCGCGATGTTCGCGTGCCACGAAGCGGCGATCGAGCCCGATATTCTCTGCCTCGGCAAAGCGCTCAGCGGCGGCCATATGCCGCTCGCCGCAATGTTGACCAACGCCAAAATTTTCGACGCATTCCTAAGCGATGACCCCACCAAAGCGCTGATGCACGGCCCCACTTTCATGGCCCACCCGATCGCCTGCGCCGCCGCCAACGCCTCGCTCGATTTGTTTGAACGTGAGCCGCGTCTCGCGCAAGTCGAAGCCCTCGAGCAAAAACTTTGGGATGGCCTCAAGCAATTCGAAAGCCGCGACGGCGTCATCGATGTCCGCGTCAAAGGCGCCATTGGCGTCATCGAACTCACCACCGATGCGGAAAACAACCAGCGCCTCCGTGCCGAATTCATCACCCGCGGCATTTGGCTCCGCCCGTTTGGGAATTGCCTTTATCTCATGCCGCCATTCACCATCAGCGATGCGGAACTCGAGAAAATTTTCGCGGCGATTGGCGCGGTGTTGAAGTAAGAAACGTCATCCCGGGCTCGTCCCGGGATCCCCTGAAAC
>JBEHYI010000083.1:0-8426 GCA_048498255.1 Pseudomonadota bacterium | reverse complement strand
GCCATTGTGGGTGACGGCGCATTTCAAATGACCGGCATCGAGCTTTCCACCGCCGCGAAATACAACATGAAACCGATCGTGTTCGTCCTCAACAACGACGGCTACGGCACCCAGCGCCATATTCTCGATGGCCCCTTCAACAACATCCAGCGGTGGGATTACACGCAGCTCACCACCCTCATTCGCCACGGCAAAAGCTGGCGCGTCACCACTTGCGGCGAACTCGCGGATGCGATTGCCGAGGCCATAGAAGCCGATACGCTCGCGCTGATCGAAGTCACCCTCCCGCGCGAGGATTGCAGCCCATCCCTGCGCCGCATGGGTGAAGAACTCGGCAAATTGCGTGATAAGGAGAAACGGCGGGGATAGGTGGCACCGCGCGTGCCCCAAGCACCGTCATCCCGGCCTTGAGCCGGGATCTCAGGCAACATTCACTAGCCTGAGTTTGTGACCCGAGATCCCGTGTCGTAGCACGGGATGACGGCTCTCCAATAGCGTGCCCTATACCAACGCTTTCGCAATATCCCGATACATCTCCACCGCTTTTGCTGCAGCATTCTCTGCAACATAATTGCGGCCTTGGTCGGCGCAAATGCCTATTGCGGGGTCGAGAGGTAAAGCCCCAAGCATCGGCGCACCATATTTGGCCGCAAGCTTCGCACCGCCACCCTCACCAAAAATGTGATGCTGGCCCCCCGCCGGGTCCACAAAATAACTCATATTCTCCACCACCCCCAGCAGCGGTACCTGCAGCTTCGAAAAAGCCTCGGCGCATTTATCCGCGTCGATCACTGCGACCTCCTGCGGCGTCGTCACCAGCACCAGCCCATCGATCAACACATTTTGTGCGAGGCTCAGCGTCACGTCGCCTGTGCCCGGCGGCAAATCGACCAACAGTACATCGCACGGCGCATCCGTCGTCCCCCAGCGCGTCTGGCGGAGAAACTGCACCAGCGCTTTGGTGATCATCGGCGCGCGCAGCACGGCAGCCGCATCGCCCGTAATCAGCGCCATCGACATCGCGCGGATGTTGTGCGCCTGTGGTGGCACCATCAAATTTTCCGCGAGTTCCGGCTTCACATAGGTATCGAGCCCCAGCATGCGCGGAATACTCGGCCCGTAAATATCCGCGTCCAAAATACCGACGCGCTTGCCTGCGAGCGTCAGCGCATGGGCGAGATTCACCGTCACGGTGGATTTGCCGACACCACCCTTGCCACTCGCCACCGCGATGACCCGTGCCACATGGGGAATTGGCGTGTGGTTGAAGGTGGGCCCACGTTGAAATTCAGGAGCTGGTTTCATGCATGTTCTATAGCTTGAAGTCGGAGGTCACGCACTCTATATGTGAGGGCAACCAAAAGATAAAGCCGCGCACGAAGGAAGTTTTCATGGCAGACCCGAACAGCCCCTGGGGACGTAAACCAACCGGCAGCAACGGTAGCTCTGGCAATAGCGGCGGACCAACGGGCGGCCAAGGACCCAACAATCCGTTCGAGAAAATCCTGCGCGACAGCAAGGATAAAATGCGCGGCGCCATGAATAATAAGGGCGGCAATGAGCGCGATATTATCGTCGCCGCACTCGGCATTTTCGTGATTTTGTGGGTGGCGTCTGGCATCTACCGCGTGAATTCGGACGAGCTCGGCATTGTCATGCGCTTCGGCCAATATAGCCGCACGGCAACGCCCGGCCTCAACTACCATTTGCCCTCGCCGATTGAGCAGGTGATTATCCCCTCCGTCACCACCGTCAACACGGTCGAGATCGGCCACCGCGCGGGCAATGCGGAGAACCCAACCATCCGCGTCGCGCGTTTTGCGGCAAGCGACAAACTCGCCGCCGAGCCGGGCTCGAGCGAAGGGCTGATGCTGACGGGTGACCGCAACATTGTCGATATCGACTTCACCGTGCAGTGGAAAATTGACGCCGCGCACCCGGAAAAATTCCTGTTCAATATGCGCAACCCCGCAGGCAACGTGCGCGCAGTCGCGGAATCCGCGATGCGCGAAGTGATTGGCCGCACCAAGCTCGACGATGTGCTCACCGGCGCACAGAGCCAGATTGCGGAAGATACCCGCACGTTGATGCAGCAAATGTTCGACGAGTATGACGCGGGCATCGAGATCATTGCCGTCAACCTCAGCCGGCCGGATGTGCCGCAACCCGTGATCGACGAATTTCAGGACGTGAAACGCGCCGAGCAGGATAAACAAACGGCGGAATCGGTCGCGGAAGGCTACCGCAACGAAATCCTCCCCCGCGCGAAAGGGGATGCCGCGAAAATGCTGCAGGACGCTGAGGCCTATAAGGCGCGCGTGATTGCAGATGCGTCCGGCAACGCGGCACGCTTCAAGCAGATTTACGCGGAATATACGGTGGCGAAGGATGTGACCAAGCGCCGCATGTATTTGGAGACGATGGAAGAAGTGCTGAAAGGCATGCCGAAAATCGTGATGGAATCCGGCAAAGGCGGGGCAATGCCGGTGGTGCCGATCGCCGTGCCGCAGCCAGCAGCGCCTGCGAAAACCGCACCCACCACCGCCCCGACCGCCGCGCAATAGGAGCTATCCATGCAAGCCACACTCATCAAATGGTCGATCGCCGCGATAGTCGTCCTCACGCTGATCCTCTCGAGCCTGTTCATTGTGCCGCAAACGGGGCAGGCGCTGGTGCTGCAATTCGGCGAAATCAAGCGCGTGGTGAAGCGCCCCGGCCTGCATGTGAAAGCGCCGTTCATTCAGGAATTGCTGATGTTCGACAAACGCATCCTCGAATTTGAAAGCCAACCGACGCAGTTTATTACCAGGAACCGCGAGACGGATGTGGATGAGCGCGTGGTGATCGACGCGTTCGTGCGCTACCGCATCACCGATCCCGTGCAATTTTACCAATCCGTGCGCAACGAGGAAAATTTGCGCAACCGCCTGAACAGCGTGGTGCTCTCGAGCATGCGCAGGGTGCTCGCCGCCCATAGTTTAAGCGATTTGCTCAGCAAACAACGCGTCGATATCATGAAGCAAATCAAGGCGAATGTGAACGCGCAAGCGGCAGCGGCTGCCGGTGCCGTGGCACGCGAAAACAGCTCGGGCCCGGCGAAAAATGTGGCGGGTTTTGGCGTCGAGGTGGTGGATGTGCGCATTGTGCGGGCGGATTTGCCTGCGGATATTTCGCAATCGACCTTCGAGCGCATGCGCAAAAACTTCACCAAAGAAGCCCAGCGTTTCCGCGCGGAAGGGGAAGAGCAAGCGACCGAAATCCGCGCCACTGCCGAGCGTGAGCGCACGGAGCTGTTGGCGGATGCGCGCAAAAAAGCCGAAATCACCCGCGGGGAAGGCGATGCAGTCGCCACCAAAACTTACGCCGAAGCCTTCGGCCGCGACCCGGAATTCTTCAAATTCTACCGCACCATGCAGGCCTACCGCACCACGCTCGACAAATCGGACACCACCATTGTCATGTCGCCGGACGATGGGTTTATGAGCCAGTTTAAGCAGTAGCAGCGAAATCTCACGTACCCATCTTGCGTCCGCATCATTTTCGCTTAAGTATGTCATGCTAAATGTTCGCGCATCTGAGGGAGAAATTATGACATTCTTGCGTCCTGTTTTTGTAGCTCTGGCCTTGAGCATTGCAGCCCCGGCGCTCGCCGCTCCGGCGCCGGAATCCTTCGCGCCGATTGTCGAGCCGCTGATGCCCGCAGTCGTGAATATTTCGACCACGCAGAAAGTGCACCAAAGCGCCGCGCAAGGGCCGATGTTCGATTTCAACGGCCTGCCGGATACGCCCGAAACCCAGCAATTTAAGCAGCTGTTCCGCCAATTCGGCATGCCGCAAAATGGCGGCCCGCTGCCGGATAAAGAGGTGACATCCCTCGGCTCCGGCTTCGTGATCGATGCGAGCGGCTACGTCGTCACCAACAACCATGTGGTGGGCGAGGCGGACGAAATCCGCGTGATTTTTGCCGACAATACCCACTACCCGGCGACGCTAATTGGCCGCGACCCGAAGACCGATTTGGCGCTGCTCAAAATCAAAGCGGATAAGCCCCTCCCCGCCGTCGCGTTCGGCGATTCGGACGCGATGCATGTCGGCGATTGGGTGATCGCGGTGGGCAACCCGTTTGGCCTCGGCGGCAGCGTATCCGCAGGCATCGTGAGTGCACGCGGGCGCAACATCAATGCCGGCCCGTTCGATGATTTCATCCAGACGGATGCGGCGATCAATCGCGGCAATTCCGGCGGCCCGCTGTTCAACGCCAAAGGTGAGGTCGTCGGCATCAACTCCGCGATTTATTCGCCCACCGGTGGCTCGGTCGGCATCGGCTTTGCGATTCCTTCAGCGATGGCGAAAACGGTGGTCGAACAGCTGAAAAAAGACGGCGTGATCCATCGCGGCTGGCTCGGCATTAAAATCCAGGAAGTGAGCGAGGAAATCGCCAATTCTATTGGTCTTGGCAAACCCCGCGGGGCCATGGTGCTCGAGCTAAATAAGGACGGACCGGCGGCGAATGCTGGCGTGGTCGTGGGCGATGTGATCGTGAAATTCGATGGGCGCGACATCGACGAAATGCGCAAATTGCCGCGCTATGTGGCGGATGCGAAAATCGGCAAAAAAATCGATATCGCCGTCTGGCGCAAGGGCAAGGAAGTGACGCTTAGCGCTAAGCTCGGCGAGCTGCCGGACGATAAGGCCAACGGGCCGGATGGCAAGCCCCTGAAAAAGGGCGACGCCAAACCGGATGCGGGCACGAAGGATTTGGTGCTGGGCATGCAGCTCGTGCCCATTACCCCAGCCTTGCGCCAGCAATTTCAACTCAAGCCCACCGTGAAGGGCCTCATCGTCGATAGCATCGACACCGGCGGTGAAGCAGCCAAGCGCGGCATCCGCATCGCGGATATTATTGTGGAGGCGAACCAGACGCCGGTCGACACGATCGAGGGCCTGCGCGCGGCGCTGAAAGAGGCCAAAAAATCCGGCCATGATTTCGCCCTGCTGCGCATTCAACGCGCGGAGGATGCGCTGTTCGTGACGGTGAGTGTGAAGTGACGGATGTGAGTTAGGCGCTTGCGCCTTACGAATCCGTCATCCCCGCGCAGGCGGGGATCCAGGCTAACTAACCCACTCCGCCTTCGCAATGCCCTGCACATAAAGCAACGCGGTAAGGTCGTTGAAGCGAATGCTCGCTTGTGCCGCGGCGGCGACCACGGGCTTCGCGCGGTAGGCGACACCCATGCCGGAGGCAAGCAACATCGGCAAATCATTGGCGCCATCGCCTACCGCCATGGTCGCGGGTAGCGGCAACCCGCGCGCTTTCGCATGCACCTCCAGGCTCGCTTTCTTGCTGTCTTTATCGAGAATCGGCTCGCGCACCATGCCGGTTAACTTGCCGTCCACCACCTCGAGTATATTCGCCTCATGCGTCTCGAACCCGAGCGCTTCCGCCACCCGGCCGGTGAAGAACGTAAACCCGCCCGACACCAAATGTGTGCTGCTCCCACGCGCTTTCATGGTGGCGACCAATGTTTTTGCGCCTGCCATCAGGGTGATATTATGTTTATAAACAGCTTCGAGCGTCGCCTCCGGCAGGCCTTTCAACAACGCCACCCGCTCGCGCAGCGCCGCTTTGAAATCGAGCTCCCCATTCATCGCCCGCTCGGTAATCGCCGCGACATGGGCCTTCATGCCCACTTTATCCGCCAGCTCGTCGATACATTCTTGGTCGATCATGGTCGAATCCATGTCGGAAATCAGCAGCTTCTTCTCACGCCCCGCGGCAGGCTGAATCACCGCATCCACCCGCGCCGCGTCGCAGCGCGCCAGCACCTCCATCATCGCCTGCGGGGCGGGCGGGCGCTGAAGTGTAAGGTCGCACACCACGCGCGGTTCCAGCCAGGTGATCGGCTCGAACATAAACCCGCTCGACGTAAGCGGCGCGAGCAGATAATCGAGACGAAGGACATCGTTCGGTGTCGCCATTAAGGTTAAAATATGGGGCTGATGCATAACAGAATCGCAGTACTGATGGGGCCAACGGGCGCGGGCAAATCCGCGCTGGCGCTAGGAATAGCAGCTCGCATGCCGACTGTCATCATCAATGCCGATGCGATGCAGATGGTGGATTGCTTGCGCGTCATCACCGCCCGGCCGAGTATTGCGGAGGAGGCACAAGCCGAACATGCGCTGTACGGCGTGCTGGCACCGCAAGAATCGACCTCCGTCGCCGTGTGGTTGAAACGGGTCGAACCCATCATCCACCGTGCGTGGGCGGAGGGCAAATTGCCGCTACTGGTCGGTGGCACAGGCATGTATGTGAAAGCGCTGCGGGAAGGGCTCGCGAACATTCCGAGCATTCCAGATGACATCCGCACCCGCCTTCGCGCGCTGGATGAGGCGAGCGTGCGGGCGCAGCTTGAGCAGGTGGATCCGCTGATGGCATCGCGCCTCAAATCCGGCGATAGCCAGCGGAATTTGCGCGCCCTAGAAGTCATCGAAACCACCGGCATCAGCCTCGCGGAATGGCAATCGCAACCGACTGCCTCGCTTTTCCCCAAAGCCAGCTTCCAGCATTTCGCGATTGAGCTGCCGCGCGAGGAAATTTACGCGCGTATTGACCGCCGTTTTAGCATCATGATGGATGCGGGCGCGCTTGAAGAAGTGCACGCGCTGATGGCGCTCGACCTCGACCCCGAACTACCCATCCTGCGCGCCCACGGTGTGCCGGAACTCATCGCTTATCTGCGCAACGAAATGCCGCTGGATGCCGCCATCGCTAAAGCGCAGCAAAACACCCGCAACTACGCAAAACGGCAAATGACCTGGCTGCGCAACCAATTGCCGGAGGCGGTGAAAGTGGCGGATGTGGCGGGGTTAGAAGCAGGTTTGAAATAGAAAACGCAGCAGTGCGGCTTGGTGCGCCTCTCCCCGCGGGAGAGGCCGGATTTGCCCAATTGCCGCTAGGCGATTGGTGCAAAGCCGGGTGAGGGCGTGGTGGAGCTTGGTGCATATCTTATGATTTTTAGGAGGAGAGCAAACACCCAGCGGATAGGCGCCCTCACCATTGCGGCTAAGCGCCCCCCCAAGAGGGCCGCTAAGCCTCGTTGCCTCTCCCGCGGGGAGAGGCGGAGCCCAGCCGCGCTGTCATTGGCCATTTTCACCGATCACCTGCCACCATTTCCCACATGTCACCTACAACTAAACCCCACGCCCCTGGCCCTGACCCTTGCCCGACAAAGTCTGCTCCACAAATTTGCCCGCGAGGTTCAAGCCCTGCTGGCCGAGGCGCTTGATCGTCTCTTTCGCATCCTCGTAAATCGCGAGCTGGCCGGTTGCGTAGCTCATATGCGCGCTGTCGAGGCGCTTGCGCTCGGCATTGAGGCCCGTTTCAATTTGTGCAATCAGAGCCATCACTTCCTGCTTTTCCTTGGCGCTTAAGCCCTTGCGCGCCAGCATATTCTGCAGCCGCTCGCGCAAATCGTCACGTTCGACATGCATCATTTCCTGCAGCGCCTGAGCGTTGCTGATTTTACCCGCCATCAGCTTATTCATGATCGCTTCGATGAGGTCGAGATCGTTCGCCGAAGACTCTGCCATCTCGCTGCGGGATTGGAAATTCACATCCGCCACCTGCGCGAAAAGCGCGGCAAAAAACACCATGTAATCGCGGTAGAGCCCCACCAGTTGCCCGCGTACTGCTTGGTTGGGCATCCGCGGCGCACTGGCCCCGGCCTCGCCTTGTTTGACCAGCGTCGTGCCCGCGGATTTTTCCGTCGCGCGGTTGATGAGGCCGATCGGCTTCTCCTGAATTTGGCGCAATTGGCCAAGGTCATAGGCGAGGTTCTCCACCGATAAGCGGCTGTTTTTGGCGTAAATATCCGCCTCGCTCGAGGTCAGCGCCCGCACGGCATCGTGAAAATGCTCGATCCGCGGCCGCCAATCGCCCTCATGCAGGCGGATGCCCCATTCCGTCTCGATACTCAGCAATTGGCCGTATTTGCCATGCATCAGCTCGATAATTGCGGCTTGCTCTGCCCCGTCGAATTTCATAAGTCCGTGAAAAGTAATAAGTGATCCGCAACAGGTATACCGTGCCTCCTACACAAAACCAAGCAAACGATAACAGAGCGAGCGATGAGTCACGGATCACAGCTTCCGCGGCACTTTATGTCCACTGGCCGTTTTGCAAAAAGAAATGCCCTTACTGCGATTTTAACTCGCATGTGCGGGAGGGGGTCGACCATGCTGCCTGGCGCGACGCCTTGCTGCACGAGCTGGGCTATTGGCATGCGCGCACGCCGGGAAAAACCATCAGCAGCATTTTCTTTGGCGGCGGCACGCCCTCGCTGATGGAACCCGCGACGGTTGCAGCAATCATTGAGCATGCGGATAAGCTTTGGGGCTTGGATGCCGCATGCGAAATTACGCTG
>JBEHYI010000082.1:0-8491 GCA_048498255.1 Pseudomonadota bacterium | reverse complement strand
CACAAACGGCGTTGGCGGGACCGGGGTGACAGGCTGGTGGATGATGCTATACCGAAACCACACCCACCGCTTGTCACCCCGGCCGCGCTAACGCAACTCTCACCACGTGATGAAAAGCGCGCGCCGGGGTCCAGCTTCTGGGGCACTACCCATCACGCCGTAATACAATCCATATTATAGTAATAAAAAAGGGCGGGAGAATTATCTCCCGCCCTTTCGCCAAGCCGTCAATTCTGTCAGCTTATGCCGCTGATTGCAGCATGCGCATCAGCAGTTCGACATCATCCGCGAATTCCTTATCGGCGCGGGCGAGCTCGTCGATGCGTTTCACGGCGTGCATCACGGTGGTGTGATCCTTGCCACCGAATTTACGGCCGATTTCCGGCAGCGATTTGGTGGTGAGTTTCTTCGCCAGATACATCGCGATTTGGCGCGGACGCGCGATGGCGACCGAGCGGCGCGCCGAATGCATATCCGAAACCTTGATGTTGAAATGCGCCGAGACTTTTTTCTGAATGTCCTCGATGGTGATGCGGCGGTCATTCGCACGCAAAATATCGTGCAGCACTTCCTGCGTCGATTCCATCGTCACCGGGCCGCCAACGAGCGTGGCATGGGCGACGACGCGGTTGAGGGCGCCTTCCAGCTCACGCACATTGCTGGTGATTTTATGCGCGAGGAATTCGAGCACGCGCTGCGGCACTTGCGCGCCGGGCACTTTCTCGAGCTTCGATTGCAAAATGCCCAGGCGCAACTCGTAGCTCGTCGCATGCAAATCCGCTACCAAACCCCAACCGAGGCGCGAACGCACGCGCTCTTCAATCCCCTCGAGATCCGCCGGTGAGCGGTCCGCCGAAATGATGAGCTGCTTGTTCTGATCGACCAGCGCGTTGAAGGTGTGGAAGAATTCTTCCTGCGTCGAATCCTTGCCGGAGATGAATTGCACATCATCCACCATCAGCACATCGACGCTGCGGAAATATTCCTTGAACGCCATCGTGTCTTTCGAGCGAATCGCGCGGATGAAGAGATACATGAATTTTTCGGCGGAGAGGTAAATCACCTTGCGGCTCGGGTCCGTTTTGCGGATGTGCCAGGCGATCGCATGCATGAGGTGCGTTTTGCCGAGGCCCACGCCGCCATAGAGGAACAGCGGGTTGGAGCCCGGCGTCACGGTTGCGGATTCGGCAACGCGGCGCGCGGCGGCATGCGCGAGTTCGTTCGACTTGCCCACCACGTAATTCTCGAACGTGTAGCGCGGGTCGAGCGGTGCGGAGATCGAGTCCGGGTTGATCGGCTTGTCTTCGTTCGCGGCAGCGCCGAGCATGGCGGCCTCGAGGCCCGCTGGCTGCTGTTGCGGCACAGGCGCCACGGCCGGGTTATTGATCGCGATCGGCTCCGCCTTCACGAAAATATCCACCGAATGCACGGTCTGATCTTCCTGGCACCAAAAGCGCAGAATATTGTCGGCGTAATGCGCGATGATCCATTCGCGCATGAAGCGGGTGGGAACCGTGATCATCGCCTGCCCGTTCTTCACGTCCGCAAGCTTCAAAGGCTGCAACCAGCTTTTGAAAATCGCTTCGCCGTAGCTGACGCGCAGGCGCTCACGCACGCGCTCCCAACGGGCGAAATGATCGGGACGACGGGTTTGGATGGAGGAAATTTCGTTCATATGACTTGCCTTACCTGGATTGTTGTTTTTATGATTGTTGTTCGTTTTTTAGCGAGAGAATTTTTTGTTTTTGGCGATCACGTGACCACGCGGTCACGCGATCACAAATTAGGACTGCTGCCAGGGTAAACGGCTCGCCTTCCAGCCATTCACCTGTCCGCGTTGGTGGTTCGAATTGATATCACCTTCGAAGCCACCTTCGATGTTATAGCAATTTGCATACCCAGCCGCCGTTGCAGCAATTGCCGCATCCGTCGAGCGCCCGCCCGTCTTGCACAGGAAGTACAGCGCGGCGGATTTATCCGGCACGGCGGCTTCGAGCTGCTCGATGAAGCGTGGGTTAACATCAAAGTTGGGGTAGAATTTCCATGAAATGGTTTTCACGGTTTTGCCGAGCGAGTCGAGCGAGGGAAGACCCGCGAATGCCCACTCAGCTTGGGTGCGAACATCCACAAGCTGTGCGCTCGGATGTTGGTTCAGTGCACTCCAAGCATCGGCCGGACTCACATCGCCGGCAAAGCTTGGGGTTACAGCGAAAGCTGCAGAAGCCATGGTGTACCTATCATTCTGTCGTTAAGGGACATCACCTGAAATTCAGGCAACAGAAAGGGGATGCGGCCCACGTGGGTCGCGACACACACAGTAAATTTTTATTTTTTGTTCTTAGAAGACGGCGCTTAGAGAACTAAGCAGCCAGCGCTTTCACGCGAGCAGCCAGGCGGCTGACCTTGCGCGAAGCAGTCGCTTTCGGCAAAACGCCTTTGGTGACGCCACGCATGATTTCCGGCTGAGCAGCCTTCAATGCGTTTTGCGCGTCAACCGCGTTACCGGATGCGATTGCAGTTTCGACCTTCTTGATGAAGGTGCGGATGCGGCTCGTACGCGAACGATTCACTTCGGTACGGCTCGCCGTTTGGCGGATACGTTTTTTTGCCGATTTATGGTGTGCCATGGTAAACCCAATTTCGTTGTTCAAAACTTGTTGTCGAGGAGGGCGAACCTAGCGACGAGTTTTGCACCCGTCAAGCGGTTTTATTCACAAGCTGAAAAAGAATTTTATACACACCCCGCGACCCCCGAAAACCCTAGGTTTTTCGCCGTTTTTGAGGCATTGCCTGACATTGCGGACACCAGTAAGTTGAGCGCCCTGCGTGAGTGCCGATTTGGATCATTTCGCTGCACGTAAAACAAGGTTCTTCGTCGCGTCCGTAAACTCGAAATTCATGCTGGAAATAGCCACCCTCATTTTCCGCGCCGACATAGTCGCGCAAGGTCGACCCGCCAGACGCGATGGCGGCCTCTAAAGTGGTGCGGATGGCGGCGATGATTTCTTTGGATTTACCGCCCACGGCATTGGCCGGCAAATTCGGGTGTAAACCGCAGAGATGCAGGGCTTCCGAGGCATAGATGTTGCCGACGCCGACCACCAGTTTCTGGTCCATCAGCACCGGTTTGATCGGCCCTTTGCGGCGGGTAAGTTGCGCGGCCAAATAGCTTGGCGAAAATTCCTTGAGAAGCGGCTCCGGTCCTAGGTTTTTGAGCATCGGGTGTGCGCCCTCCTCACCCTTTTGGATGAGGTCGATCACACCAAAGCGGCGCGGGTCATGGAACACCATTAAGTTTTTGTTTTTTAACTCGATTATCACATGATCATGCGTTTTAGACGCGTAGCCTGTCTTTTTACGCACCGTAAAACTGCCGGACATGCCCAAATGCGCAAGCAAAATTTGGCTCGTATCTAGGTCCATCAGCAGGTATTTCGCGCGGCGGCGCACATCCGTAATCGTCGCACCCATCAGCGCTTTCGCGAGCTGTTTTGGAATCGGCGTCCGCAAATCATACCGCCGCACCGTGACGCTTACGATTTCCTGGCCTTTCACGGCTTTCAACAGCCCCCGCCGCGTCGTTTCCACCTCGGGTAATTCGGGCATAGATTCTCCTTATTTACGTTAGACTCACCAGCCGTCATTCCCGAGCTAGTTTCGCCCAAATTCTACTTCAGAATTTGGTGGCGAAGCTTCATCGGGAATCCATCTTCACTATCGCTTCAAGGTGGATTCCCGATGAAGTTGCCTTGACCAAACGTGAAGAGCGTTTGGAGGCAACTAGCTCGGGAATGACGGCTTGTGGATGTTTCACCGCTTGTCGTCTTTCTAAAAACCCGCTACCACGCCAACGCAAAGGTAGGTCATGGAACCCAAAAAGCAAGAGAACCGCGAGCAATTCGGCTTCCGCACGGTGGATGCGGGCGCGAAAGTGGGCCTGGTGCGCGAGGTGTTTTCAAGCGTCGCCGGGCGTTACGACATCATGAACGATTTGATGAGCGGCGGCATGCATCGCGTGTGGAAGAATGATTTCGTCAGCCGCATCAACGTCCCCTCCTCCGCTGCGATCCTTGATCTCGCGGGCGGCACGGGCGATATCGCGGTGCGCCTGAAAAACAAAACCGGCGCGCAAGTGACGGTGTGCGACATCAACGAGGCGATGCTGAATGTCGGCCGCGACCGCCAGTTCGACCGCGGCGAAGCCCAAGGTTTACGCTGGGTGTGCGGCAACGCGGAGCACCTACCCGTGCCGGATAATTCGCTCGATGTCATCACCATCGCGTTCGGCCTGCGCAACGTCACGGATATTCCGCAAGCGCTGCGCGATGCGTACCGCGCGCTCAAGCCCGGCGGGCAGTTTTTGTGCCTCGAATTTTCGGAAGTGGTGATCCCGATGCTGCAAAAAATCTACGACCAATACTCCTTCAAACTCATCCCAAAAATCGGCGCGCTGGTGACAAAAGATCGCGCGTCGTACCAGTATCTCGTCGAGAGTATCCGCCTGTTTCCGAAGCAGGAGAAGCTGAAGGCGATGATGGGTGAAGCGGGCTTCGAACGCGTGACCTATGACAACCTCTCCATGGGCGTCGTCGCGATTCATCGCGGGTGGAAAATCTGATGCTGAAATCCGTCAAATATTCCCTCCAACTCCTCAATATCGGCTGGACACTCGCGCGGTATGACGCGCTGTTCGGACTCGAGGCGTTGAACGCGCCGCCGGCGCTGCTGTGGCTGTGCCGCCGTGTGGCGAAGCGCCATAAAGGCCTGCGCCCAGGCCAGCGTTTATCGCTCGCGCTGCAAGCACTGGGCCCCAGTTTCATCAAAGCCGGGCAAGCGCTTTCGACCCGTGCGGATTTGATCGGCGAGGACATCGCGCGCGATCTCTCCGCTTTGCAGGATAACGTGCCGCCCTTTGCGAGCAAGCTCGCGCTCGCGACGGTGGAGGAGCAGCTCGGCGGCCCCATCGGCCATTATTTCGCGGAGTTCGATGCGGAGCCAATTGCCGCCGCCTCCATCGCGCAGGTGCATTTCGCACGCATCAATGATGGGCAGCAAGTCGCCGTTAAAATCCTCCGCCCGAATATCGAACAAGCCTTCGCGCGCGATCTTGATTTGATGTTCTGGCTCGCGCGCCTCGTCGAGCGCCGCTTGCCGCATTACCGCCGCCTGAAGCCGGTGCAGGTGGTGGAGACTTTCGCGAACACCATCCGCATCGAGCTCGATTTGCGATTCGAAGCCGCCGCCGCTGAGGAACTCCGCGCGAACACGAAGAATGATAGCGGCTTTCACGTGCCCGAAGTACATTGGGAATTGAGCCGTCGCCGCGTGCTTGTCACCGAGCGGATTCATGGTATTTCCGCGGGCGATACCGATGCGCTCAAGGCCGCGAATATCGACCTCACGGGCGTGATGGAAAAAGCCGCACGCGCATTTTTCAACCAGGTTTTCCGCGACGGATTTTTCCACGCCGATATGCATCCCGGCAATCTTTTCGTGCTGGAGGACGGCACGCTCGCACCGGTCGATTTCGGCATTATGGGCCGCATCAATCACGATGACCAGCTCGTGCTCGCGCAGATTCTCTGGGGCTTTTTGAAGGGCGATTATCTCCATGTCGCGCAGGTGCATCACGATGCGGGGTGGATTTTGCCGCATATCGATGTGCATCAATTCGCGCAAGCCGTGCGCGCGGTCGGCCAGCCGATCATGGGCAAGGCGATGAACGAAATTTCGTTCGGCAATCTCATCGGCCAGCTGATCGGCATTGCGCGTATGTTCGAGATGGAAGCGCAGCCGCAGCTTCTGCTCCTCCACAAAACCATGGTGACGGCGGAAGGCGTGGGCCGCGGCCTCAACCCCAGCATCAATATGTGGCAGCTGAGCGAGCCGCTCATTCGCGCCTGGGCGGAGAAAAATCTCTCCGCAAAAGCCCGCGCGCGCGACTTCGCGAAGGATGCGATCGAGACGCTGCGCGACGCCCCGCGTGTGCTGCGCGAAGCGAAGGACTATCTCGAAGCGGTGAAGAAGGATGGATTGCGCATGGCACCGGAATCCCTCGCCAAACTCGAGGCCCAACGCGCCGCGCATTACCGCGGGTGGATGCGGCTGGGGTGGGTGGTTGCGGCCATTTTGGCTACGAATGTGGCGCTTCAATTGCTGTAATTGTCACTTAATCTTCATATTTCTAGCCCCTTAACTGGCTAGAATTATAGGATGGCAACAGAAAACCACTCAACAAATAGCGAAAAACCCAGCCGCCGCGGCTTGCTACAATTATTCGCCGCCGCACCCGCCGTGGTTGCCACTAGCGCTATCGCTGCACCTGCAGTTTTGCCCGCTGTAATCGCAGCGGCTGAACCGGCGGTAGCGGCCCCTACTATCACCAGCACCATTGCAACCATGGCTGCGACCTATCAGTCAGGCACAGGCAGCCCACTATCTCCCTTTATGATCCTGGATATGTTTAAAAATGCCGGATGGGATATAAATCAGCGCATCGCAGAAAAATATGATCTCAAATGGGAGGCTATTGAAAATTTTTTAAAAGCCTATGATGATTTCATTCAAGCGGATGAGCTTCCGTGTAATGCTTCCAACAATACATATAGCACCATCCTTTCCAGGCAGATGTCCCTAGAAGCGGCATGGAATAATCCAACATTTCAAGCAGCCGTGCGTGAATATTGTGCGACATTAAAAGCAGAATATGCCGCACTCGCAACCAGTGAATATACGACGTTACTGGATACTCATAAAGAGACTTTGAACGCACTACACAAAAATCGCGACAGTATTTTGGACGTAAAAGTACCCGCCGAATTGGTAGAAAATCCGGACAGTTTTACCACACGCATGCAGTCGTTTAAAAAAGCGTTGGAGGAAGCGGTTGCATCCTCGAAAGACCATCGTTCTTGGAGCAAAAACACACTTTACAACTCTCTTGATGGCTCCAATGACTTGCAGCTCGATGGTTATTCTATTTTCAATCGCAAGAATCATCGTGATGGATGCCAGGGATCGATTGCAGATGCATTGCCACCCAATATGCAGGTGATCCGGCAACAGGCGTTGCTCGAACTGCTACTCCACGAAAATATCGCCTTAGCCAGTAGTTACAATTGGATAACAGACCCCCATAACTTCAAGGTTACTTGCGCAGATTACTCGCCGCACTCCCTTAAAATAACACCCCACGCGTATGGGTGGCGCATGCCCGATGGTTATCATGCACAACTGCTTCCGACAAAACAGGCAGCCTTGAAGCATTATAACACTCTCGCCCGCGAGATGGCACGGCGGTATTTGATTGCCCATCCGTTTTCCACCGAGCGATTAAACACCGAGTTCCATACTCAACTACTGCAGGAATCTCCGGAATATGTGGCGGGGAATCATATGTCGCCACAAGCGCGCGAGCAGTTACTGACAGGAATCGATGGTTGCCTTGACGCTATATGCAACGCAACGAGCGAGGTTAATTTGCTCGCGCGTTATGCAACGTTGGCATCGACCACAGCGGTAAATAGTATTGGTTTGCTCGAAAAGTACATCGCTAGCACCGCGCCGGAAGCTGTTTCGATTGATCCTGAAACTCACCAACTCAGCATCACTGATGCTACACTGCGCGAGCAGGTGGAAGCGGAACGCGCTGTGCTCGAGGCAGCAGCGGAAACTACTAATGATGCGAATGCGGCACACACAGATGATGCCAAAGGCCACCATACGGCCACTCAGAGTGCTCGCAAAGCAGCGCGCGGCAAAGGTGGCGCACGCGAAGCCTAATCCCCCACTTGCACTCCTCCCCCAAATCCCCTAAACACATACCAATCCTGTAAATCCGAGGGAATCACACATGGCGCTTCCACGCAGTGTCTTGCTCATCATCACCGGCTCGATTGCGTCGTACAAATCGCTCGAGCTGATCCGCCTCATGCGCGCGGAGCAGATCAAGGTGACGGCGATTCTGACCCGTGGCGGGGCGCAGTTTATCACGCCGCTCGCCGTGTCGTCGCTGACGGGGACGAAGACCTACAGCGACCTGTTCTCGCTCACCGATGAAGTCGAGATGGGGCATATCGAGCTGAGCCGCGTGGCGGATGTGATTCTCGTCGCCCCCGCTTCCGCCGATATTCTCGCGAAAATGGCGAATGGAATTGCGGATGACCTCGCGACCACTGCGCTGCTTGCCACCAACAAACCGGTGATGGTCGCGCCCGCGATGAACCATAAAATGTGGAGCCACGCTGCCACCCAACGCAATATCGCGCAGCTGATGGCGGATGGGGTGGAGCTGATCGCGCCGACCGAGGGCGACATGGCGTGCGGCGAGTTCGGCGTGGGCCGCATGGCGGAGCCGCAGGCGATCATGAATGCGCTCACGAGCATTCGCAAATTGTCGCTGCGCGGGCAGAGCCTGAAGGGCAAGCGCGCGGTGGTGACGAGCGGGCCGACAGTGGAGGCCATCGACCCGGTGCGGTATCTGGGCACAGCG
>JBEHYI010000081.1:0-8496 GCA_048498255.1 Pseudomonadota bacterium | reverse complement strand
GGGGTCGGTGATCGGGTGCGCGGCCTTGGCGTTTTGCACCACCTCCAGAAATACTTCGCTGTTGGTGGGGTTGCCGAAAGCATTGATGAAAATCGCCTCGTCGCAGGCGATGAATTCATCCCCCTGCAGCACGATATTTGCAACTTTGGAGAAGAGCGGCACATGCGCGAGCAGATATTTTCCGTACGCCGATTCACCGACTTTTTTGGTGAGGACGAGCGTGTAGTCGCCCAAGTTAACTCCCGCGCGCTCGGCCAGCGCGATTTGCGCCAAAAGGTCCGTATAAAAATGCGAATACCCGCCCTCATTCGCGTTGCGCAGGCTAATGACTTTGCCCAAGCGCAGCACCGGTTTTTTCTGCCAAATGGCCTGGTAACGCGGCACCGGCAAATAGGGTGAGAGGCCGGAGGGAAACAGCGACGCATAAAGCGCATTGCCCTGCCCCATCGGCCAGCCGGTCGTGGGCTCAATCAGCACCTCGCCTTTTACGCGCACCACCTGCTGCGTTTGCACGGAGCGGTACCATTCGCGGTAGCTCGCGATGACGGGTGCTGGGATGAACGGATTTTGCTCGAGCTTTTCTTCCGGCACGTTCAGCGTTTCGCGCTGGGCGAAGAGTAAGCGCTCCTCCTGCGGATGTTGGGTGAAGCGAAACAGCAGCGGATCGAGCGTGAAGCGCTTCACCTTATTGCGGTTACCGAGCCAGGTTTGCGCGCGCTTGGGGAGGATCAACCGCGCGAATTGATAGGGCGAGAACGCCATGACGCTTACGGCGCTTCCACCGGCGGGGTGGCGCCGAACAGCGCGTAGACCGCTTGTTTATTATCCACTTGTGCTGCGGCCTCTACCGCCAACATATTGTTCGGGTGCGCGCGCTCGAGCACGGATAAATCCTCACGCGCGATGGTGATTTCCGGCTTACCGAGGATGGGCAGAAACGTGATGGCGAATTCGAGGCGTTTTTTCGCGAGCCAGGATTCGCTCGGCGAAGCCAGCGCCGACATGCGGTAGGCCTTGAGCCCGCGTGCATTCGCGCCTTCGCGCATCGTGTTCACCACGGCGTAATCGAGCCAGGCTTTGCCGTCGCGCGGGGTGCAAGCGAGATGTGTAGTGAGCAGCCGCTGCATCGCCTCAAGCGCCGCATCGCTGCGCGCCACATCCGGCGAAGTCATCGCGACATCCGCGTCATGCGCGCGCAACACCGCCAAATCCGCATGCAGCGCCACGTTGCACGGCGCGAGTTCCATCGCCCACTGGTAATGGCTCATCGCGCTCGCCAATGCGCGGCGATCCACCGGCGATTTCGCTTTGCGGATGGCTTGTACTATTGTTTGATTTTCGAGCCGTACGACATGCGCGCTGAGTACCGGCACCGACCACAAAACGGCCAACACGCATACCGCAGCAAACACCCCTAAGCGCGCGCGGCTCATGATGCCTGATGGTTGTAATAGTAATAATAGTTGTAGTTATAATAGCCGTAGCGGCTGGCCTTATCCGTATCCACCAAGGTCAGCAGCGACCCCACCGTTTTGCGGTACACTTCCGGCGCGCGGTGCAGGGCCTTATTCACCACACTGCGATCGGTTTTGCCCCAATGCGCGAGCAGGATGAAGCTATCGATCGAGTTCGCAATCACGCGCGCATCGACGATATTCAGGATCGGCGGCAGATCGATCAGCACCACATCGAAAATCTGCTTCAAATAGCTAATCAGCGCATGCATTTGGCCGGAACCGACGAGGTTCAGGTTCGCAATCGAGGTGTTCGCGCCTTTGGCGGGAATGAAGAACAGATTCTCCTGCCCGGTTTTGCGGCAGATGGAAACCAGGTCCATCGCGATGGATTTTTCGCTCTCATGGCCGATGCGCGAGGCGAGTTCGTAGAAGCCCGTCGTCGCGCCCGGCAGGAACCAGTGCGTCAAGCTCGGGCGGCGGAAATCGCAATCGATGAGGGCGACGCGCGCGCCGGTTTTGGCGAGGTGTTTGGCGAGGAAGCAAGAGGTGATCGACTTACCTTCACCCGGGCGCGCCGAGACGAAGGAGATAACTTTCGCTTCCGTCGCGTGCTGCGCATCCATGGTGAAACGCGTGGCGAGCTGCACATTGCGCATGATCTCCGTTACCACGCCGGTTTGCTTATCGAGCATTTGGGTAATTTCGTTGAAGCCGGAGATGTTGAAGTCGCGCGAGGGCAGTTCCGTCACGCTCAGTTCCTTCGACGACCAGCGCTTGGTGAAATGCACCATTTTCTCCTGGTCGAAGGCGATTTTCGGCAGCATGCCAAGGCAAGTGCGCTGGGCGACGGATTCGAGATCCTCCGCCTTCCAGATAAATTTCTCGAATTGCTCACGCAGGAACGCAAGGCCCACACCCGCCGCCATACCCACCAGCAGCGAAATCATGACCACGAAGCGCTTGTTCGGCCAGCTGGGCGATTGCGGCGCAATAGCATAGCTGATGATGCGCGCATTCACCGATGGTAGCGACTGACGCTCGATTTCCTCGTTCGATTTGTCGAGCATTTTGGTGTAGAGGTTGCGTGTCGATTCCGCACGGCGCTGCATGTCGCGCAAAGCAATCTGGCTGCGGCTCGTCACCGCCGTCGTGCCCTTCACGGAATCCAGCTCTTTTTGCATGGTTTCTTCTTTGGATTTCGCGATCTCGAGCTCGTTCTTATAGCTCTCAGCAATGCGGCGATATTCACCCCAAATCAAATTCTGAATATCCTGCATCTGCTGCAGCAAATTGCGGTACATTAAATGGTCGCGGCCTTGCTTGCGCAGAATTTCCGTCGCCATGCGCGATAGCTCGATATATTTGCCGCGCAAATCCGCAATCACGCGGTTCGCCAGCACATCGCTCGTCGCGGTTTCCGGGTTACCGCTTTCGATAATCGCCTGGATATTGTCGTAGCGCGCCTTAGCCTGCGCACTTTCCGCCCGCGCGATGATGAGGTTGCTGTTGAGCTCCGAAAGCTGCTGATCCGAAATCAGGTTGAAATTCTGCGTTTGAACGATGTTGTTCTCAACCTTATAGGTCTCCACCTGGCCTTCTGTATCGGCGAGTTCTTTCTGCAAGCCGGTCAGGCGGCCTTTCAGCCAAGTGCTGGCGCGTTGCGACGCTTCATACTGCGCCTCAAGCTCGTTATCGAGGTAGGTTTCCGCAATTAAATTCGCCAATTTCGCCGCGCGCTCCGGGTTGCCGGAGGTGAAACTGATCGCGATGACATAAGTATTGCGCACGCGCTCGACCCGCACACCGCTCATGAACGCCATCAACCGGCGCTGCTGCGCCAAGTTGGTGTCCATCACCTGTTTTTCAGCGGGGGCGGCACCGAGAATCGATTCCTTCAAACGCGTGAGCGGGCTTTTGCCCACTTTCTCGACCGATTCGTAAATACCGGCTTTTTTCGCGACCTTATCCATCAACCGCGTGGATTTGATGACTTCGATCTGGCTATCGATGATGAGGCTTTCCTGGAACGAGGTGTTGCCCATCATTTGCTGCGGCAGCGCGTTGGTTTGGCGCGGGTCGATCATGATCGAGACGGTGGTGGTGTAACGCGGCGCGGAGAACATAATGTAGATGAGGCCGAGCATGAGTGCTGCGATGGTGCAGACGACGATCAATTTGCGGTGGCGTTGTAAAACGGCGATCAGGTCACGAAAACTGGGCAAATCATCAGGTTCAAGCCCGGTGGGCTTGGCAAGCGGCGCTTCCTTGATGAGGGTTATATCCATTTCCGTTTTGTATCCAGCCTGTTGTTTTTGTAGTACTTATACCAAAAATTGAGTCCTGCGCGTTAAATTGTGGGGCTTGTGGAAACCGCCCCATTATCCCCCGCATCGGATGTAACTATTGCAACGATCATGCCATATCGTGTCAGGTCGTTATTCAGCGGCGAGAGGAACGGTGCCATGTCCCTGTTTCCAATCAGCGTTGCATTGCGATCGGTGATGATGGATGGGCCAGCGCGGCCGAGTTCATCTTCAAGCTTATCGCCAAGCTGCGCTGCACCGCCCGCGCCGCCTGCGTTATCCGCCGTGGGGAATGGGTAGCTATCGAACGCCACCAAATCTGTCGCCGGTGGTTTGGCTACCCCTTGCGGGCCGATGGCACGGAAGGTGGTTTTGAGCCAGGCATTATCCGTCTGCATGATTTTATATTTCAGCATGTTGACGATATCCGGATGTTTGCTGCCAAAGGCGCGCACCGCCCGCACAATACCGGCGCTGATGGCGGCTGCCTGCTCGGGGCTGGTATCGGGGATAATCGACAGCACCGCATCCGCCGCATCCGGCGCGCGCAGCAAGGTTTCCGCCACGAAGCGCGCGAGGCCCGGGCCTGCGGTTGGGAATTTCGACAGCAACGCGAGGGGCTGCGATTTGATGTCGGTGGTTTTTTCGAGCTCTACGCCCAGTGTAGGCAGCGCCTTGATTTCCTGGCTGATGGCGGGCGCAGCGATGACGAACACCGCAACAAGCGCCAAACCGGAGAGGATGGAACGCAAGCCCCGAAATCTCGGTGCAGGCGACACGCCACAGCGTTGTTGCATCGGGTTAGGCATCCACTCTCCACTCCGCTCTCAGCTTTCGCATTTCACGGAGCAAAGTCAACATTCTCGTTTGTTACCATGATGATGCTGCGCTTCGTTCCATCGAGCACTGCGCAGCATAAAGTGGGGATCGTAGCATCGCTAACGTCAAGGTTTGCGCGGTTTTTATGAATCTCCGGCGCGGCGATGGGCGAATGGCCATGCACCACATAATATTCGAAGTGCCCTTCATAATTTAGGAAAGGGTTGCGAATCCACAACAGGTTGTCGCGCGTTTGCTCCGCGATGGCCACTCCGGGGGCGATGCCGGCATGCACAAAAATATAATCGCCGATGATGTGCTGCATGGGCAAGCTCTTCAAAAAGGCGAGATGCTCCGTGGGCATGTGGCGGCGGAACTGGTCGCGCAGTTGTGCCAGCCGCTCCGGTGCCATGGATTCGGGGATCGCGAGGCCATAGGACGCAAGCGTCGCATAGCCGCCCATATTGCCCCAACCGCGCAGATATTTCGGGTGGTCGAGGAATTTCAGCAGCGCATCCTCGTGATTGCCCATGAGGCACACGCGCTCGTGCCCGGCGGCGGGCGGGGCGATCAGCAAATCCAGCACCTCGCGCGAATGCAGCCCGCGGTCGACATAATCGCCCAAGAACACTTCGATGTTGCGCGCGGGCGGCTTGGCTTTGGCGTCCTGCACAATGGCTTCGAGCATTTTTTCGACGAGATGGTGGCGGCCATGGATGTCGCCCACCGCGTACACACGCGTCCCATCCGGCACATGGTACATGCGCGGCGCGAACGACAAGGGTGCCGGTGCGGGGGCGCTGAACATCCGGCGGAGTTGGCTCAAGCTCATGCCGCCAAGTAAACCTGAAAATTGTGCGCTTGTCAAAACGGAGAAGCGGCAAGTAATCGTAAGTCGTTTGACTTGTCGCGCCAACCGGTTTTAACTTCGCAGCATCCTTCGAGGTACCGATGTTGCATGGAGTATTGATAGCCGAAGACGATCCGATCCAGCGCCACGCGCTGCGGCGCATGCTGGAGCAGGAGCTCGATGTCGAGGTGAGTGAAGCGGCGGATGGCGAGGACGCGCTCGCGAAACTCGGCGGTAGTGACGGCGCTGCGATCGCCCTCGCCCTCATCGATCTTGAAATGCCGAAACTCAGCGGCATGGAGCTATTGAAGAAGCTCGCGGAAAAGCAGCATGGCGTGCGCACGATTGTGATCACCGGTAGCGAACGGGTGGAGGATGCGGTCGAGGCGATGCAGCTAGGCGCGGTCGATTTCATCAGCAAACCGGTGATGCGCGAACGGCTCATCACCTCCGTGCGCAATGCGCTGGCGCTGCATGATCTGCACGAGGAAGTCAGCCGCCTGCAGCAGGACCGCCTGCCCCATTACCGGTTCGATCAGCTGCTGAATGTTTCGCCCGGCCTCGCGCATGCCATCGCGCTGGGTCGCCGCGCCGCGGGGTCGGATATTGCGGTGCTGATCACCGGCGAAAGCGGTGTCGGTAAGGAAGTCTTCGCGCGCGCAATTCACCTCGAAAGTGCGCGGGCAGCGAAGCCGATGGTGGCGGTGAATTGCGGCGCGCTGCCGGATAATCTCGTGGAGTCTACCCTCTTCGGCCATGAGAAAGGCGCGTTTACCGGCGCCCTCACCCGCGCCATCGGCAAATGCCGCGAGGCGGATAACGGCGTGCTGTTTCTCGATGAAATCGGCGATTTGAAACTCGAAACGCAGGTGAAATTGCTGCGTCTGTTGCAAGAGGGCGAGATCGAACCGGTCGGCAGCAGCAAAACCGTGAAGGTGAATGTGCGCGTCATTTCGGCGACCAACCATGCGCTCGAGCAACGCGTGAAGGAAGGCAAATTCCGCGAGGATCTCTATTACCGGCTGCAGGGGTTCCCCATCCATTTACCCGCATTGCGTGAACGCCGCGCGGATATTTTGCCGCTCGCCGAATATTTGCTGCAGCGGATTGCGATGAACGAAGGCCGTCCACATTTGCGCCTCGATACGGATGCGACAGATTGGCTCACCCGCCAAAACTGGCCGGGCAATGTGCGCGAGCTGCAGCATTTGCTGCACCGCGCGGCACTGATGAGCGACCATGATCGGTTGGGTGAGCATGCGTTCACGCGTTGGGCAGGCAAGCAAACGCCAACCGCCACCAGTGACAGCCCGCATAGTCTCTCGCTGTTCGATGCGAACGGCCAACCGAAAACTATGGCGGCGATTGAGCAGGAAGCGATTGCGCAGATGCTCGCGCATTTCGAGGAGCATATCGGCAAAACTGCCGCCGCGCTCGGCATTGGGCAATCGACGCTGTATAAGCGCATCAAAGCGAGCGGCGCTTAGGCCACATCCGGTTTCAAATTCATATCGCGGCTGGTATCGAGCAGGTGACGCGGCATATCCTCAAGCGGCATTTGGATGCTTGCGGCATTTAATGTCAGCGCGGCTTTGGGCATGCCGTATACCAAGCTCGACGCTTCATCCTGCACGATGGTATGCGCACCGCGTCCGCGCATGGCGAGCAGGCCTGCTGCACCATCGCGACCCATGCCGGTGAGCAGCAGGCCGATCGCATCCGCGCCCACCGCATCCGCGACGGAGGCGAAGAGTTTATCGATCGAGGGGCGATGCCCGCCAATGCGTTCTTCGTCATCGAGCTGACAAATAAATTCGTCACCGATGCGCTTGATGGTGAGATGTTTGCCGCCGGGTGCAATAATCGCGTAGCCATTTTGCAGCCGCGCGCCTTGCACTGCCTCCACCACCGTCACCTGCGCCAATTTGTTGAGGCGTGCCGCAAACGCCGCGGTGTACCCCGCCGGCATATGCTGCGCGATCACAATCGGCGGCGCGATGGAAGGCATGCGCGCCAAAATAAACCGCAACGCTTCGACTCCACCGGTGGAGGCACCCATCGCGATAATAGGCAAGCCAACGCGTTTGGCTTTATAATGCAAACTGCGCTCGGGCCGCGTATCGCCATGGTGGTGAATCGCGCGCGCATTCGCCGCCGCGCGCACTACGGCGCGCAGGCGTTGCCCCACCTCCACCAGCTGCGCGGTATCGCTAATATCCTGCGGCCGCTCGAGGTAATCGAACGCACCGATCTCGAGTGCGCGCAGGGTGATATCCGTCGTCTCAGGCGTGAGGTCCGAAATGACAATCACTGGCGGCGTATGCAGCGCTAATAACCGCTCGAGATAATCGACGCCGTCAATGCTCGGCATGGTAATGTCGAGCGTCACCACATCCGGTTTGAACTTCTTCAGCTTCGTTTCGATATCCGCCGGGTCCTGCGCGGTGGCGATGACGTTGATGCCGGGCTCGCCGGAAAGCATTTGGGTCAGCATCTGTCGCATCAACGCGGAATCGTCGATGATCATCACTTGAATCGGTTTCATGGTGGGCCCTAGTGCGCGTTGATTTTGTGATCGACGAGCAGCGCCACATCGAGCAGCACCAGCATCTGCCCTTTATGCTGCGCGAGGCCGCTGACGAAGGAATAACCCTCGCCAATTTCATGGCGCGGCGGCGGTTCGATCTGCGCCACATTCAGCGCGACAAGATCCATCAGTGCATCGACCACCAGGCCGACTTTGCGCTCGCCTACATTCAGGATGACTACCATATGTGCGTCACTCATGCGCAGGGGCGTGCGGTGAAATGGTGTATTCAAATCATAGACGGGAATTTCCGTGCCTTTGAACTGCATCGTCCCGCGCATTGGCGGTGTGCATTCCGCGTGCGGCGTCTCCACCCAAATCTGGAAACCGCGCACCTGCTGCACATCGATGCCGTAAGCCTGGCCACCGATTTTAAACAGCAATTGTTGGCGTACCCAGGTCGGCGGCTCTTCGAACCGGTTGGTGCGCCCAGACGATGAACGACAGGAACGCGATCGCCGCCAGCGCGTAGACCATCGA
>JBEHYI010000080.1:0-8538 GCA_048498255.1 Pseudomonadota bacterium | reverse complement strand
TCTTCAGCTTGCTCAACGCGTCGAACAAACCACCGGTCGAATCCGCGACGATCTGCGTAATCCCGTAATGGTCGCGCAAATCCAAAAAAGCCAGCTGGCCGTGGTCGCGCACGCGGTGCACCCAGCCCGAAAGCCGGACCTCTTTGCCCGCGTCAGCAGCGCGAAGGTCAGAACAAGTATGGGTGCGGTAGGCATGCATGGCAGGTTTCCTCAGGGTTTTGAATGGGCGTGGTATAACCCACGTGCCGGAAAATGCAAGAAATGCCGCTAAAGCCGCGCAAACGCCATCACCCCATCGCCCACGATTTGGATGGCCAGCGCCGCGAGCAGCAGGCCCAGCAAGCGCGAGAGCACGATGCGGCCCGTCGAGCCCAACACGCGGTCGAACTGGTTAGCGAGCAGGAAGCTCAGCAAACAGCTGCCCACCACCGCCGCCAAAATTACGATCAGCGCCACATGGTTGAGGAAATGATGCCCGGCCAAATCCGCCTGCAGAATCGTCGCCGTGATCGCCCCCGGCCCCGCCATCATCGGAATCGCGAGGGGGAATACGGCGATGTTTTTCGGGTGGTCATGCACAATCGTTTCTTCCGCCGAGTGCGATTTACGCGACTCGCGCTTTTCGAACACCATTTCAAACGCGATGTAAAACAGCAGCAACCCGCCCGCGATGCGGAATGCCGGCATGCTGATGCCCATCGTATCGAGAATCACCGCGCCACCGAGTGCCGCCGCAGCCAGAATGCTGAACGCCACCACCACCGAGCGGTAGGCGGTCGATTTACGGTCCGCCACCGTCATATGCGAAGTCAACCCAAGGAAAATCGCAATCAGCCCCGGCGGGTCGAGCGCGACAAACATGGTCACAAACGCGTTTTTGATAAATTCGAGATCCATGCCGCGGATATAGCGGAAATCCTGCGGTAATCAAGTGTTAGAGAAATGGGAAAGCTGTCATCCCGGGCTCGCCCCGGGATCCAGCCAAGCAACAGGCATGGCGGATGAGGAAAGGCTGGACCCCGGGGCAGGCCCGGGGTGACAGACTATAGACTGTTTAAAGTCATTGCGCATATACCGCTGCTTGCTGTAGTAACCGCCCCATGAAAACACGCACCATTACCAGTTCAGAAGACCTCGCCCAATTTTGCGCCAGCTTTGGCGACGAGCAATTCATCACCGTCGACACCGAATTCATCCGCGAGCGCACCTACTTCCCGCAGCTTTGCCTCATGCAGGTGGCCACCTCGAAAGAGGCCGTCGCCATCGACCCCATCGCGGGCCCGGACATGGATTTGAAACCGCTTTACGATGCCTTCGCGAACGAAAAACTCGTCAAAGTTTTCCATGCCTGCAAACAGGATATCGAGATTTTCGTCCATCATTCCGGCATCGTCCCTTACCCGCTTTACGACACGCAAATCGCGGCGATGGTGTGTGGTTACGGCGAGTCGATCAGTTACGAAAACCTCGTCATGGATATTGTCGGCGCACCGCTCGATAAGGCTTCACGCTTCACCGATTGGGCGCGCCGCCCGCTTAGCGATCGCCAGCTGGTTTACGCGCTCGACGATGTCATTCACCTACGCGTCATCTACGAAAAACTGCGCGCGCGCATCCACGAAGATGGCCGCGACGAATGGATCGCAGAAGAAATGGAAGACCTCGCCAACATCACCCATTACCGGGTGGATGCGCAGCATGCCTGGATGCGCCTCAAGGTGAAATCGCGCTCGCCCGCCGTGCTGCAAGTGCTGCGCGCCACCGCCGCCTGGCGCGAGGAAAAAGCCGCCAACCGCGACATCCCCCGCCAGCGCGTGATGAAGGATGATTACGTCGTGCAAATCGCGATGCAGATGCCCAAAACGCCGGAAGAAATGCTCGAAGTGCGCGGCATCCAAGGCCAGCTTTCGCCGCATTCGATGGAAATTCTGCTCACGGCGATCAACAACGCGCTGGCCCAACCGAAAGAAACTTTCCCGGTAGCCGAAGAGCGCGAGAAACCCATGCCCGCCGCGCAAGAAGCCTGCCTCGATCAACTGAAACTCCTCCTCAAACAAAAAGCCGAAGATTTCCACGTCGTGCCGCGTTTGGTCGCCGATAAGGAAGAGCTCGAAGCGGTGGTGCGCGGTAAACTCCCGCTCGAAAAAGCCCATTTTGGCCATGGCTGGCGTTACGAAATTTTTGGTGCGGCAGCGAAAGATTTGCTCGATGGCAAACTCACCGCCCGCGTGCAACCGCATCGTGGCGGTTATGGGTTGGTGTGGAGTATTTAGGGGCATCGCGCCCTCCATTATAGGGCACACGCCCTCACCCGAAATCCCGCAATGCATTGCCTTATTCGTAGATTCCGTCAGGGGATTTCGACCTCTCCCAAGGGAGAGGTACGCTGCGGCACGGTTAGTGCCCATTACGAATTTTCAACATGCTCGATAGTTTCAGTAAATCGCTAGTGGTGCGGCTGGAGACACCTCTCCCACCGGGAGAGGTCTGAATTTGCTCTTGGGCAAATTCAGGGTGAGGGCGTGCTAACCTACCAGTTGAAGCGCCGCTTCAATAACCGGAATATACCCCGCTGAAAAACCTTCCGGCCCCATGGCTTTAATCTCCTCCAGCGTCGCCCAGCGGATCGACAGCGCATCCACCGGCACCTGCAGCGTCAGCGCCTCCGCGGTCGTCGCTTCCGGCACCACGATAAACCAATGGATCGGGTAAACCCCCTTTGTGCGTGATTGAAACAGCATGTCGCCCAGCTCAATCACGCGTGATGCGGCGAGCTGCGTTTCCGTCACCCCCGCCTCTTCCTCAATCTCGCGCATCAGCCCACGCATAAACGGCTCGAGCGTCGCGGCATGCGCCACGCCTGTCGCCTCATCCCGCGCATCGTGCCATTCGGTCATGCCATTCACCGCCACGCTATATTGCCGACTGCCACGCGGCAGCACAAAAGCCGGAACCTCACCTGGATTTTTCGGAATCGCCTGCATGATAAGAATCGCACGAGATACGGGATGCACAATTACCGCACCGATTTTGAGAACGGGAATGGAAGTGGATGTTTCGCTCATGCAAACAACTTACACGCCGCATCAAAGAAGCCAAATAAAAAGGCCGGGGGCGAGCCCGGCCTTTGGTATAGAACAGCGATGCGCCTTACGCGATGTAAGTACCCTTGTTCGCCATCAGCGTCGGGTTGCCCTTCGGCGTAGCTGGCGGAGTCGGCAGATCATGCAGATAGGTCTGCGAAGTTGGAAGGTTAGCACCCGCCACCGATGGCGCTTCTGCACTTGCAAGGCTCTGCTTCCTCTCGCCATCGAGCACAATTGGGTCTTGCTTCAGCACCGGCTGTATCGGCTGATACGGCAAATTCGCAAAAGCACTGAACGGTTTGGCCGCTGCCGCCACCGCTGCCGATTTGCCCGCCAGCGGGTCAATCGCCGCGGAAGCATCCGCCGCACCCGCAACTGCCGGAGCAGTGCCGCCGACAACATAACCCTTACCATCCGCACTCACACTCACTTCGGATTGAGGCTGAGGCGCAGCAACTGCCGCTGCAGGTGCCGCCTGCTGCTCTGCCGTCGCCACTGCAGGCGCTGCTTTCTCCGGCTCCGGCTTAGCGTGCGCTACGGCCTGCGTGCTCGAACCTTCCAGATACGCCATCAGCGTTTTGGTGGCTTCGTTATCCGGCTGGGTGAAATCGACTTCCGCCGGATTCTCAATGCCCGCTGCCTTACATTTATTCAGGAATGCCGCCTGGGTTTCGCGGCCCCATTTATTATCCGCACCATATTTCGGCAATTGGTCCGCCATCAGTTTCTGAACCGCCTCAACCTGATCTTCGCCAATCTTCGGCATAGCATCGCCTGCACCATAATTGCGGGCAAGCACAACATCCGCCTTCTCCACCGACGTTACATCCACCGGCGGTGCGCTATCCGCCGCTGCTTCCGTCGCAGCGGGTTTGGCCGCATCGCCCGCAGCAGGCGCTGCAGCGTTAGGTTGGGTTGCTGGCGCTGTGGTGTTGGTCCCCAGCGTATCACCCGCTGCGCCACCATGCTGATGGTCGCTATCACCATTGATAATGTCCGTATTCGCCACGGGTTTCACCTCGGTGTAAACACCGTTCGCGCCTTTAACGATATGCTCGCGCTCCAGCAGCGCATCGAGCTTTATCCAATCGCGCGGAATTTCGGGATGTTTGTCCCTCATCACGGCGAGGTTCGCGAGCTCTTGCGTATCGATATGGTGGTCAACTTTTCCATGCAATTTTTGCTCAAGCAAATCGATTTTTTCCTGATTAGTCTTTCCCTTATACTCAGGGAAATACGCATCCATACCCGCCAAGAAGGCGCGCAGCTCCGGAGAATCTTCGATTACCCGCGGCGCAGGTTGGCTAGCAGCAAACGCATCGCTCGCAGGTGCATTCGTATGCTCCTGACCTTGGGAGCGCGTATCATTTGCAGGCGGGTTGGGTTGCACGTTGCGCGGGGCAGGGGCGACGGATTGATGGTATGTTTCGCGCTGCTGCTCGTAGGCATTGCGGCGATCTCTTGCTTGCATCTTGCGGACTTGAGCATCATCACCGCGGGCATTATTGTTACCATCTACCTCATCGGCAGTACCACCAAAGCTGGTAATTTCACCTTTGGTTTTCGCCGCTTCATGTACCAGCCCACCTACTTCGTGAGCAGTACGCCGTAAATCACCCGCATCGCGACGAAGCTGTCTAAAATCAACCCCAAATAAGCTCATTGCCGAACTCCATAAATTTTTACCGATTTTAACCTTTGACCGGTAAATAATTCGTTAACTTTTGAACCGTCCCGACGCTGCAATCACGCCTGTTAGACAATCCTTCACGATGACTATAGCAAACCACGCATGAAAGAAATGTGAAGATTGTGTGACAATGAGCAGTCGCCAGTCACCAGTCTTCAGTCGTCAGTGGGCGCATTAAAATCAGCATAACCATATGACAATAATTGATATTTTGAAATATCAATGCAGCCATTTCTGCCTGACCTGGATCCCCGCCTTCGCGGGGATGACAGCCGGTGGGGAGGCTACAACGGCGCCACAATCTCAAGCCGTCATCCCAGCGAAGGCGGGGATCCAGGCCAACGAACAGTCCCTATCTATAAAATAGACAAAATGGCGGGCGGCCACTTCTTACTAACGACTGACGACTGACGACTGACGACTCCCCTAAAACCCTTCCGCCATCACCGGATCCGCACCTGCCGTGATGGATGCCAGCAGCGAGATCGTACCTGGCAGAATCTTCGCGTAATAGAAGCGCGCGGTGGCGAGTTTCGCGCCGTAGAATTCCGGGTCCTCCGCCATATGCGCAACCGCGAGTTTCGCCTGCCGCGCCCAGATATAGGCGAACAGCACGAGGGAAAACATCTTCTGATATTCCACCGCGCCCGCACCCGCATGGTTCGGGTTCACAAACCCCATCGTGCCGATCCACATCGTCGCCTGTTGCAGATATTTGGTATGCACCTTCAGCGCTTTCGTGAACTCCGCCATCGCCGGGTCATTGCGATTTTCCGCAATGAACGCATCCACCGGGTGGAAGAAGCGGCTCAGATACCGCCCCGTATCGGTCGGCAATTTGCGGCCCACAAGATCCATCGCCTGCACGCCATTCGTGCCTTCATAAATCATCGCAATCCGCGAATCGCGCAGATATTGCGAAGCGCCATATTCCTCGATGAAGCCGTAACCACCGAAACATTGCATCGCGGTCGATGCCGTTTCGAATCCACCATCCGTCAGCGTCGATTTCAAAATCGGGGTGATGAGCTGCACAAAATCATCCGCCTCCTGCTGCCGTTTTTTATCCGGGTGCCGATGCGCAATATCCACTTCCCGCGCCACCCAAATCGCGAGCGCGCGCGCGCCTTCGGTGAAGCATTTCATGGTGTAGAGCATGCGCCGCACATCCGGATGCACAGTGATTGGGTCCGCCGGTTTATCGGGGAATTTCGGCCCTGTCAGCGCGCGGCCTTGCAGGCGCTCCTTGGTGTAGCTGAGCGCATTTTGATACGCCGCTTCACCCACGCCGAGGCCCTGCACACCCACATACAAACGCGCCGTGTTCATCATTGTGAACATTGCCGGTAGGCCGCGATGCGGTTCGCCGACCAGCCACCCCGTCGCGCCATCGTAATTCATCACGCAAGTCGGGCTCGCATGAATGCCCATTTTGTGTTCAATGCCTGCACAACTAAAATTATTACGCACACCGAGTGTGCCATCCGCATTCACCATCATCTTCGGGCACACGAACAGCGAAATACCCTTACTGCCCTTCGGCGCGCCGGGAAGACGCGCGAGCACGAGATGGATGATATTTTCCGTCTGATCCTGCTCCCCCGCTGAGATGAAAATCTTGTTGCCGGTGATGCTGTACGACCCATCCGCATTCGGTTCCGCGCGCGTTTTCAGCAAGCCCAAATCCGTGCCCGCAACCGGCTCCGTGAGACACATCACGCCCGACCAGGCGCCCGAAATCATCTTCGGCAAATAGGTCTGTTTCAGCTCCTCATTCGCATGCAGCAGCAGCGCATGAATCGCGCCATGGGTGAGGCCCGGCGTGAGGCCGAACGAAAGATTGCTCGAACACACCATCTCGAGCATCGGCATGTTCAAAAATTCCGGCATGCCCTGCCCGCCATATTCCGTCGGCCAGGTCAGCGTCGGCCAGCCGCCTTCGACATAGGCTTTGTAGGCTTCCTTGAAGCCCTCCGGCGTCGTCACCACGCCATCCTTATATTTCAGGCCCTGCTTATCGCCGACGGTATTGAGCGGGAACAGCAGCTCCTCGCACATCTTCGCCGATTCCGCGAGCAGCGGCGTCACCAGCTCCTGCGCCTCCGCAAAACCGGGCACATCGGCATGCTTCTCGAGGCCGAGAAATTTCGTGATGAGAAATTCGTAATCTTTGAGTGGGGCGGTGTAGGTTGGCATAATGTTTCCTTAGTATAAAGAAAAAGATGTTTTTCCCGATAGGGATGTTTTTCCCGAGATGCTTTCTTCCTGGATCGTTGGCATGCGTCCTAGCGTATTGAATATTTTTTGCATAAAGGCTTCGCGCGTATTCACATCCGGACTCAGAATGGCGTCATCGCGCAATGCATCCATCATGGTTTTAAAGATTTCCAGATGTTCGTATTGCGCTTGCTTCCAGTCTGGGAAGTGTGGGTTGAGCTTGTAAACATCGGAGTACCAGCCCACTTGCAGTGGCCTTGGATCAGCAATCATGCCATGATTTCTCAATTTGTTTACATACTCACCGTCAAAGCCACAGGAAGTATCCATTTGTAATCGCATTTTGGTATCTTGAGCCCAATGGTGTAGAGTCGATTCGTAGCCATGACCCGGGTGCGGAATTAACAAAAAGTTCGCACGCGCATATGCTCCATGTTCAATTTCGGGCGCATCAACATGGTCGCGTTGCAGCACTGCCAGAAATCCAGCGATCGGAGAATTCACTTCAGGGTTAAAGAACAAATAAAATGTTTTGTTCCCTTCACGCCATTTTTCTACACGAACATCGGCAGGTTCATTTGCCCCTGAACGCTTCGCAGCCATCTGCCCCTGCGTTACACTCGTCGTCGGAAGATGCTCTGGCTCAATGTTATCCACTAATCCCTCAGCACTGCATTATAAGCGGGCATATCTATAAGCCCCCAGTTTTCTTATTTTTGTCGGATGGTTGGTAGATCTCGCGCAAATCTTCGAGTTCGCCGCACATCGCTTCGAGGAACGCGGTGCACACGGCGACACTTTCGCTCAGCACATCGCTGCCACGAAACGTGCGCACCAGATGCGCCAGCCGCTCTGCCGTGTGCGCCTTCGCGGTTTCGGCATCCTCATGAAATTCTTGCTGGCCGACCAACACCGCGGTTAAGCGCGACGGCACTTTCACCTGCAGTTTGGCGAGGCCCTCTTTCACCGCCTCGTAAGGCGCGTACTCGATGCCGACCAGACCATAGCGTTTCCACAAAGCTTGCGCATGCGCATTCATCGCCGATTTATTTTCCACCAGCGAAACGTCGATCGATGTGGTGGCAGTATCGTTGCTGGCATAACGCCGCACCACCACCGCCGCGATTGAGCTATGCGTGTCGGGATTGACGAACACGTCATAGGTAAACGTGCCGCCCACCTTATGTTCGCGGCGCATTTCTTTATGGGCGCATTGCCACTGCGCATGTTGAATATCGATCACGCTAATTCCTCAACGGTTTGCTGGTATTCAGCATCGTCGCAATACGGTCGCGCGTTTCGGTGGTTTTGCACAGCTGCATGAAATAATCATGCTCGAGATCGAGCAGCTGCTGCTCCGTTACCTCTTGCGTGATGTCGGTATCGCCACCCGTCAGCACACGCGCAAGCGCCAAGCTCACCGTTTCATCATGCGGTGTTGCCTTGCCCGACTTGCGGAAATTATCGACTGCGAGTTTGAGCGCGAGATAGCCCGATTCACCCGGCAGGCGAATCGTGCGTTGCTCCGGCGGTGTGTAGTTTTCC
>JBEHYI010000079.1:0-8685 GCA_048498255.1 Pseudomonadota bacterium | reverse complement strand
GCGGCAACAACAAAATCGGCACCACGGGCCGCGGTATCGGCCCAGCCTATGAGGATAAAGTCGGCCGTCGTGCGATTCGCGTGTGCGACCTCATGAACCTCGACGCGCTCAAAGGCAAAATCGCCGACATGCTCGCGCACCACAACCCCATCCTCACCGCTTCCGGCAGCGAATCCATTGATGTAGACACGATTTTTAACGCGCTGCGCGAAGTTGCGCCAAAAATCCTACCCTACGCCACGCCGGTCTGGCGCCTGCTCGCGCTCTACCGCGCCGAGGGCAAGCGCATCCTGTACGAAGGCGCGCAAGGCACCATGCTCGATGTCGATTACGGCACCTACCCGTTCGTGACCAGCAGCAACACCCTCGCCGGTTCGGCGACGCTCGGCTCGGGCTCCGGCATCCACTCCATCGGTTACGTGCTCGGCATCACCAAAGCCTACACCACGCGCGTGGGCAGCGGGCCGTTCCCAAGCGAACTCACCAACGCAATCGGCGAGCAAATCGGCGCGCGCGGGCATGAGTTCGGCACCGTCACCGGCCGTAAGCGCCGCTGCGGTTGGTTCGATGCGGTGATGGTGAAGCAAGCCGTCACCGTCGGCGGCATCAACGGCATTGCGCTCACCAAGCTCGATGTGCTCGATGGGCTCGAGGAGCTGAAAATCTGCACCGGCTATGAAATCAACGGCACGGTCTATGATTATTTGCCCGCCGCCAGCGAGCTCCAAGCCGCCGCGAAACCGATTTATGAAACCATCGAGGGCTGGAGCGAAACCACCCAAGGCGCACGCAGCTGGGCGCAACTTCCGGCTGCCGCGATCAAATATGTCCGCCGCATCGAAGAGCTGATCGGCTGCCCTGTCGCGCTGCTCTCGACCTCGCCGGACCGCGAAGATACGATCCTGGTGAAGGACCCGTTTTTGGGCCTGTAACCGCACCTTTCTCCCAATCCCAAATCCCCAATCCCGAATCCCCATTGAGACTGGCACGATCTTTGCCTATAATGCGTTGAAAAACAAAATCTCGCACCTGGGGAACGATGGCATCCGCGAATAATATCAATGAAATGGGCGAAATTCCGCTGCTCGAGGAGCATGTGGAAACCGGCCTGCAAGCCCTGCTCGACAACTACCGCACGAGCTACGTCCCCGGCGGCGAGAAAAAAGACGACCTCATGGGCCGCTTCACCCTCTACCCCAGCCGTTCCCTGCCGGAATTCGACAATTCCTACGCCAAAGCCTTCGAGGCGAAAGACGATTTCAACGCCCAGCGCAGCCTCTTCGCCCTCGTGTGCGACAACAACATGCCCATCCGCCAGCAGGCGATTACAGAAATGGGCGCCGTCGCCAACCCGCATTTATGCATTCTGCTGGGCAGCGGCATCGTCAATTGCTCGCACTTGAACGAAGCGCGCACAGTGCTCTTCGTCGAGCGCCCACGCGGTGTTTCCCTGCTTGAGGTGATGCAGAAAACCCCGCGCCTGCACGAGCACCGCGTGCTCGATTTTGTGCTGCAACCCGCCGTGCGCGCCCTCACCGCCATGTTCGACAAAAAAGTTAGCCATGGCCATATCCACCCCGGCAATTTTTACATGAGCGACACCTCGCAGCTCGGCGAATGCTACTCCGCCCCTTGCGGTACACTCACGCCCTATCTCTACGAACCGCTCGAACGCTTAATGGCTGATCCGCTCGGCCGCGGTGAAGCCAACGAAAAATCCGACGCCTACGCGCTCGGCGTGCTCGCCTACGAACTCATGTACGGGCTCGATAAAATCAAAGCCATCCCGCGCGAAGCCTATATCGAGCGCATCATCAGCCTCGGCAGTTACCACATCTTCGCGGCAGGGCGCGAATTCTCGGATGCATTCCAAGATTTCTTCCGCGGCATTTTCCACGAAAACCCGGCGGAGCGCTGGGGCCTCGAGCAGCTGAACCAATGGGTCAACGGCAAGCGCTTCAACATGATCGCCCCAACGCCGCCGAAGGAAGCCTCGCGCCCGCTCGCCTTCGTGAACGAGGAGTTTTTCAGCCGCCGCATGCTGAGTTACGCGCTGCACACCCACTGGCGCGAGGCGATCAAGGAACTCAAAAATCTCAAGCTCGACCGCTGGTGCGAAGCAAGCCTCCACCGCCCGGAACTCGCCGAAAAAGTCGACCGCGCAACGCGTATCGCCGGCCAAGCCTCGACCGATTCCCAGCAGAGCGACATGCTCACGCGCGTCATCACCATCCTCGACCCGAGCGGCCCGCTGCGCTCGCAGGCGCTGTCCCTAAGGCCGGATGCGATCGGGCCCGTGCTCACCGACGTGTACCACAGCGGCGGCCCGGAAATCGCGCAGCTCTCCGCCTTCATCGAGGGGGATCTTGGCACCTATTGGGCCGACCAGACCGAGGGCAACAAAACGCCGGAAATTTCCGCCGCCATCTTCCGCCTGCAACGCGCGAAACCCTTCCTCAAAAGCAAGGATCTTGGCTTCGGCATGGAGCGCGTGCTCTACGAGCTCAACCCATCGCTCTGCTGCCAAAGCCCAATCCTGAAACCTTACCATGTCACCACCGCGCTCGATGCCTTGAAAACCTTGGACGCCATCGCCGTGAAGCTCGGTTCGGAAACCAGCTTTGTCGATCTGCACATCGCGGCCTTTGTGGCCAGCAAAATCGAAATGGGCAAACCCGTGCGCCTGCAGGATCTCGAATCCGTGCCGGAACTCGCCGCCAACCAAGAACTGATGATGATGCGACTGCTCGCCAAAGCGCAGCAGAAAACGCCGAAACTCCAGCTCGTGGGCCTCTGCGCTTGGGCGGCCATGCGCATCGAGAAGCTAATCGACACCATTCATAACCGCATCATCCGCAAGCGCCTCAAGCTCGCCCTCAAAAAGCTCGCCCAAACCGGGAATTTGATGGATGTGATGACGGCCATCGTCAATACGGATGTGTCCTTCCGCGACCTTGACGGCTTCACCAAAGCCATCGCCCTGCACCAAATGAACCAGGACCGCATGGACCGCCTCAACAACCCGGATATCCTGGCTTACAAAGCCAAACGCGCCGGCGGAAAAATGGCGATGATGATTAGCTACTTCGCCCTTGCCATCACCAGTTACATCACCCTCACCAACATGTTCGGGATTTAAGCACCATGGCCACCGCCGAAACCGCCAACGCCACTGCCGCCAAACCGGGCAAGCCGCTCTCCTCCAAGCTCGCGCATAAAATGAGCTTCAAGCATAAATTCATCCTCATCACCTTCAGCATGGTAATGATGGTGCTGCTGCGCACCGGCTTCGTGTTTTTCATCATCGGCATGCTGCCTTGCATCGTCGCCTATTACATGGATGTGAGTAAAAAGCGCTACACGTTCCAAAGCGTATTCGCCGCCAATCTCTCCGGCATGATGCCCTACATCACCCGCATGATTCATGAACACGCCAGTAGCAGCACCATGTCCGAAATCATGGGCAATGGCACCAACTGGGTCATTATCTACGGCTCCGCCATGATCGGCTGGATGCTGGTCAAAACCTGCCCCATCGCCGCCCATGCCATGGTGCTCGGCATGCACCAAACGCAACTGAAACGCTTCGACTGGCTGCAGAAAAAGCTCGAAAGCGAATGGGGCGAGGAAGTGAAGCAGTTCAGCAGCATGGAAGCCCGCCACGAGCATTAGGCATTAGGCGACCGCGATCCACCCACCACCGAGCACGCGCTCGCCATCATACACCACGCAAGCTTGGCCCGGGGCGATGCCCTCATATGGCACTTCGAGATGGATACTCGCTTTGGCGTTTTGCTCCGGTGTCACCCGCGCCACCACCGGCGGCTGAGCCGAGCGCATTTTCACGCGGATATCCTCACGCGCGCCTTCTGCGCCCAACCAGTTCAATTCCTTGATCGTGAAATCGCTTTGCGCCAACGCCTCGCGCGGGCCGACGATGACGCGCTTGTGGAGTGCATCGAGCTTCACCACATAGAGCGGCCCATCCGCCGAACCGCCGCCGAGGCCTTTGCGCTGGCCGATCGTGTAATGAATAATCCCCGCATGCGCGCCGAGCACCCGCCCATCGACATGGCGAATCTCGCCCGGCTCCGCCGCACCGGGGCGCACTTTCTCGATCACCGCGGCGTAACCACCGGTGGGCACGAAGCAAATATCTTGGCTGTCCGGCTTATCCGCCGTCACCAGGTTAAACCGCGCCGCTAGTTCGCGCGTTTGCTCCTTATGCATGCCGCCCAGCGGGAAGCGCAGAAAATCCAGCTGCTCCTGCGTCGTCGCGAACAGGAAATAGCTCTGGTCCTTGTCCGGGTCCGCCCCGCGATGGAGCTCCGCCTGGCCCGCCTCATTGACAACACGCTGCACATAATGCCCCGTCGCCATGCAATCCGCGCCAAGGTCGCGCGCCGTCGCCAGCAAATCTTTAAACTTCACGGATTGGTTACAGCGCACGCACGGAATCGGCGTCGAACCCGCCAAATATGTCTCGACAAAATCATCCACCACCGCTTGCTGGAACTTGCTCTCATAGTTCAGCACATAATGCGGAATGCCAAGGCTATCAGCCACCCGTCGCGCATCATGGATATCCTGCCCCGCGCAGCACGCGCCCTTTTTGCCCACCGCCACGCCATGGTCGTAAAGCTGCAGCGTAATGCCAATCACCTCATAGCCCTGCGCGTGCAGCAACGCCGCCACCACAGACGAATCCACCCCCCCGCTCATGGCTACCACCACGCGCGTTTGGCTCTCCGGCTTGTTAAATCCCAGGCTGTTCATGGGGCGCTACATAAGCGTTTAGGCCCTAAAAGTCGAGCCCAATACGGAAAACCGCCTTTTTCTTCATCAAATCTTCACATTACTTAAGATTTTATGTCGCTAAAATCCTCCTATGAAAAAAATGGGAATCATTCTGGCCGATACGTCCGCTATCCGCCATTTTATGGATCTTGAGGCAGCGAATGAAGCACGTGCTAATGCCTCCGACCCGCAATTCACCACGCGCATGGTGATCGATGCCCTATGTATTACGGATAAAAACCGCACCATCGTCATGTCCGATAGCGTATTGTCAGAGCTTTTCCGTATTAAAAAGGGCAAAAAAAGGCAGAAAGGGCTAAAATTGGCCAACAATTCAGGCCCACCCGCGTTCCCACTCGGGCGAGATCCCGCTGATTTTCCCTATCCCCATGAAGCACCGCTTTATGAATATTTCTCCCAGCTGGCGAACGACGGGCATATACGGGCTTATAACAACCACAACGCCATGTTTAACTATGGCGAGCTTACGCCACCTAAAGGCGGTATTGTGTTCGTCAAGATGAGGCACTTTCGTAAGAGCAACGGCTTGCCTAATGCAGGCAGGGGAGATGATGCTGCTGACCGCGACATTGCCGAATTAGTATACCGCTTAAATGACTATGGTGCCCCTTTGGGTCTACATGGAACATTGGTACTAAACCATGATGCAGGATTATCAACGCGCGTCTTTGAAGAAATTAGGAAAGAAAATTTACCCTATAGCATTACGAATTTTGCATGGACTACCCCCTTACTGGCCGCGATGGTCAATAAGGGCATGTTACCACCCGATACATTAACTGCCGTTACTCAGGCTTATGAGGAAATGGCAAAAACAAATCCACTGATTGAAAAATATCTCGACCAGGCAACCAGCCCCAGAGGGCAAAAGCGCTTACGGCATGAAACGCAGCAAATCATGGGATGGCTCGAGGGAACAAAAGCCCCCGAACAGCAAACAAGACCGACAGAACCCGAACCACAAGCTAGCTGGCGGGACCATCTAAAATCACCCCCTACCAACGCGCCTGAGCCACACGCTAAGCCTTCTCCACATTCCCCTTCACGCGGGCAGCGAGGCTCGCGTTGATGAACATGTCGAGATCGCCATCGAGCACGCCTTGCGTATCGCTGGTTTCAGCGTTCGTGCGTAAATCTTTCACCATCTGATACGGGTGCAGCACATACGAACGAATCTGGTTGCCCCAGCTATTATCCGTCTTCTGCGCGTTCAGCGCATCCGTCGCTTCCTCGCGCTTGCGCAGTTCGTTTTCATAGAGCCGCGCCTTCAGCATTTTCCACGCTTCTTCGCGGTTCTGGTGTTGGCTGCGCTGGTTTTGGCAGGCGACTGAAATATTCGTCGGAATATGCGTGAGCCGCACCGCGGATTCCACCTTGTTCACGTTTTGCCCACCCGCGCCGGATGACCGGAACGTATCCACCCGCACATCTTTTTCCTCGATCACAATGTCGATATTCTCATCCACCACCGGATACACCCAGGCGCTCGCAAAGCTCGTATGCCGCCGCGCGTTACTATCAAACGGCGAAATGCGCACCAACCGATGCACACCCGATTCGGTTTTGGCCCAGCCATAGGCATTATGGCCGCTCAAACGAATCGTCGCGGATTTAATCCCCGCCTCGTCGCCCGTTTGCTCATCGATAATTTCGACCTTGAACCCGCGCCGCTCGCCCCAACGCAAATACATGCGGTAGAGCATAAACGCCCAATCCTGGCTCTCCGTCCCTCCCGCGCCGGGGTGGATTTCGATGTAGCAATCATTCTGATCCGCCTCGCCGTTGAGCAACGCCTCGAGCTCCAGCTGGGCGACTTCTTTCACCAGCGCCTCGAGCGTGCCTTGCGCCTCGGCGCGCATTGCCTCATCGCCCTCCGCCTCCGCCATTTCATGCAGCTCAAACGCATCGTTAAAGCTCGTATCCACCCGGCGGAAATTGGCGAGCGTGTTCTCCACCCGCGTGCGCTCGCGCATCGTCTTTTGCGCCTCGGCCTGATTATTCCACAAATTCGGGTCTTCCGCCGCCGCGTTTAGCTGGACGAGCAGTTTTTCCAGATGCGAAACGTCAAAGACACCTCGCAAGCAAGCCAAGGCTCGCGGTGAACTGGTCTTTCAGGGTGATGATTTCTGCGCGCATGATGGTGCTCACTAACCTAAATCTGCCACTTTCGTCAACCGCTTCCACAGTGCTTGCGCAATTGCATCACTAGTGGTACACTATGCCGACAGGGAGTTCTCTATGGCCACGACACAACCGCGCATTCAAGTAACGCTCGATAAAGCATCGAGCAAAGCCCTTAGCCAGCGGGCAGCGGCAGAATCCACTTCGCTTTCCACCATTGCCGCACAGCTTATTCGCGAGGCGCTGGAACTGCATGAGGACCGCGCTCTTTCCCATCATGCGGATCAACGGTTTAAAACGGCAAAACGTTGGGTGTCGCACAAGGATACTTGGGGCGATGCGTGAACGACGCGTGGAAACTCGTCTATGATGAGCGCGTCCGCAAAGTAGATATTCCCGCTTTAAGCAGCACCATACGTGAGCGTATACGTACGACGATTGAGCAGAAACTGCTGCGCGATCCGCTGCATTTCGGCAAACCCTTACGTTACTCGCTCACGGGTCAGCGCAGTTTGCGCATAGGTGATTGGCGGGTGCTTTATATGGTGGATCATGAAAAATGCACTGTTCGCATTGCAGCAATTGGCCATCGGCGCGATATTTACGAGTAAGCGCGCTGCGCCTAAGTTTACCTAGCAGGCGGGCTGACCGCAGGATTAAACCCCGCCAGCACCAATTGGCTTAAATTCGCCAGTTTACTAGCATATTGAATATCAAGCCCCACCAAGCGTCCGGCCGCATCAACATCCGCTACAACGTCATCGTTGATGATCACCGTATCTGACCCTGACCCATCAAAAAAATGGATATAGAGCGAGTCTGTTTCGGAATCATAATCAAAACGCATGGCTAATGCCCCTGTGGTTTGAAGCTGCGATCAAAGAACATGTTATGTACTGTTTCGCCGTCTTCAAGTGTAATGACCCGAACGAATTTTTGAACCTCGGGGATGAATTTATAATAGCGCATTCTGCCATCGGGTTGAAGGATTTTATAATCCGGTTCTTTTAATGCCAACTCACACCATTCTACCTTAAGGTAAGGCCGCTTTTCATTCATATTCTTGATGAAGTAAGCTGTTGTTTTCATTAATACAACCCACCGGTGCCCACATTCGCGCCGGCATTCGGGTTAAACCCTTGCGGGTCGACCGGGCGCTGGTAGGGCACCATTTCGCCGGGTTTGGGCTGCTCAAATTTGCCAGCATTGGCGGGGTCCACCGGCGCGCCGGTATCGCCCAAATCCTCTGGCTCCTGAATCGGTCCGGTCGCACCTTTATCCTTCAGCTCTTCCTGCAGCTCGTTCATCGGCTTGAAAATCGGCCCGCCGGTGAGGAACGCCTCGATCAGCACCGACACATTTTTATCGCCCGCTTTGGTGTCATACAGCGGCTGACCGTTCGCTTTGTTGATCGCGATTTCCTTGATGCCCGGCGGCGCGCGGAATTCCTTCACCGGCAGCTCGTTCGCCGCCTGCTGCATGAATTTAATAAAGCCTTGGATCGCGACCCGCCCGCCGGTTTCCTTTTCACCAAGCGATTTCGGCGTATCGAACCCAACGAACGTGCCGACCACCAAATCCGGCGTGTAGCCGATGAACCAGGTGTCGCGCGAATCGTTCGTTGTGCCGGTTTTACCTGCCACCGGCCGGTTCAACACCTTCGCCGCACTGCCCGTGCCACGCTGAACCACACCCTCGAGGATCGAGGTGATCTGATATGCCACACGCGGGTCGAGCACGCGCTCG
>JBEHYI010000078.1:0-8794 GCA_048498255.1 Pseudomonadota bacterium | reverse complement strand
TTACACGTGCGGCGCTAGCCTTTGTTTTTTGATACGACATCGGCATCCTCCTTCTTTTCGGGCGAAAGCGTCATCGCCGCGGTGCCCCAGCCCGGCGGCTGTTTCGGCACGCTGATCGTGACACTAGTGCCCACTTTCAACTGGCTTTCGATGGTGAAACTGCCACCCATCGACTCCACGAATTTTTTCGACAAGGGTAGGCCAAGTCCCGTGCCTTCGTATTTGCGGCTGAGCGCAGAATCCACCTGACCAAACGGCGTCATCACCCGCGAAATATCTTTCGGCGCAATGCCAATCCCGGTATCGCGCACCTGAATATGCAGGCTACCGGTCAGCACATCCGTCCATGCATGGCAGCGCACTTCACCACCCGCGAGGGTGAATTTCACCGCGTTCGACAGCAAATTGAGCAGCACCTGCTTCAGCTTCTTGGCATCCGTCACCACCACGAGATGCTGCGCCGGAATATCCTCAACCAACGTCACCTGCGCGGCTTCCGCACGCGGCATCACCATGCGTAAGCTATTGCGGATCACTTTCGTCGCATCCGTCTCCGCCCATTCAATCTGCAGCTTACCGGCCTCGGCCTTACTGAAATCGAGAATATCGTTGATGAGGCTGAGCAAATGTTTCCCCGAAGCATGAATATCGTCGAGGTAATCCTGGTAAATCTTCTGCAAATTATCCCGCGCTTCGTTGCGAATAATATCCGAAAATCCGATGATCGCGTTCAGCGGCGTGCGCAACTCATGGCTGACACTCGCAAGAAACTGCGACTTATCCCGGCTTTGCGCTTCCGCCTGTGCGGCGGCGGCGATGAGTTCGAGATTCACTTCATGCTGCTTGGTAATAATCGTTTCCGCACGGCGGGTGGTCAGCAGCAGCACCGCAATTAGTAGCGTGAAAATGCCCAGAATCGTACCGAGGAAAACCATGAGCTTATTGTTTAAACTCGCGAGACTATCCGTCACATCGCTGTAAATTTCGACCAGCGCATCGGGCTTGCTATGGCCGGGCGTGGTGATGGGCAAAATGGTTTGCACCATCGTGCGGGGCTTGTTGGGCTCGTTGCTACCGTTGAAATAGACTTTGCGCAGCAGGCGGTTCACCGGCTTGCCGTTTTTTGCCTGGTCAACCTCGAACAAGGTGACTTTGGTCGTACCGTTTGTGGTCACATACTGATCGCCCGTACCGTAATAAACGAGCGGCGAGGTCAAATCCGGCGAGAAAATCGTGAGCTTCGCAATCGGGTGGTTGACGAAAAACACTCGCGTCATTTGCACAAAATTCGGAAATTGCTCCGAAGTTGGGTTATTCACGATATAACCCGCATAGCTCGACCAGACGGAATTCGTGAAGCTCGCAACCGTTGCCCGGTTTTGCTGACCCACGGTTTGTAGCAGATCATCTTCCTTATAATCGCGCGCGGTGATGGCGATATAGGAGGCACCAATCAGCATGATAAGCAGGGAAGCGGCGGCCAAATAGCGTAAATGGGTAAACATAGGCGTGATTCTAGGGAAACTGCCGATTAAATACAATCGAAACCACACCGTAGTTCGCTGTAAATTATATAAATAATCATTGGTTTAGCACCCGTAAGTCTGGCGCTTGACAAGGGGTAGGCAAGCCCGTATAAGGCCCGTTCTTTAAAAAACACTTCAATTCAAGGAGAGTGCCATGAAACGCACCTATCAGCCCAGCAAGATCGTTCGCGCCCGCCGTCATGGCTTCCGCGCCCGTATGGCAACCGTCGGCGGCCGCAAAGTGCTCGCTGCTCGCCGCGCTAAAGGCCGCAAGGTTCTCAGCGCCTAAGCGCTTCCCGTTTGGGGGTGAATGTGACTATCGCAATCACCACACTTAAAAAACGCGCCGATTTTCTGCGCCTGCGCACAGGTCGCAAATTCACCACGCCTTATTTCATCCTCCGTGCTGCAGCTTCCGATGTGGAAGGGCAGGCAGGTGCGCGCGTGGGTTACACCGTCACCACCAAATGCGGCAATGCGGTGATCCGCAACCGCATCAAGCGTCGCCTACGTGCCCTGGTGCGCGAGCTGTTTCCGGCAAGCGCCAAAGCCGGCCATGATTACATCCTCATTGCGCTGGATAAAGCCAAACCCAGCGCTGCCGAAGCAGACTATGACGATTTGCGCCAGGCGCTGAAAAAAGCCATTCACGCGGTGCACCGCTAATGCGTGGGCTCGTCAAATTCCTGTTCCTCGCGCTGATCCGCGCCTACCAGCTGCTCGTTTCGCCATTTACGCCGCCCCATTGCCGCTTCACGCCGACCTGCTCGGCTTACGCGGCGGAAGCAATTGCCCGACATGGTGCTTGCAGCGGGGGTTGGCTTGCCCTAAAACGCCTTGCCCGCTGCCATCCATGGGGTGGCATGGGCGACGATCCTGTCCCGTAATATAGTCTGAAAGTTTTGCTTCAATGTCTGCTCCACTGCCGCAAGGCCCCGATTTCAAGAATCTCATCCTGGCCATCATTGCCGCCACCCTCATTATGATCGGCTGGCAGCATTATTACATCAAGCCGCGCGTCGCCGCAGCGGAGGCACAACAGGCGGAGCTCAAGAAAAAAGAAGTCATCGCGGCGGAAAAAGCAGCCCCCGCATCGCTCGAGGGCGCGAAGGCAGACAATACATCCACCGCCCCGCGCATCCGCATCGACACCAATGCGCTGCATGGCTCCTTCAGCATTGTCGGCAATCGGTTCGATGATCTGACGCTCGCCGATTACCACGAAACGCTCGACCCTGCGTCGCCGGAAGTAAAGCTCCTCAACCGCGCCTACGAGAAGGACGCGTATTTCATCGAGCTTGGCTTACTTGCGCAGGAAGCGGACGTGAAACTCCCCGGCGCCGATACCCATTGGCAAACCAACGACAAAACCCTCACCGTCGATAAGCCCGTCACCCTCACCTGGAACAATGGCGCGGGCCTCACATTCACCCGCAAAATCGAAATCGACAATCATTTCATGTTCACCATCACCACCAGCGTGAAAAACAACGGCAGCAGCCCGGTGACGCTTTACCCCTATGGCCTCGTCAGCCGCAATTACGCGGATGATTCGAAGCATACATTCTTCATGCATGAAGGCCCGCTCGGTGCCATTGGCGGTGCGCTCGAGGATATTACCTACAAAAAACTGCGTGAAGATGGTGCCGAGAAATTCAGCAACAGCAACGCGCCCACCACCGCTACCACCAGCGGCTGGATCGGCATTACGGATAAATACTGGCTCACCGCCATTATACCGGATAAAGGTGAAAAATTCGACGCCGAGTTCAAGCATTTCACGCGCAACACGCAGCACGCCTACCAGGCGGATTTGCGCGGCGCGGCAGTGAGCGTACCGGTTGGCCAAACCGTCGATGTCACCACGCGACTCTTCGCCGGTGCGAAAGTCGTCAGCGTGCTCGATGGCTACCGCGACAAGTTCAACATCGCGCTGTTCGACCGCGCGGTGGATTTCGGCTCGCTCTATTTCCTCACCCGCCCCATCTTCGGCCTGCTCGATTATTTCCATAGCTTGGTGGGCAATTTCGGCATCGCCATTTTGCTGCTCACGCTTTGCATCAAAGCCTGCCTGTTCCCGCTCGCAAGCAAAGGCATGACCTCGATGAGCCGCATGAAAATGCTGCAGCCGAAAATGGCGGAATTGAAGGAGCGTCATGGCGACGATAAAATGCGCCTCAACCAGGAAATCATGGCGATGTATAAACGCGAGAAGGTGAACCCGGTATCGGGCTGCCTGCCGCTGCTACTGCAAATCCCGATTTTCCTCGCGCTTTACCGCGTGCTGTTCGTCACCATCGAGATGCGCCACGCACCGTTTTATGGCTGGATTCATGATCTTTCGGTGGTGGACCCGACGAACATCTTCACCGCATTCGGCCTGCTGCCGTGGAACCCGCCAAGCATGCTGCATCTGGGCGTATTGCCGCTCCTCATGTGCGCCACCATGGTCATCCAGCAGCGCCTGAACCCGAAACCCGCCGACCCCGTGCAAGCGGCGATGATGACCTATATGCCGTTCATCTTCCTGTTCATGTTCGCAGGTTTCCCGGCCGGGCTCGTCATTTACTGGATCTGCAACAACACGCTTTCGATCTTCCAGCAGCTTTACATCAACAAGCGGCTCGAGAAGAAGGGTTTGCGGTAATGACCGCGCCGATGGAACCGCTCACCCGCGCCCTGTTCGCAAAGCCCATCCGCTTTGTCGCCGGGGTCGCGACCATGGAGCAATTCCCCGAGCTGACCTTGCCGGAAGTGGCGTTTGTCGGGCGCAGCAATGTTGGTAAGTCGAGCCTGCTCAACGCCCTTGTCGGCCAGAATTCCCTCGCGCGGGTTTCCGGCACGCCGGGCGCGACGCGTCAGCTCAATTTCTTCAATCTGCATGAGGTGCTGCACCTCGTCGATGTGCCCGGTTACGGCTATGCCAAAGCCGCGAAAAAAGACGTCAAACAATGGCAGCATCTGCTGTTCGATTATTTGCACGGCCGCCGCCAGCTCGCCCGCGCCTTTGTGCTGGTAGATGCCCGCCACGGCGTGAAAGAAGCGGATAATGACATGCTAAAACGCCTAGATGATGCCGCTGTTTCCTATCAATTCGTGCTGACCAAAGCCGATAAAGCCGAGGATCTCGAGGCGGTGCAGCAGCGCGTGCTCGCCGTCGCCGTGAAGCACCCGGCGGCGCACCCGGGCATTGTCACCACCAGCAGCCACGGCAAGCTTGGCATTGACGCGCTGCAGGATGCTGTTATTGAGGCATTGGAAGGAAAGCGATGAGCCAAGAGCCAAGAGCTAGCAGCTTAGAAAATTCTAGCTATGAGCTCTTAGCTATAGGCTGTAAGCTGTAAGCTGTAGGCTGATATGGAAATTAAAACGATCAAAACCAAGGAATTGCTGCTGCGCACCGCCAAAACGGTGAGCGAGGCGCTGCCCTACATCCAGCGTTTTGCGGGCCATACCTTCGTCATCAAATACGGCGGCAACGCCATGGGCAACGAGCGCACGGCGGAAACCTTCGCGCGCGATATCGTGATTTTGAAAACGGTGGGCATCAATCCCGTCGTCGTCCATGGCGGCGGCCCGCAGATTGGGGCAATGCTCGAGCGCCTCAAAATCCAATCGGAATTTATCGATGGCCTTCGCGTCACCGACAAGCACGCGGTTGAAGTGGTGGAGATGGTGCTTTCGGGCTCCATCAACAAGCAAATCGTCACCGCCATCAACCAAATGGGCGGTACCGCGATCGGCATTTCCGGCAAGGACGGCAACCTCATCGAAGCGCAGCAACTCCGCCGCACGAAAAAAGACCCCGACAGCAATATCGAGCGCGTGCTCGATTTGGGCTTCGTGGGCGAGCCGACGAAAGTCGACCCCACCGCCATCCGCAATATTATCGCCAGCGGCATGATTCCCGTCATCGCCCCCATCGGCATGGGCCCGAACGGTGAGACCTACAACATCAACGCCGATACCGCCGCGGGTGCGATTGCTTCGGCGTTGGGCGCAACCAAACTCATGATGCTCACCGATGTGCCGGGCATCCTCACCAAAGACAAACAGCTCATCAGCGCCATCGATGCGGCGGAGATCGACGCGCTGCTCGCCGACGGCACCATCACCGGCGGCATGATCCCCAAAGTCGAAACCTGCGTCAACGCCCTGCGCGGTGGCGTCAAACAAGCCCATATTCTCGATGGCCGCATCCCGCATGTATTGCTGATCGAGACGTTCACGGAGCATGGCGCGAGCACGATGATTAGTGCTTAAGCGGCTTTCGCGTAAGACTGAAATTCCGCCACCAACGCCGCATATAAATCACGCTTAAACGGCACGATGACGTCCGGTAACTGCGCTATCGGAATCCATTTCCATTCGGAAAATTCCGGGTGTTCCCCGCGCGTAATGTCGATCAGCGAATCCGCACCGTTGAGTCGCAGTACGAACCATTTCTGCCGCTGACCGCGATACTGCCCCTTCCAGATGATGGGCACGAGATGGTCCGGCAAATCGTAATCATACCAGCCCGCGGATTCCGCTATAATCGTCGCATCTCGTGTGCCGATCTCTTCCTCGAGTTCGCGCAAACAGGCCGTGCGCGGGTCTTCGCCTTCATCAATCCCACCTTGCGGCATTTGCCAGGCTTCGCTTGTCATATCGATGCGTTTGGCAACGAATACTTCCCCGCGCGCGTTCAGCAGCATCATGCCGACGCCCATGCGGTAAGGCAGGTGCGAGAAGGCGCCCATTTAGTGATGACCTTCTTCTTTTTTCTCACCACCGCCATGGCCGCCTTTTTCACCTGCGGGTGGCTGCTTATACTGGTCTTGCGGCAGCACTTTGGGCTTCGGTTTTGCTTTTGGCTTTTCTTTCTTCTCGGGCTTCGCTTCGCCTTCGGCGGGTGCTTCGGCAGGCGAGGCTTTCGCCTGATACATCGCACTCAGCGGCCCTAGCACATACGGCTCCTCAAGAGGGCTGGCATGCAGCCATTCAGCAAGGATTTTGAGGCTCTGCGGCCGCGCGCTCAGCACCACATTATATTCGCCCTTTTCCTTCGCCGAAGCCAGAATCCCCGCGAGCTTGCTGCGAATCTGTGCATCGTTCGGCGCGGGATCAAGCACCAGATCGGCCCGGCGGATAAGTTCGGCAACCGGCTTCTCTTTCGTAATCTGATCCACCGAATGCGTCGGCTGGCTGATAAACAGCAGCAACCCGCGCGTACGAATTTCCTCAAGCACCGGCGCGAGGCTGTTCGACTGCGTGGTAATCGCCTCATCCGGCGGCAGCACGAAGCCGATGCTGCCGGGGATCACCGCCATGGTTTGCGTAAAACGGCGGCTCATTTCCTCCGGCGGCATGCGCGCAATCAGGCCCAGCGGGCCCGGATCATCGTTCGGGTAACGGTCGCTCATCACCGGCAGCATGGTCCACACCTCATGCCCCGCCGCACGCAGATTTTCGCTGTAGCTCATCTCAGGCCGCGTATAGGCGGAGTAGGCGACACTCACCTCCGGCGGCAGGTTCAAAATCAGCCCCACCGATTGCGGGTCGAGCCCGGTATTGATCACGACAAAACTCACCACCACCTGCTCATCCTTGCGCTTGAACGGGTGCGCATACAGCTTCGACGGCTTGATGCCGCGCTCGCCGATTTTCGACACGCGCACGCCATCGAGCATCTCACTCACCTCGGGCGCGGGCGCGCTGACGAGGCTCTCGTTCGTGCGGGTGATTTTATCGATCGGCGGGGCCGCCATCGGCGCAGTGCGTAAGCTCGGGGTGTTGGCGGGCAGCGCCGCATCCGCCGGGGTTGGTTTGGCGGCAGGCGCGGCGGCAGGTGCAGTTGCTGCTGCGGCATTTTCAGCATTGGCTACTGGTGCAGCTTCAGCGGTTGCTGCAGGCGCATCCGCATGTTCCGCAGTTGGAGATGCCGCCGCTTCCGCCGCGGGATGCTCCGCGGATGGATGTTCCGTGGCCGCCGCTTCTGCGCCATGTTCCGCGGGTGCCGCTTCGCCTTCCTTCGCCGTGGGTGACTCTGCAGCAGGTGCTTCTACCGCGCCTTCCGGCTTTGGGTGCGTCTCAGATTTTGCTTCTGCTGTACCCTCAGTCGGTGCTTCCGCAGCTTCCGGCGCGTGCTCCTTCGCCGCGCTTTCCTCATCCGTCCCCATGGCCGGTGCGGGCTCCGCTGCGGCTTCCTCCACCGGCGCTTTTTCATGCGGCACGCCGAGCGACACTTCCCCCGACCCCGCATTCACCGTAAAGCGTTGCTCTTGCGTATTGGCCCGGCGTGCTTCCTTGCCGGGCAGGGCGGCGAGGTCGAAAATGCTCGTCAGCAGCCCAAGCGCGAGCAGCCCGGCAATCGGTGCCCAAAGAGCAATGCCTTGAATACGGGGTGCACGCATTTTCATCCCCCGCCCCCGCTATTTTTTGGCCGTGGGCGGTGTGGCCGCCGCCGGAGCCGCCGCTTGCGGCGCGGCAGATTCCACCGCATCCCCGCTCGAGCGCTGATAGATCGACAAGGCACGGATGAGGTCGAGACCACGGCTCAGCTGGTAATCGTCCTTACCCTCTTTCTTCGCGTCTTTACCGTCCTTCTTCTCATCCTTTTTGCCGTCTTTCTTATCGTCCTTCTTCGCTTTCGGATCGGCGGGGAGGTTCGGCGTTGCCGCATCCTCATCCTTGCCCTGATCGTTGACGAGATGGCCCGGCAAATTCTCTTCCGAGAAATTCGCATTCGGCTTCAGCGTCTCAAGCTTCGCCTGCTCCACCGCAATATCCGGCACAATGCCTTTTGCCTGAATGCTCACGCCCGACGGGGTGTAATAGCGCGCGGTGGTCAGGCGAATCGCGCCATGGCCATCGATCGGAATCACGGTTTGCACCGAGCCCTTGCCGAACGACTTCACGCCCAGAATCACTGCACGCTTATGATCCTTCAGCGCACCGGCAACAATTTCCGACGCCGACGCCGAGCCTTCATTGATCAGCACCACCATCGGCAAGCCATTCGCGATATCGCCCGGCTTCGCGCTGAAACGACGGGAATCCTCAGTTTTGCGCGAGCGCGTCGACACGATTTCCCCATGATCGAGGAACGCATCCGACACTTCAATTGCCTGGTCGAGCAAGCCGCCCGGGTTGTTGCGCAAATCGAGCACCACACCCTTCAGCTTACTGCCGATATTCTTTTTCTCTTTCTCATACGCCGCCTTCATCGCATCCGCCGTATTTTCGGAGAAGGAGGTAATGCGCAGGTAAACCACATCCTCCTCCGA
>JBEHYI010000077.1:0-8836 GCA_048498255.1 Pseudomonadota bacterium | reverse complement strand
CAATCCGGCTCCCGTCTTCTTCTAAATCTCAATCATTCCCTCAAACACATAAGCCACCGGGCCGCGCATCAGCACTTCGCCGGTTTCGCCTTTTTGCCACTCGACATTCAGCGTGCCGCCGGGGAGTTCGACCTGGCACTGGCGGCCGGTTTTATCGCGTACCACACCTGCCACCACGGCCGCACAGGCCGCGGAGCCGCAAGCAAGCGTAATCCCCGTGCCGCGCTCCCACACCGCCATTTTGATGCGGCTGTCATCGATCACCTGCACCGCGCTGATATTCGCGCGCTCGGGGAAAAGCGGGTGATGCTCGAGCTTTGGCCCCCACTCGCTCAACTTGATATGCGCCAGGTCGCGCACGAAGAAAATCGCATGCGGGTTGCCCATATTGACGGCGACGGGGTCAGCAAGCAAGCCCATTTCAATGCCCAAATGCTGCGTGTTGCGGCTTTCGCTGAGCGGAATTTCCTTCCAACCCAAGCGCGGCGCGCCCATGTTGACTTCCACTTCACCATCGCCATAGCGCTTGCCGGTACGGATGCCTGCACCGGTTTCAATAGTGGCTTCGCCTTTGCCGGATTCGCGCATCAAAAAATCCGCGACGCAGCGCGTGGCGTTGCCGCAGGTCGATATCTCCGAGCCATCCGCATTGAAAATCTGCATGAAGGCTTCCGCTTTCTCGGATTTTTTCAGCACCAGAAGCTGGTCGCAGCCAATGCCGAAATGGCGGTCGGCCACGCGCACAATCTGTTCTTTCGTCAGGCTGACGCCCTGCGTCCTGGCATCGAGCAGCACGAAATCATTGCCGGTGCCGTGCATTTTGCGGAAGGGAATTTTTTGCGTCATTCTATCAGCCTTGTCATGCCAGCACACTGACATCCAGATTCATCTACACATACTGGATACCAGCTTTCGCTGGTATGACAAGTACCTAGAACGGGATCTCGTCATCGAGTTCCGCCTCAGCAACACGGGCGCGTTGCGGCGCGGCGTTGCCATAGCTTGCATTGCCGCTTTGGCTGTAGCCACCGCTCGATTGGCCGTAGCTATCGCCACCCGATGATTGGCCGCGATCACGCGGGCTGTCGAGCATAGTCAAATTGCCGTTGAAGCCCTGCAGCACCACTTCCGTGCTGTATTGGTCCTGGCCTTCTTTGTTCGTCCATTTGCGGGTTTGCAGCGCACCCTCGATATACACTTTCGAACCCTTGCGCAGATATTCCTTCGCCACGCGCACGAGGTTCTCGTTGAAAATCACCACGCGGTGCCATTCGGTTTTTTCCTTGCGCTCGCCGGTTTGTTTATCTTTCCAGCTTTCGCTGGTGGCAATGGTCAGGTTGCAAATCTCGCTGCCGCTTTGCATGGCGCGCACTTCCGGGTCTTTCCCGAGATTGCCCACGAGGATTACTTTATTGATCGAACCAGCCATTACACACTCCGTTTTTTGAATTTTGTCCCACCATCATACGGGCGAAGGAGCGCTTGGCAATAGAGATTTCACCCTGTGCACAGGCAAGGTATCAATACTTTAGCGCTACATCTGCAGCACGGCCATCACCAAGGATGGATTGCACTTTGTCAGGTCCGAGTAATTCTCGAAGTTCTGCAGCATGGACCCGATGCCAATACAAAAGATTATCAAATTCTACTTTCCTCTCTCGATGGCAATATTCCAGAGGAGTTTTATGCCAACTTTTCCGCTCCTTGCTGAATGCGTCCCATTCCGTTTTTGCTAATACATTGTAGGTAATGAGGTCGATCATTTCATCCAACTTCTCGGCTGTTTCTAGAGAAACGCCAGCTGCAGACTGCGCAGCATTGCTAGCCTCGCCTGCAGGAGAATTTCTCCAGGCCTCCCATTTATTATAGCTCTCAAGGTCATGACACGCATCCCACCGACTTTCATACTCTTTAATCACACAACGCATGAGTCGGATATTCCCACGAATTTCTCGTCTCAAATCCATTAATTCCTGCCGCCATGAAGGTGGCTTATCTGCAGGCGGTGTGGTGGTGTTGCCTGCATCCGCCTTCAGGCGTAATGCCGCATCACGCATTGCTTGGCGCATATGTATAGGCGTAATAACACGTGTCTTTGCTTGCTTAGTCATAGCGGTATTTTAACATTTAGCCACATATGACGAATGTGAAGATTTTATGACAATTTAAGGAATTTCGCCTGTTGCGCGCTTGACTAGTCCCGCCATCCACCCATATAAACCCTCTCCCCCGATTCACAGGCGGCACGACCGCTATTAGGATGACCATGACCCAAGACGTAATCTCGATCCGCGGCGCGAAGCAGCATAACCTCAAGAATGTCGATCTCGATCTTCCGAAGAATAAGCTGGTGGTGATCACTGGTTTGTCCGGTTCGGGCAAGTCGAGCCTCGCGTTCGATACGCTGTATGCCGAAGGGCAGCGCCGGTATGTCGAGAGCCTGTCGGCCTATGCGCGCCAGTTCTTGAACATTCATGATAAGCCGGATGTGGAGAGCATTGAGGGCCTTTCGCCCGCGATTGCGATTGACCAAAAAACGACGAGCAAAAACCCGCGCTCGACCGTGGGCACCGTGACCGAGATTTACGATTATCTGCGCCTGCTTTATGCCCGTGCGGGGATTCCGTATTCGCCTGCAACCGGCCTGCCGATTGAGTCGCAGACCGTTTCGCAGATGGTGGATGAGATTAAAAAATTGCCGGAAGGCACAAAACTCCACCTCCTCGCCCCCATCACCCGCGGGCAAAAAGGCGAGCACCGCAAAGAAGTGCTGGGCATGGCGAAGCGTGGTTTCACCCGCGTGAAAATCGATGGGCAGATGCATGAAATCGCCGAAATGCCGGCGCTGGATAAAAACAAGAAGCATGATATTTCCGTAGTGGTGGACCGTATCAAAACCTCGAACGAGCTGGGGAATCGCCTCGCCGATTCCATCGAAACCGCGCTGAATATTTCGGATGGGTTGCTGCAGGTGGAAATAGTAGAAGTCGCCAGTCACCAGTCGTCAGTCACCAGTAAGAAAAGCAAATCTGGCAGCGTATCACTGGAGACTGGTGACCGGAGACTGGTGGCTGGTGATATCCTCACCTTCTCCGCGAAGTTTGCCTGCCCGGTTTCCGGCTTCATGCTCGCCGAGATCGAGCCGCGCATTTTCTCGTTCAACAGCCCGTTCGGCGCTTGCCCAACCTGCGATGGTCTTGGCACGCAAATGTATTTCGACGAAGCGCTGATCGTGCCAGATGCGAATTTGTCGCTCGGCAGCGGGGCGATTGCGCCCTGGGCTTCGGGCCATGCGAAATTCTACCAGCAAGCGCTCGATGGCCTCGCGCGCCACTACAAATTTTCGATGAGCACACCGTTCCGCCAACTTTCGGAAGAGTTGCAGAATAAAATCCTCCATGGCACCGGCGATGAGTCCGTGAAAATCGCCTATTTCGATGGGGTGCGCACCTTCCATTCCAACAAACCGTTCGAAGGCGTGATCGGCAACCTCCAGCGCCGATATACCGAAACGGAGTCGGACTCCGTGCGCGATGATTTGAGCCGCTTCCAAGCTACTTCCCCGTGCGAAACCTGTAACGGTGCGCGCCTGAAGCCCGAGGCGCTGTGCGTCAAAATCGGCGATAAAAACATCGCGGAAGTGACCGCACTGCCGATCGACCAAGCGGTGGAATGGTTCAACCAGCTGCCGAAGAAACTCAGCGCAAAGCAAAACCAAATCGCCGAAAAAATCCTGAAAGAAATCCGCGCGCGCTTGGGCTTCCTCGCAAATGTGGGCTTGGATTACCTCACTTTGCGCCGTGAATCCGGCACGCTTTCGGGCGGCGAATCGCAACGCATTCGTCTGGCGTCGCAAATCGGTTCGGGGCTTTCGGGCGTGGTTTACGTGCTCGATGAACCCTCCATCGGCCTGCACCAATGCGACAATGAGCGCCTGCTTGCAACACTGCAGCATCTGCGCTCGCTCGGCAACACGGTGATCGTGGTGGAACATGACGAAGACACGATGAAACACGCGGATTACCTGGTGGATATGGGCCCCGGTGCGGGCATTCATGGTGGCCATGTGGTAGCGCAAGGCACGCCGAAACAGGTGATGGAAAACAAAAAATCCATCACCGGGCAGTACCTCGCCGGTACGCGCCAAATCGATGTGCCGAAGGAGCGCCGCACGCCGTCGCGCAGCAAAAAAATCGTCATCCGTGGTGCGCGTGCGAACAACTTACGCAACATCAATGTCGAAATTCCGTATGGCCTGTTCACCGCGGTGACAGGCGTTTCCGGCGGCGGGAAATCCTCGCTCGTGATTCAAACGCTCTACAAAGCGGTGACGAAACGCCTGCACGGCACGAAGGTGACACCGGGCGCGCATGACAGCATCGAAGGCCTCGAGCATATCGACAAAATCATCGAGATCGACCAGTCGCCGATTGGGCGCACGCCGCGGTCGAACCCCGTCACCTATACCGGTGCGTTCCAGCCGATTCGCGATTGGTTCGCGGGCCTGCCGGAAGCGAAACAGCGCGGCTATCAGGCCGGGCGCTTCAGCTTCAACGTCAAGGGCGGGCGCTGCGAAGCGTGCCAGGGCGATGGCATGATTAAAATCGAAATGCACTTTTTGCCGGATGTGTATGTGACCTGCGACCAGTGCAAAGGCCAGCGCTACAACCGCGAAACGCTCGAGGTGAAGTATAAGGATAAATCCATCGCCGATGTGCTGAACATGACGGTTGAGCAAGCGAGCGAATATTTCGTGAATCACCCGACGATTCGTGAGAAGCTCGTTGCGCTCACCGAAGTGGGCCTTGGCTATATCCGCCTCGGCCAATCGGCGACGACGCTCTCGGGCGGTGAGGCGCAGCGGATCAAACTGGCGAAGGAGCTATCGAAACGCGCGACGGGGAAAACCCTGTATATCCTCGATGAGCCGACGACCGGCCTGCATTCGGAAGACATCCGCAAACTGCTGCACGTGCTGCATAAGCTGGTCGATTCCGGCAATACGATTGTGGTGATCGAGCACAACCTCGATGTCATCAAAACCGCGGATCACATCATCGATATCGGCCCGGGCGGCGGCAACAAGGGCGGCCATCTCGTTGCCATGGGCACGCCGGAAGCGGTAGCGGCGGAGCCAAAATCCGTGACGGGGAAATATTTGAAGCCCTTACTTGCGCGCAATAAAGCCGTGAGCGAAAAAACGGCGACGGATAAGTCGGAGGCGAAAACCAAAACGGGCGGAAAAACTTCCGCGGCGAAGGCGAAGAAGAAAGCGGCTTAGCGCAAATAGGGCATCGCGCGGAACAGGATTTCGCTTGCAATAACAATTGTTAAAGCCAATTTTGGCGAAAGGCGAAAAAACCCCGCCGCCATGATCATGATGCCCCCCAGCGGCGTTGGCGAAAGCACCAACAGCCAGGGCAAACACTCGCCCGCTTTGGCGCGCATCGCCTCGACCCGCGCTTGTTGCTCAGGCGTACTGACGCGCTCGGGCATGCGGCGCAAGAAAATGCCGAGTGCGTAATAAAGCGCGAGGGCGAGCAGCCCGCCAAGACCGGCGAGTAGCGCATTCAGCGGATATTCCTCGAGATGGAATTGGCGGATAGCACCCAGCGTCACCTCGTGAAACACGGGGATCAGGCGGCTCAGGAAAGCTTCGATGAAAACGATCGGGTGCATGGGCGCGTTATAGCGGATTCGTGCGCGAGGTAAATAGCTTACTTTCAGCAACTAAACTAAAATCCCCCTTGCCAAAATCGTTTAGTTTACCTAAAAATAGCCGCCCATGGAGCGTGTTATGGATATCAAGGAAAAAATCATCAGCAAATTTGGCGGCACCAACGCGGTGGCGGAAATTTGCGGGGTGACGCCCGGTGCGGTGTCGCAGTGGGAGTTGATCCCCGCCAAGCACCAGATGACCTTGCTGAACGAGGCGAAAGCGCGCCATGTGCGACTCACCGCCGAGGATTTTATCCAGGAACGCCGCAGCAGCGCGCGCGAGCAAAAGCGCGAGGCGAAAGAAGCCGATGCGCGCGAGCTGACGGGCGCGGAAATCGTGATCCAATCCATGCTCGATTGCGGCACGGAGGTGGTGTTCGGCTACCCCGGCGGGGCGGTGCTGCCGGTCTATGATGCGCTGTTCAAGCAAAATAAACTGCGCCATATTTTGGTGCGGCACGAGCAAGGTGCGGGCCACGCGGCGGAAGGTTATGCGCGTTCCACTGGCAAATGCGGCGTGTTGATGGTGACCTCCGGCCCCGGTGCCACGAACACCGTCACGGCTTTGTGCGATGCGCTGATGGATTCGATTCCGCTGGTGTGCGTCACCGGCCAGGTGCCGACGCATTTGATCGGGACCGATGCGTTTCAGGAAGCGGACACCGTCGGCATCACCCGCAGCGCGACGAAGCATAATTACCTCGTCAAGGATGTGAATGATCTGGGGCGCATTATGCATGAGGCGTTTCACGTCGCGATGAGCGGCCGCCCCGGCCCGGTGCTGGTCGATATTCCGAAGGATGTGCTGAACGCGACCGGCGTCTATTACGGCACGGAACCGGCGCGCCGCCAGAGCTATACGCCAACGCGCAAGGCGGATGCGCGCTTGGTGGAGCGCGCGGTGGACCTCATGGCGCGTGCGAAAAAGCCCCTCTTCTATGTCGGCGGCGGCGTGGTGAATGCGGGCACGGAAGCCTGCGACGCGCTGATTAAGCTCGCGCATATGACCGGTTACCCGGTGACGACGACGCTGATGGGCCTGGGCGCCTTCCCGGGTAATGACAAGCAATTCCTCGGCATGCCGGGCATGCATGGCTCGCTTGAGGCGAATATGTGCATGAGCGAGTGCGACGTGATGATTAACCTCGGCGCGCGGTTCGATGACCGGGTGACCGGCCGCCTCGACGCGTTCAGCGTGAAGAGCAAAAAAATCCATGTCGATATTGATGCGAGTTCGATCAACAAAATCGTGAAGGTGGACATCCCCATCGCGGGTGATGCGGGCGAAGTGATTGCGATGATGATTGCGCTATGGCGCAAGAAAAAGCTGGCACCGCAGAAGGATGCGCTCACCAAATGGTGGAAGCAGATCGAGGCCTGGCGCGCGCGGGATTCTTTCGGTTATGCGCAGAAGGGCAAGCATATTAAGCCGCAGCACGCACTGCGTCGCCTCAACCATTTTGTCGGCAAAAAAGATTTTTACGTGACGACGGATGTGGGCCAGCACCAAATGTGGGCCGCGCAGCATATTCTCTACGATAAGCCGAACCGCTGGCTCACTTCCGGCGGCCTAGGCACCATGGGTTACGGCCTACCGGCGGCGATCGGCGTGCAAATCGCGCATCCGAAACAGCAGGTGATTTGCGTGACGGGCGAAGCGAGCTTCATGATGAATATTCAGGAGCTGAGCACGGCGGTACAATACCGTTTGCCGGTGAAAATCATCATCCTCAACAACCAATATATGGGCATGGTGCGCCAGTGGCAGGAGATGTTTTATTCCAGCCGCTACAGCGAGTCCTACATGGACTCACTGCCTGATTTCGTGAAGATGGCGGAGGCGTTCGGCATGCGCGGCATGCGGGTGAAGGACCCAGCGAAGCTGGATGAGACGCTGAAGGATTTCACCGAGCATAAAGGCCCCGTGCTGCTCGATTGCTGGGTGGACCCGGGTGAGAACGTGTACCCGATGATCCCCGCCGGTGCAGCGCATCATGAGCTGGTGCTTGGGCCTGCGGAAGCCGCGCCGGTGCTGGATAAGAACCGGGTGTAGTGCGATGCGGGGCGGTGAGTACAATCCAATTTCCCGCCGTCTCTACCAGGCCTATTTACAAATATACAGGTTCGACGAAACACTCGAAGGTGAGGCACGTGAACAAGAAATCGAGCGCCTGGCTCGTCTATGGCTGGAGACGAATCATTATCTTAATGCTGAACGGGGCAAAGATCCTGAGTTTGGTGAAAAGCAAATTTTTGGCCGCTTAATGCTACAAGATTTTTTTCGGCGCGAAGTGGGTTGGGCTCCCGACGAAGAAGCGCGACGCCAAAAAATCGATCAGCTTCATCAGAATTTTATGCGCAAACTTGCTATCGTCAACGGCTCTTTATGTACCCAAAGTCATGAACGTGATATCCAAGGAAGCAATGAAACCGTTGATAAATTGATGCAAAGATTGGCCATCACACAAAGGCCTGGGGGAAGAAAGCTTTAAATGAGACTGGCACTCAATTCGCCAAACTTTCTCATTTCTTTATAACTCCTGATGTCAGTCGCATCGTGATTTGATGATGGCTTAAGTAGGTTCGAACCGTTCGCTATTTCCCAAATAGCATTCTTCGTACTCACTTATTGCAGGAGATTCCTATGTTGAAGACTTCCCATTTATCGATGATCGCCATCGCCGCGACGTTGCTTGCGGCCAACGCAGCCAACGCCACCAGCACCAAGGCAGAAGGCAGCGCCTGGCGTGACCAAAATTGCATGTTCCGCTCCGGCGTAGTGCAAAAGGGCGGCGAAGCGACCCGCACCAGCATTTACATGAGCGATGCCACCGCGAAATACCAATGGTGCTCGCCCACCACGCGCACGCAAGTGAGCTCGAACGATGAGTATTACGATCAGCGCATCGGCAATAGCGGCTACCGTAACAACAACCTTGCACCCGCGAGCGGCTACTAATTCCCACGCGTAGTAGTGCAAGTTCATGGCGGCACCTCGTGCGTGGTGCCGCCACTTCCCATTCCTCAAGGAGTTTTCCATGAAACAGCTTCTTCCAGTGGTAGGCAGCGCATTGCTGCTTGCAATGCTGACCGCCTGCGGGCCAGACACCGTGGTGCA
>JBEHYI010000076.1:0-8856 GCA_048498255.1 Pseudomonadota bacterium | reverse complement strand
CCGGCAAGGGCGGCGGTGGCTTCGCGCATATGCACTTCGCTCGCCCCGGCTTCGCGCACCATGGTGACGATTTTTTTGCTGGTGGTGCCGCGCACGATGGAATCATCGACGAGGATGACGCGCTTGCCTTTGAGCAGTGCGCTGTTGGCGTTGTGTTTCAGCTTCACGCCTAAATGGCGCACGGATTCCGACGGCTCGATAAAGGTGCGGCCGACATAATGGTTGCGGATGATACCCAGATCAAACGGGATGCCCGCGGTTTCGGCGTAACCGATCGCGCCGGGGACGCCGGAATCCGGCACGGGGACGACGACATCCGCGGCGACTTTATTTTCGCGCGCGAGCTCCGCACCGATTTGTTTGCGCACGGCGTAGACGCTTTTTTCCTGCATCACCGAATCGGGGCGGGCGAAATAGACATACTCGAAAATGCAGAAGCGCGATTGTTGTTTGGCGAGCGGGAACATGCTGCGCACGCCGGCCTCATCGATGATGATCATTTCGCCCGGGGCGACATCGCGCACGTAATCCGCGCCGATAATATCGAGCGCGCAGGTTTCGCTGGTGAGGATATGCGCATCGCCAAGTTTACCGAGTACGAGCGGGCGCACGCCGTTGGGGTCGCGCACGCCGATGAGGGATTTGGGCGTGAGAATGACGAGGGAATACGCGCCTTCGACCTGGTTGAGGGCTTCGACGATGCGTTCTTCGATGGTGGCGGCGCGCGAAAGCGCGACGCGGTGGACGATGACTTCGGTATCGGACGTGGAGGCGAAAATCGCCCCGCGGCCGATGAGTTCGCGGCGGAGTGTCATGGCGTTCGTGAGGTTGCCGTTATGGGCGAGGGCGAAGCCGCCGAGCGCGAGGTCGGCATAGAACGGTTGAACGTTGCGCAGCAAGGTTTCGCCGGTGGTGGAATAGCGGTTATGGCCGATGGCAGTGGGGCCGTGAAGTTTGCCCATCACGTTTGCATCGGAGAAATTATCGCCGACAAGGCCGAGCGCGCGGTGGACGAAAAATTGCCCGTTATCCGCACTCACGATGCCCGCTGCCTCCTGCCCGCGATGTTGCAAAGCATGGAGGCCAAGCGCGGTGTGGGCCGCGGCGTCCGGCGTGCCGTAAATACCGAACACGCCACATTCATCGTTGAATTTATCGAACATTGTGTTTCTCGTTTTCTTTGCGGATACGTTCTTGCAGGTCTTCAATCGACGGCATGGAATAGCCATCGGCATCGGAATCTTCATCGCTACTTGGGCGCTTGGTCTGGTGCGATTTGCTTGGGCGAATCACGCGCACACCGGCTTCTTTATCATCCGCATCGCGCGCGGTGCTGTTTTCCTCATCGTCGTGCGCTTCTGGTTTTTTCTTCATGACATGGTCGAGGTAATCGGGCGTTAAGCTGCCGAGCCAACGCGCACATTCGGCGACGTAGGGCCGCGTGATGGCGTTGCGCACGAGCTTCGGATAATTCTTCTCATCCGTGAAAAATTTGCTCATCACGAAATAGGCGATGCCCACAATCAGCAAGCCGCGCGCGATGCCGAATGCAAGCCCGGCGAGATTATCGAGCAGGCCGACGCGGTCGCCGGGTTTGAGTGCTTTGAGCAGCAAGCCGGTGCCGATGGAAATGCCAATCAATGTGGCGAGGAACAAACCAATTGCTGCAATGGCGGCGGCCACCGGTTCGCTATGAACTTGCGGTTTGACCCATTGCGTCACGGGTTCGAGAAAGCGCAGCGTGACCACGGAAGCGACGATCCAGCTGCCGAGCGAGAGCATTTCCTTCACGAAGCCGCGGTAAAACGACAGCAGCGCTGAAAGGCCAACAATCAGCAGCACACCGAGATCGAACAGATTCAGGGACATTTCCGACATAAGAGCAATTAGCGGTTAGAGTTAGGCCCTTTTAACCAGCTTGCGCTTAATTCTCCAGCATAAAACGAACGAGCCCATCGACATGGCCGACGCGGTGGGGAGCGGCGTTTTTTTCGGGGGAACTGGCGGGGATGAGCGCGTTGCTGAAACCCAGTGCTGCCGCCTCTTTCAGGCGTAATTCGCTGCGGCTGACCGCGCGGATTTCGCCCGTCAGGCCAATTTCGCCGAAACTGATGAGCTGGGTGGAGAGCGGTTTATCCAAAAGCGCGGAAATGAGGGCCATCGCGACCGCGACATCCGCCGCCGGTTCGGTGATTTTGAGGCCGCCGGCCACATTCAGGAACACTTCTTTATCCGCAAAGCGCATGCCTGCTCTCGTTTCGAGCACGGCGAGAATCATGGAAAGGCGGGCGCTGTCATACCCCACCGTCGCACGGCGGGGGGTGCTCATGGTGGAAGGGGAGACGAGGGCTTGGATTTCAATGAGGAGGGGCCGCGTGCCCTCCATGCCTGCGAATACCGCCGCGCCGCTGACCGGTTTTTCGCGCGCGTGGAGGAAGAGGGCGGAAGGGTTGGTCACTTCCTCGAGCCCGGTATCGCTCATGGCGAATACGCCGATTTCATCCGTCGCGCCGAAGCGGTTTTTCACCGCGCGCAGGATGCGGTAATATTGGCCACGGTCGCCCTCGAAATAAAGCACGGTATCGACCATATGTTCGAGCACGCGCGGGCCTGCGATTTGGCCGTCCTTCGTCACATGGCCGACGAGGATGAGCGAAAAGCCGCGCTTTTTGGCGGCGCGGATGAGTTCGTGCGTGGAGGCGCGCACTTGGGCGACGGTGCCGGGTGCGGAATCGAGCGAATCGACGAACATGGTTTGGATGGAATCGATGATGACCACATCCGGCGCTTGGCCTTGGTCAATGCTGGAGAGAATATCGCGCACCGAGGTGGCGGTGGCGAGTTTGAGCGGTGCGTTGGTGAGGCCCAAGCGCTGGCTGCGCAGCTGAATTTGCGCGAGGGATTCCTCGCCCGAAACATAGAGCACCTCATGCTTGCCGCGCGCGAGTGTGGCAGCGGCTTGCAGCAGCAGCGTCGATTTGCCGATGCCTGGATCACCACCGAGCAGGATCGCCGAACCTTCGACCAACCCGCCGCCGAGTACGCGGTCGAGTTCGGCAATGCCGGTGGTTTCACGCGTGTGGGGGGCGACCGTATCGGCAAGGCTCGCGATTTCGAGCCCCTTCGATTTCCCTGGCTTCATGCCCTTGGGCACGGCGGTGACGGACTCCTCGACGATCGTGTTCCATTCGCCGCACGCATCGCACCGCCCGGCCCATTTGGAATGGACCGCGCCGCAGGATTGGCAGACATAGTGGGATGATTTTGCCATGCCGCATGTTTAGCGCGCCTGCACCAACATAGCCAGTAGATTTTTGTCCCAGAAATTAATCGGGGGGGGTGACTAGCGCGCGTTTCCTTTTTTCTCGCTGGGAAGGGCGCTGCCAATAGCGGCGTTTTTCACCAGCACGGGGGTGCAGCTAATATGCTCGACGGGCCCTTGGATGACGCTGCTATCGGCGACGCTGTAGCCATAGGTCGCCACGCGGGCGCGTGCTTCGTCGTGCAGGCGGTTGAGGTCTTTGGTGCTGAACCCGCGCGGGAATAATTCCGGGCGTTGTTTGAAAAGTTTGGCAATCAGCTGCGAGCCATCCGTTGCGCGGTAGGCGGGGTCGAGCTTTTCCGCTTTCTCGGCGGATGCGCCTTCGGTATTGGCGAGCAGCAGCATCATTTTTTTGTTATCGGGGTGATCGTCCAAAATGCCGCGCTGATCGGCCTCGAGAATGGTATCGCGCGTGTAGGCAGCGCCGGCGACACCGATGATGGCGCCTTCATGCGCGAATGTATGATCGACAATGCTTTGCGCGAGGTCGAGCTGGGTGCCGGGCAAATGCACTAAGTGCGTTAGGTGTTTGTAGGAGATATTGTCTTCAAAGCTTGGGTCGACCAGCAAGCCGACATTGTAAAGCTCGGGGCGTTTTAGCGCTTTGCGTGTTTCGTTCGCCGAGATCAGCGATTGGTTGATGACTTTGCTTAAACCCAGCTTTTTGTTGCGGCCTTGTACGATGTAGCAATTATCGCCAAGCGCGTGAATCAGCATATCGACCGCGATGGCGTTCTCGCGTTGTTGGTTGGTGGAAAGGCGATTCCAGCTAGCGCCGGAAGCACCGATAATGGTGATGGGGTATTTCTTTTCGAATTCCGGCACGCGCGTGTTGGGTTCGATCAACTTTACTTGATCGGCACGGAGTTTTGCGTCGATCGCTTCTTTGCTGATTTTGAGCGGGCGCGGCACGAAGGCGGACTCCACTTCGCTCACGCGTTTTTCGATATCGGCGATCAAAGCGGCTTTGCCTTCAGGCGTTGCCCAATGCGCGATGGAAGCGGCGACGGAAGCGCTATATGTTTGCATTTGCTTCACCACGCGCCATTGGTTTTGTTTCAGCACGTCGAAGCCGCGGGCATTCAGGCCTGCATTGTAGGCTGCAAGGCCAAGCTGGGTGGAGTCGGTGAGGTACATGCCCGCACAATCAGAGCCGACGATGAACGGGATGTTGTGCTGGATCAGCATATCGAAGGGCAGTTGCTTCACATCGTCGATATTATTAAGTGCGATATTGGAGGAGGGGTTGAGCTCTACCGTTACCCGATCACCAAGCTTTTGCAGCAGGCGAATGGTTTCCTTATCCATGCCATAAACCCCATGGCCGACGAGGAAATGCAGGTTGGGGTATTTGATGGCGATTTTTAGAAAATCTTTGACGTTGTCTTGGTTTTTATCGTTCTCGCCGGCATGCACGCGGATGAAGGAGCCGGGTTTGTTTTCGTTCGCCCATGCAGCATATTTATCGAGCAGGCTGATAAATTCTTTGGTTTTGTTCGACTCGTAGCCGAGCATGTCGAGCCCCATGACATAGGGGCTATCCATGAGGATTTTGGTTTTCTCCAAAGCTTCGGCAATTTTAGGCAGCGGTAATCCGCGTGGGATTCCTGCCATATAGCGCTGGGTAAAATCCTTGGTGTTTTTGCCGTGGAGTAATTCCTCCACCGTATCGTGAATGATTTTGAGAATGCCTGGTTTATCGAGGCCGACATAGGAACTCAGCGCGAATTTCACATTTTGGTTGGCGTATTCTTCCGCCTCTTTTTTGCGGATGCCGGCGGTGAGGCTCGGGTCCTTACTGAACGGGTAGCGGAAGCGGTTGCCGAAATATTCCAGATGCGTGAAGGTGGATTGGCGATCGGCCGGCATTGCCATAATACGCGCGAGGTTTTTAAGGTCCTCGGCGCTTAAGCAATGCAGGTCCGCTCCTGCGACATATTTGGGATATTCAACCCCTTCACGCTCGAGCGGTGGAAAGGGAACGCGCTCCAATTGATCGGTGCGGTTGCGCGCAGGGATATGGTCGTAATCGGTTGCAATGCCCGCATCGCTTAACAGGTCGATGGGGTAATAATAGGGCTTTTTGGTTTTCATCGCCACTTCGAGCAAACCCGAGGCGCTGATTTGGCCGGAGCTGTGGGTATGAATATCGGTGAAGATGGAATTTTTTGCGGTCTCGATCAGCGCATCGTTTTCTTCTTTGCTCATGCCTTTGCGGTAGCGCGGATAGGGGGCGCATTTGTAAAAGCTACCGATGCGGCGCGTTTCATCCACCGTTAGGCGGCGGTGCGGCATGGCGGTTAAATTGCCCGTTAAGCCGATTTGGTAAGTCACCATCGGCTCGGTGTCGAGCAGCAGGGTGAATTGGCGGCTGACATTTTGGAAGGTGATGGTGTTGCCGCTGCGTTTGGATTTGTAGCTGGTGCGTGGCTCGCCATCGCTGCTGGGCGGTGGCGCCAGTTTCACCTGCTGCATGATGTTATTGATAAAGCGCGGGCTGGCCGAGCTCTGATGATCGAACGATACTTTGAGCTGCTGTTTGCTCGCATCGTAATCGAACCATAGCTGGTAAAGCCGGTTATGGTCGAGAATGTAGGGAATTGAGGTGCTTGTCATTTCGCGAGTATACTACCACGAAATGGTGAGAAATATGAAGGTTTTGTGAAAAAATGGGTAAATTCAGGCGTTAAGCCCGCTTAAAATCGTTCGTGATCGGCCCATCCGCGCGGCCATGGACGAATTGGTCGAGGTATTCGTTGCCGGAATTATCGATTTTCGACACGGGGCCATCCCAGATGATTTTGCCTTGGTAAAGCATTGCGACGCGCGTGGCGATTTTGCGCACGCTTGCCATGTCGTGGGTGATGGTGACGGCGGTGGAGCCCAGTTTTTTGACGCAGGAGACGATGAGCTCGTTGATGACATCCGCCATGATAGGGTCGAGGCCGGTGGTCGGTTCATCGAAGAAAATCAGGTCCGGCTCGGCGGCGATGGCGCGGGCGAGGCCGACGCGTTTTTGCATGCCGCCCGAGAGTTCGGAAGGGAGGAGATCGGCGACTTCCGCTTTGAGGCCGACGGCTTCGAGTTTCTCGACCGCGAGTTCGTGCGCTTCGGCGGGCGTGAGTTTTTGCCCGCGCTGGCTCATGCCGAAGGTGATGTTTTTCCAGACCGGGAGTGAATCGAAAAGTGCGCCGCCTTGGAACAGCATGCCGATTTTGCGCAGCATGGGTTCGCGCTGGCGGAAATTGTAATGCGTCACGTCTTCGCCATCGACTTCGATGGTGCCAGAATCGGGCTTGATGAGGCCGAGGATGGATTTGATGGTGACGGATTTGCCGGTGCCGGAACCGCCGATGATGACAAGCGATTCGCCGGGCTGCACTTCCAAGCTAATCCCATCCAGCACTATCTTTTTACCGAAGCGCTTATGGACATCCGTCAATTTGATTTTGGGGGTTGTCATCATTAAATCCCAAAAAATGCTTCGGTGAGAAGGTAGTTCGACAAGAGAATTAGGATCGAGGCGGAGACGACCGCGTTGGTGGTGGCGGTGCCCACACCCTGCGCGCCGCCTTTGCTGTAATAGCCATGGTAGCAGCCCATGAGCGCGACAATGAACCCGAAGACGCTCGCTTTGACGAGGCCGGTGAACACATCGAACCAGGTGAGGAAGTTCCAGGTATTGTTGATGTAGGGGAACGGCGAGAAATGCAACGCCTTGACGCTCACCATATAGCCGCCGAAAATGCCGATAATATCGCCGATGAAAACGAGGCAGGGAAGCATCAGCGTGGCGGCGAGCAGGCGCGGGAAGAGGAGGTATTTGAACGGGTTTGTGCTGAGTGTCACGAGTGCATCCACCTGTTCAGTGACGCGCATGGTGCCGATTTCAGCGGCGAACGCCGCGCCGATGCGGCCGGCGACCATGAGGCCCGCCATGACGGGGCCGAGCTCACGCGTGATAGCGAGGGCGACGATGAGGGGGATGGAATTTTCCGCGCCCAAATCCGCAAAGCCGGAATAGGATTGCAGCGCCAACGCCGCGCCGGTGAAAAGGGTCGTCATGCCGATGACGGGGAGGGAGAAATACCCGATCTCGACCACCATGCGCAGGAATTGGCGCGGGTAAAAGGGCGGGCGGAAACCTTGCGAAATAATGCCGCTGGTGAAGAGCGCAATGCGCCCCACCGATGCCAGAAACAGCATGATGACATGGCCGACAGTCGCGAGCGGATTGGAGCGGATGAGCGAGGACATGGATTGTCTTTAGCTGTTTGCGCGAAGGCTGTCTAGGCGGTTGTAACTTATACGTAGATGCGCTTCACGCGCGGGCCAATGCGGGTGAGGATTTCATAGCCGATGGTGCCTGCGGCGTGGGCGAGATCATCGACGCGGATACCGTCATGATCGCCAAGCAGCGTGATGGATGCACCTTCGTGGAGGAGATGTTCGGGCACATCGGTCACATCGAAGCAGAGCATATCCATCGTCACGCGGCCGATGAGGCGGGCTTGATGCGGGCCGACATAACCGAGCGCATTGTTCGAGAGCGAGCGCAAATACCCATCCGCATACCCGCTTTGCACGGTGGCGATGCGGGTGCCTGTTTTCGCGGTCGCTGTGCCGCCATAGCCAACGGTTTGTTCCTGCTCCAGCACACGGGTGGTGAGGATGGGCGCGTTCCAGGTGGCGACATGGTGCATTGGGTTTTTGCCCTCGCTTTGCGGCGCGATGCCATAAAGCGAGCAGCCGGGGCGGGCGAGGTGGAAATGGTAATCGGGCGAAAGAAAAATACCGCCGGAATTGCAGAGTGAGGCGGGGATATTGGGCGCATGCATACGCGCGGCGTTGAAGCGGGTGAGCTGCTTGGCGTTGAGTGGGTCGTTCGCATCCGGGGAGCTTGCGAGGTGGCTCATGATGAGGCCGACGCGGCAAGCTTCGAGGATGGATGGATCGCGTGCCATCAATGCGCCGAATTCTTTTACCTGCAGCCCCGCGCGCGCCATGGCGGTGTCGATGTGGAGGGCGCTTACTGCATGCACATGTTCGGCGGCGACAGGCTTCCAACGCTCCATTTGCTCGAGGGAGTTGAGGATGGGGATGAGGCGGTGCGCGGCGAAGGCGAATTCCTCGCCCTTCAGCACGCCGTGGAGAATGAGGATGCGCACATCCGGCAAGGCGGCGCGCAGCTCGATGCCTTCCTCGATGGTGGCAACAAAAAATGTGTGGCAGCCTGCTTTCGCGAGTGCGGTTGCAACTTCCACCGCGCCAAGGCCATACCCATCCGCCTTCACCACCGCGGCGCATTCCTCGCCGGTGAATTTGCTGCGCAGCAATTGCCAGTTGGCGACGATGGCGGAGAGGGAGATGGTGAGGGTGGGGGTTGTGAACATGGTTTGTCAGTAGCTAGTTGGCGAGGCGGCGTAAAGGAAAATGAGCCAATCCCACTGGCCACAGCAGCGCAATGCCGAGTATTCGATCTGGACCGAATCGTCCAACGATCGCTGCATTAATCTGGGATGCAGCAATCAGGC
>JBEHYI010000075.1:0-9129 GCA_048498255.1 Pseudomonadota bacterium | reverse complement strand
GGAGGCCATCGACCCGGTGCGGTATCTGGGCAACCGCTCATCCGGCAAGCAGGGCCACGCGATTGCGGCGGCGCTCGCGGCGGCGGGCGCGGAGGTGGTGATGATTACCGGCTCGGTGAATATACCGGACCCCGCCAATGTGCGCGTGGTGCGCACGACGACGGCGGATGCGATGCTGAAAGCGGTGGAGAAGGAATTGCCGGCGGATATTTTCGTCGGTGCGGCGGCGGTGGCGGATTGGCGCCTCGCCGAGCCCGCAGCGCAGAAGCTGAAGAAGAAAACCAACAACGATAAACTCACGCTCGAACTGGTGCCGACAGTGGATATTTTGGCGAGCGTGGCGAAGCATACTCAGCGCCCGCAGCTCGTCGTGGGGTTCGCGGCGGAGACGGAAAAACTGCTCGAGCATGCGCGCGCGAAGCGGGTGGCGAAGGGCTGCGATTGGTTGATTGCGAATGAGGTGGGCCTCGCGAAAGTGTTCGGTGCGGATGATAATTCGGTGACGCTGATTACGCCGAGCGATGAGGAATTCTGGCCGCTCACTAGCAAGGCCGATATCGCGAGCAAACTCGCGCTGAAAATCGCCGAGCATTTTGATGCGAAGAAAACAGTGAAGAAGGTAACCCCCGTTTGATGCACACTCTCTCAACTTGTCATTCCCGAGCTAGCTTTGCCCAAAAACTCCTTTAGTTTTTGGTTGCAAAGCTTCATCAGGAATCCAGTTTTATAAAGATGGATTCCCGATGAAGCTTCGTTGCAAAATTCTGAAGGAGAATTTTGACGAAGCTAACTCGGGAATGACAACTACTAAAATAACGCCACATTAAAGGATGTATCATGAGCCAAGCTGTCACCATCGCCATTACCCGCCTGCCGCATGCGAAGGAGCTGGCGCTGCCCGCTTACGCCACGGAGCATAGCGCGGGGCTTGATCTGCAAGCGGCGATTGCCGAGAATATCAGCGTCGCGCCGGGTGAGCGGAAATTGATCCCGACCGGCCTTTCGATTGCATTGCCGGATGGGTATGAGGCACAGATTCGCCCGCGTTCGGGCCTTGCGCTCAAGAACGGTATTTCGCTCGTGAATTCGCCCGGCACCATCGATGCGGATTACCGCGGCGAGATCGGTGTCATCCTCATCAATCACGGCGACCAAGCCTTCACCATCGAGCGCGGCATGCGTATCGCGCAAATGGTGATTGCGCCTTACACCCGCGCGCAATTTTCGGAAGTGATCGAGCTGCCGAGCAGCGCGCGCGGCACGGGCGGCTTCGGCTCCACCGGCACGCGGGGGTAGTGCGATGAATCCCAGAGCTTGTCATTCCCGAGTTAGTGCCGTCCAAATTCTCCTTCAGAATTTGGTCACGGCACTTCATCGGGAATCCAGTTTCTCATTCGTCACAATCATAGGAACAGCTTATTTCAAGGCTGGATTCCCGATGAAGCTTTGCAACAAAATTCTGAAGAAGAATTTTGGCAAAGCTAGCTCGGGAATGACAGTCTGTGGAGAGGTTCTCCCATGCTGACGCCCTCGAAGAAAATCTTCTACGCGCTCGAGGCAGTGCTCTACATCGCCTACAACGCGAAGGTGACGCCGGTGGCGGGCAGCGAGATTGCCGAGGCGCAGAATTTGCCGACGCGCTATCTCGAGCCCATCATGCAAAAGCTGGTGCGCGCAGGCATTTTGCGCGGGCAGCGCGGGCCATCGGGCGGTTATGTGTTGGGGCGTGAGCGCCGCCGCATTACGCTCGCCGATATTTGCGAGGTGATTACGGATGGCGCGGAGCTGCCGGAATCGACCACCGCGCTTGGCCGCGAGATCCTTGCCCCCGCCGCCGAAAGCCTGATGGCGGATTGGCAGGCGCAGCTTTCGACGATCACCATTGCAACTTTATGCGAGCGCGCCGAAGCCGCGAATATCGCGACCAGCAATGCTCCCGCCACCGATTTCACGATTTAAAAAGAATAAGAGGATTTATGACCATTCGCACAGCACTCAACCAATTGGATAAACCGCGCGGGCGGATTTACGAATCCATCCTTGAAACCGTGGGCCATACGCCGCTGGTGCGCCTGAACCGCCTCGCGGAAGCGAACGGCGCAAAGGCGACGGTGCTCGCGAAGCTCGAGTTTTTCAACCCGCTTTCTTCGGTGAAGGATCGTATTGCGCTCTCGATGGTCGAAGCGGCGGAGAAATCCGGCAAGCTCGCGGCGGATTCGGTGCTGGTCGAGCCGACTTCGGGCAATACCGGCATTGCGCTGGCGTTCGTGTGTGCGGCGAAGGGGTATAAATTGATTCTCACCATGCCCGAATCAATGTCGCTGGAGCGGCGGAAGATGCTGAAGTTTCTGGGCGCGGAGCTTGAGCTTACGCCCGCCCCGAAAGGTATGCGCGGCGCGATTGAGAAGGCAGAGGAGATTGTGGCGAATAACCCCAAAGCGCTGATGCTTCAGCAATTTAAAAACGAGGCGAACCCGGCGGTTCACCTCACCACCACGGGGCCGGAAATTTGGGAAGATACGGCGGGTAAGGTCGATGTGTTCGTCACCGGTGTCGGCACCGGCGGCTCCATCACGGGTGTGGGTGAATATCTGAAATCGAAAAAACCTTCGGTAAAAATCATCGCCGTGGAGCCGGAAGATTCACCGGTGCTTTCAGGCGGCAATCCGGGGCCGCATAAAATCCAGGGCATCGGCGCGGGGTTTATTCCCGAAGTCATGCATCGCGAAGTGATCGACGAGATCGTCACCATCAGCAACGCCACTGCCTTTGCCATCGCCCGCGCGGCGGCGAAGCTCGATGGCATTCCGGCGGGGATTTCGTCGGGCGCAACACTCGCCGCCGCCCTCGAAATCGCGAAGCGCCCGGAGATGGAAGGAAAAACGATTGTTGTCATCGTTGCCTCCCCAGCAGAGCGCTACATCTCTACGGATTTATTCGCGGAAATTTAGCCGCGATGCAGCTCGACCAACAGCGCCGCTACGCGCGGCAGATCATGCTTTCCGAAATCGGTGAAGCGGGTCAGCAGCAGCTGCTGACGAGCCGCGTGCTGGTGATTGGCGCGGGCGGGCTTGGCTCGGCGCTGATTTCGTATCTCGCAGCGGCGGGGGTTGGCACCATCGGCGTGATTGATCCGGACCGCGTGGAGCTTTCAAACCTCGCGCGGCAAATCATCCACGAAACCGGCGATATCGGCCGCCTGAAGGTGGAGAGCGCGAGCGATCGCATTGCGGAATTGAACCCTGACGTGAAGATCATCCCCTACCCGTTCGCGATTACGGCGGCGAATGCGGAAAGCATTATTGGTGGCACGAATCCCCAATCCCCAATCCCTAATCCCGCCTACGACATCATCGCCGATGGCTGCGATAATTTCGCCTCGCGCTTTGCGGTGAATGCGGCCTGCGTAAAGCTCGGAAAACTGTTGGTGAGTGCCGCGATTGCGGGGTGGGATGGGCAAGTGATGACTGTGATGCCCGGCAGCCCTTGCTACCAATGTTTGGTGAACCCCGAAGCGCCGGAGGCGAACACCTGCCGGGAATCGGGCGTCATTGGCCCGCTCGCTGGCATTATCGGCAGCATGCAGGCGCAGGAAGTGATCAATACCCTGCTTGGCAAACCCGCCTTGGCCGGCAACTTATTGCGCTTTGATGCCCGCACGATGGCCCAGCGAATCAGCCGCTTAACGCAAGATGCGCACTGCCCGGTCTGTGGCGCGTGACAGCACCGCCCCGCTGGTTTATAGCGAATCCATGATCCGTATTCTCGCCATGGCACTTCTGCTTTTTGCGACCTGCGCGCAGGCCGCGCCGGAGCCCTCTATCCTCAACCCTTCGGGCCTGCCGGTGCCGCGCTATGTCTCACTGAAATATGACGAGGCCAATGTGCGCGTCGGCCCCGGCAAACGCTATCCGATCCGCTATGTTTACAAGCGCGCGCATCTGCCGGTGAAAATCATCGAGGAGTTCGCACATTGGCGCAAAATCGCGGATTTCGAGGGCAGCTCCGGCTGGGTACATAAGGGCGCGATCGAGGGCAAACGTACCGCGATGGTAATGGATAAGTTGCAAAATCTCTACCGCGAGCCGGATGCGGCAAGCCGCACCGTCATGCGCGCGCAACCGCGGGTCATCGGCAGCCTCAAACGCTGCGAGCCGGATTGGTGCGAGATGGAGATCAACAGCCGCAAAGGCTGGATCCGCAAGGCCGATATTTGGGGCGTGGGGCGTGAGGAGGTGTTTAAGGAATGATGTATTTCCTGCTCAAAACAATTATTACGGCCCTCATCGTCGCCAGCGTTTCCGAACTGGCGCGGCGCTATAGCCTGTTTGCGGCAGCGATTGCATCGCTGCCCCTCACCTCGATTCTGGCGCTGATCTGGCTGTATGAAGACACGAAGGATGTTAGCAAGATTGCAGCACTCTCCCACGATATTCTGTGGCTGGTCGCGCCTTCACTGCTGTTCTTCATCGCGCTGCCATTGCTGATTCAGGCGGGCTTGAAATTTTACCCGGCGCTGGCTGCCTCTTGCGTGATCATGTCGGCCAGTTATGGGCTGTTTATGCTGCTGAAAAGTAGGTTTGCTTAAAAAACCTAAGCCCCCGTCATAATCCGCCCGACCAGCTCGCCCACCGTCGGCACGTAGCCGTTCGAATAGAACGGGTCCGCGGCGAATTTGTAGGCGTTATGGCCGGAGAACATGAGGTTATGCTCGAGCGGGCCGCCGCGGACGATTTCCTGCAGCGTTTTCTGGATGCAGAAGCTGCGCGGATCGGCCTTTTTGCCGGTGGTGTAATCGTCGTGGTCCTTCCAGTTACTGAAGCGGCAATGGCTGAGGCAGCCCATGCATTCCACCTGATCGACATGAATTTCCTGGCCCTTTTCGGGCGTCACGAAAATCATCGTCTCATCCGGCGTTTTCAGCGCTTCGGTATAACCAAGACCGATCCATTGGTTGATGCGCTCGAGATCCTCCGGCGTCACATAATGCGGGCGTTTGCGCGGGCCGAAGCCGTAGCTTTCCGTCATATAACCCGCGGGCTCCATGCTGAACGGTACCTGACGCTCATTGCGCGCGCGCAGCTCCTTGATGAAGCTGTTATTGACCGCCGAGGAATAAAACCCCGTCGGCGAGAATTGGTTCAGGAATACATCGCCCTCTTTCAGCGTCATCAGGCGGTCTTTCCATTCCTCGGGAATCGGGCTCTCCTTAGTCAGCAGCGGGCGCGTGCCGAACTGGAACGCGATCAGGCCGATATCCGGATTATCGAGCCAATGCTCCCAATCCTTCAAATGCCAGGCGCCGCCCGCCATGATGATGGGCACATGGTGCAGGCCTACTTCGTTCATGAATTTGCGCAGTTCGACCACGCGCGGATACGGGTCCTCCGGGCGCTCCGGGTCTTCGGAATTCGACAGGCCGTTATGCCCGCCCGCGAGCCACGGATCCTCGTACACCACGCTGCCGAGCAGCTCGGTATATTTCGAATAAGACCGCTTCCACAGCGCGCGGAAAGCACGCATGGAGGAGACAATCGGGTGGTAATAGACATTGTATTTCGCGGCGATTTCGCTGAGGCGATACGGCATGCCCGCGCCGCAGGTGACGCCGTGGATGAGGCCAGGAGCCCCGGCGAGGATACCTTCCATCACTTCCGCCGCACCGCCCATTTCCCAGAGGATGTTCATGTGAATGCGGCCATTGCCGCCCGAAATTTCATGCGCCCATTTCGCGTGTTGAATGCCTGCGCGGATGCCGTTTTCAACCAGTTCGCGGTGCTTTTCGACACGCGTTTTACCATGATAGACCAGCGGAATCGGGTTGCCCGACGCATCGAACTCGAGCTGGTTCACCGCGGAAATCGTGCCCACGGCACCGGCTGCCGCGAATGCGCCAGCGCTGCGGCCGTTGCTCGCGCCAACGCCCTTGCCGCCCTCCACAATCGGCAATACTTCCTTCCCCGAAATCATCACGGGCTTAAGCTTCGCGGCGAAACTCGCGCTTGCGGTAGCAGTCATAGACACATCCTAAATCACACAACAAATGAAGCAGCGTTATAGGGGTAAATGTGGGGCGGGACAAATAAAATCGGCGGGTTAGACGTTGAAGCTTTCCCCGCACCCGCAAGTGCCTTTGGCATTGGGGTTATTGAACACAAACCCGCTTTTGAATTTCTCTTCGACGAAATCCATTTCGGTGCCGATGAGGAACATCACCGCTTTCGGGTCGATGAGGACACGCACGCCTTTTTCCTCAATCACCTCGTCGTATTTGCCAATCTCATCCGCATATTCGATCGTGTAGGAAAGCCCCGAGCAGCCGCGCGTGCGGATGCCGACTTTGATGCCGACGGATTCCTTCTCGCGCTTGCCGAGCAGCTCGGTGATATGCGCCGCCGCGCGGTCGGTGATGGAGACGGCTTTCGATGTGGTCGAGGTGATCATGACGTGCGTTAGACAGCTTCCGCCGTGCTCGTGTGCTTCGCTTTGTAATCCGCAATCGCGGCTTTGATCGCATCTTCCGCGAGCACGGAGCAGTGGATTTTCACCGGCGGCAGCGCCAGTTCCTGCGCAATTTGCGTGTTCTTGATCGTCGCCGCTTCATCGACATGTTTGCCCTTCACCCATTCGGTAACGAGGCTAGATGAAGCAATTGCCGAGCCGCAGCCGAAGGTTTTGAAGCGCGCATCTTCGATCACGCCCGCATCGTTCACGCGGATTTGCAGCTTCATCACATCGCCGCATGCCGGCGCGCCGACAAGGCCGGTGCCCACGTGATCGTCCTCTTTATCGAGGCTGCCGACGTTGCGAGGATTCTCGTAATGATCGACCAGTTTTTCTGAGTATGCCATATTAACCTGCTGTTGTTCTTAACGTTGATTGAGGGGTCTCGGAGATTTCTTGCATTTTCGTTTCCAGTGCTTCGAAAATTGCATGGTAATCATATTTTGCTTCTCCAGGGCTTGGCAATTCACCAAACCCACCGAAGCGAATCAGTTCGTAATATTCCTGCGGTTGCAAATCAGGTTTCTGCACGGGGAGCACGCCGCCATTCGCTTTCTTCTCTGCACGCATTGCGTCTTTCGACGCGAGCAACCCGTCGGCAAGCATTGCATAAGCTTGCGACAAGCAATCATGCTTACAGGTTAGCTCGTAGCTCTTATCCAGAAGTTGGCGCGAGTAGTTATGCGCGGGATCCGTATCTGAATGCTGCTCCATCATTTCATGCAGCGTTTTCACCATTTGGCTGCGCTCAATGATAGCGAGCGGCTCGAAATCCCCCTGCGGTCCTTCGGGACGATGGCGTTCTACAAAAGATCCGGGTTGTAATGTCTCGTTCATATTAATGTGCTGCCCATTGGATTTTGCTGATGTCGATACCTTCTTGCACCATTTCCCAAAGCGGGCTCATGGCGCGGAGTTTTTCGATGCTACCACTCACAATCCGGATCGCTTCGTCGATTTCAGCCTCGGTGGTGAAGCGGCCAATGCCGAAGCGGATCGACGTATGCGCGAGTTCTTCGCCGACACCGATGGCGCGGAGTACGTAGGATGGCTCAAGGCTGGCGCTGGTGCAGGCCGAGCCGCTCGAGCATGCGATGTTCTTGATCGCCATGATCATGCTCTCGCCTTCGATATAGGCGAAGCTGAGATTGATGCAGCCGGGGATGCGCTGGTCGCGGTCGCCGTTCAAATACACATCCGGCACGTCATCCATCACCGCTTTCAGGAATTTCTGGCTGAGGTAGCGGATGCGCGCGTTTTCTTCCTGCATTTCGGCAGCGGCGATTTCGGCCGCTTTGCCAAGACCCACCACGAGTGGGGTCGGGAGCGTGCCCGAACGCATGCCACGCTCCTGCCCGCCGCCGCTGAACAGCGACTCCAGGCGAATGCGCGGACGACGGCGCACGAACAGCGCACCGATGCCTTTGGGTGCGTAGATTTTATGGCCGGAAATGCTGAGCAGATCGATATTCATCGCCTCCACATCCAGCGGAATTTTGCCGAACGCCTGCGCCGCATCCGTGTGGAAAAATACCCCGCATTCCCGCGTAATTTTGCCAATTTCGGCGAGTGGCTGAATCACGCCCAACTCGTTATTCACGGCCATCACGCTCACCATCAGCGTGGTGTCTTTGATCGCGGCTTTGAGCGTTTCAAGGTTAATGAGGCCGTTTTTCTCGACCGGCAGATAGGTCACTTCGAACCCATCCATCTCCATATGGCGCGCGCTGTCCAGCACGCATTTATGCTCGGTGACGACCGTGATGATATGGTTCTTTTTCGATTTATAAAAGCTGCCCACCGCCTTCAGCGCAATGTTGTTGGATTCCGTCGCGCCGCTGGTGAAGATGATTTCCTTCGCATCCGCATTGATGAGGCGCGCCACTTGCCCGCGCGCGATTTCGCAGGCCTCCTCCGCCTCCCAGCCATAAGCATGGCTGCGCGAATGCGGGTTGCCGAATTTCTCGGTGAAGTACGGCAGCATCGCCTCGAGCACGCGCGGGTCGACCGGCGTCGTCGATTGGTAATCCATGAAAATCGGGAATTTCACGGCGGAATTTTCAGGTTTTTTGAGGGGTACGATGGTCATATTTTTCATCTTTCACGCAAGCTTGGCTGCGGCATAGAATAACATAGTGCTGGAGTCAACTATTTCAACGGATAAAATCACGGATTTATGCGGCTTTGCGAGTGATTCGCAAGTAAGTCGATTTCCACGCCGCGGCAAAGGCTTCGAGCTCGGCACGCGTCGTTTTCCACCCCCAACTGATGCGGATGGCGGTTTCGGCGATTTCCGGCGCGATGCCCATGGCGAGCAATGTGCTCGATGCCGCGATTCGGCCGGAAGAACAAGCACTTCCGGCGGAGACGGCGAACCCCGCGAGGTCAAAATTCATCAGCTGCGTTTCGCTTTTGACGTTCGGCATGGTGATGCAGAGGGTTTGCGGGAGACGTGGCGGTTGAGATTGAGCCGCTGGCGGTGCCACAGCCAGCTCCCCCCTTGAGGGGGAGCCAAAATGCTCTTGGGCATTTTGGTGGGGGGTTACTTGAAGCGTGGTATTTGAGGAAGAATTACCCCCCACCAAATCCGCGAAGAGCGGATTTGACTCCCCCTCAAGGGGGGAG
>JBEHYI010000074.1:0-9406 GCA_048498255.1 Pseudomonadota bacterium | reverse complement strand
CCCCTCCGCCGTGTAGGAAAGCGGGTCATCCATGAACAAATAGCGCAGCTGGAAAATCATCTTTTCCGTCAGCTGCCGCGGGAAGTTTTTCACCATCACGTAAATGGTCGAATCCTCGCACAAATAAATCGCGCCGTCGCGGTCACCCAGCAAATCATTCATCAAATTCGTCGCGATTTTGATCTGGTATTCGCTGCGGTAATGCTCAAGCAATTTCGCGAAATGAAACGCGACCGCCTGCCAGCCTTGCGGCGTGGTTTCCACCGCCTGCAACAGCTCCACCAAATGGGCTTCCGGCTCTCGGCTAATAACGCGCATTCCTATCCCCTGTTAGCGACGGCGGCGTTTCGGGCGATCATCATCGTCGTCCTCATCCGCATCGTCCTCGTCTTCATCCTGCTCTTCGTCGTCCTCTTCGTCTTCCACGTGATCCTCAAAATCATCGACGATTTTATCGCCGGAAAGATCCGTGAACATATCATCCTCAGCATCGTCGGAATTCGGATCATTCTCCTCTTCCTCCTCATGCTCTTCCACTTCCTCGAGCGAGGTCAGCTCCACGCCGTCATCTTCCATCGGCTCCATTTCTTCGAGCTCGTCGCCGTCATCCACATCCGGCAAATCGCCCGCCATGTCGAGCAGATCGTCATCCTCTCGCGCGGGTTTGCGCTTCACCGGCGCGGGCTTGACTTCCTTTTTTACCGGCGCGGGCTTTTTCTTCGCGCCTTCCGTCCAGCTTTTACCGCATTTGGGGCATTTAATCGGGCTCACCTGCCCGAAATCGTAAAATTTGGCGTCACATTTCGGGCAAACACGTTTGTTGCCTAAATTGTTGGACGTCATGAGGCCTCCCTTATTCCCTGCTATTTCCTGTTCTTGCGCCCACCAACTACTTGCGTTAGAAGCGCCTTTCATTTCACATAACGTGAGTTTTTTAGAAAACGCAATAGCCCATATGCAATCCACGCACGACAATCCACAAGCAGCCACCGCTACCACCACCAAAAGCCTCCATGGCCGCTGCGTGGTGCCCGGCGATAAATCCATCTCCCACCGCGCGCTGATGCTCAGCAGCCAGGCGCTGGGCACCACCCGCATTTACGGCCTGCTCGAGGGAGAAGATGTGCTGCGCACCGCGGCGGCGCTGAAAGCCTGCGGCGTTCCCATCACCCGCCATGCGGATGGGCATTGGACCGTTTCCGGCCGCGGCATTGGCGGCTTGCAGGAGCCAAGCGATATTCTCGACATGGGCAATGCCGGCACCGCCGCGCGGCTGCTGATGGGCTTGCTCTCGACTTATAATTTCACCAGCCATTTCACCGGCGATGATTCCCTAAAAAAACGCCCGATGATGCGCGTGATCACCCCGCTCGAGCAAATTGGCGCAAGCTTCATGGCGCGTGAAGGCGGCCGCCTGCCGCTGGCCATGCATGGCGCAACGCACCCCTCGCCCATCAGCTACACACTCCCCGTTGCCTCGGCGCAGGTGAAATCCGCCGTGCTGCTCGCGGGCCTCAACACGCCCGGCACCACCACGGTGATCGAGCGCGAAGCTACCCGCGACCATAGCGAACGCATGCTGCGGTTTTTCGGGGTGGAGGTACAGAGCGAAGTGAAGGATGGCGCTACGATTATCACCCTCACCGGACAACCCAACCAAACGCCTGAGGACCGCGAGTTGCACGTGCCCGCTGATCCCTCCTCCGCCGCGTTCCCGATTGTGGCCGCGTTGCTGGTGCCCAATTCCGAAGTCACCGTGCCGAATGTCTGCCTCAACCCGCTGCGCACCGGCCTGTTCGATGTGTTGAAACAAATGGGCGCGGACCTCACCATCACCAATTTGCGCGACGTTGGCGGCGAACCGGTCGGCGATATCACCGCCCGTACCAGCAACTTAAGCGAGGTGGATGTACCCGCCCATATTGCGCCCAGCATGATCGATGAATACCCGATCCTCGCCGTAGCCTGCGCCTGCGCCACCGGCAAAAGCACCATGCGCGGCTTGGGCGAGCTGCGCGTCAAGGAATCCGACCGCCTCGCCGCGATCATTGCAGGCTTGCGCGCCAACGGCATCGAAGCGCTGGAGGAAGGCGACGACCTCATCGTCTATGGCAAAGCGGGCGCGCCGCTCGGCGGTGGCGTCGTCACCACGCATTTCGATCACCGCATCGCCATGAGCTTCCTCATCCTCGGCCTCGTCACCCAAAAACCGGTGATGGTGGATGACATCCGCGCGATCAGCACCAGCTTCCCCGGCTTCATGCCGCTGATGCGCCATTTGGGCGCAAAATTCATCATCGAACGTAAGGAACGCCCAACGCCCGAGCGCCGCATGGTGATCGCGATCGATGGGCCCGCAGCATCCGGCAAAGGCTCGCTCGCCCGCCGCCTCGCCTACCATTTCGGCCTTGGCTATCTCGATACCGGTTTGCTCTACCGCGCGGTGGGCATGCGCGTGCTCTATGCCGACCAACAGCCGGAAGATGTGGCTGCCGCCATCGCCGCCGCGCGCGCGATCAACAGCCAGGACCTCGCCAACCCAAAACTACGCGGCGAGCGCATCGGCACCGCCGCATCGGTCGTCTCCGCCATTCCGGAAGTGCGCGAAGTGCTGCTCGACTACCAGCATAAATTTGCCGCGCTCGAAAACGGTGCGGTGCTGGATGGGCGCGATATCGGCACCGTGATTTGCCCGCAAGCGGACCATAAATTCTTCATCACTGCTAGCCTCGAAGCCCGCGCGCGCCGCCGTCACAAAGAGCTGCAAGATTACGGCGTGAAGGTGGATTACCAATCCGTCTACGATGACCTCGTTGAGCGCGATGCCCGTGACGCCACCCGCGCCGTCGCCCCCATGAAACCGGCGGACGATGCGGTGGTGATCGATACGAGCGATTTGTCGATGAATGAGGTGTTTGAGCAGGTATTGGCGGCGATTGGTTAAACCTGGCGTGCAGCAGATTGCCGGTATGCTTCTTGCCCACGCAATGCCAAATCCTTTACTGTTCTACCGGCCTCTTCCGAGAGAGCTGTAAATTTTTTTACCGCTTGCATGAATTCAGCAGGATCGATAGCCATCGCCTTTTCAGATGTCTGCTTGCTCAACCATTTACTTGCTTCGTTCATCAAAGGTTCAAGCGGAATCGATATCATGCTTAAGCCCAGTTCATTCGTCACGGCCGCTGCATAAACTGGGCGCATCAAATTTTGTAACTCACCATTTTGTGCAAAGCCGCTGAGCCCGCTAACTGTATAAATATCATCGAACGAAACGAGCGGGTCAGCATCACCGCGCATACGCCAACTGCGACCTGCAGGTTTATATTTTGAGCCATGATATTCAGATTTAGCAAGCTGCACAAAGCGGTTAATGCCCGCATAATCATTGCCATTTTTAATTTCACGCCTAAAAAAGCTGCCTTCCGGTAATGCGTTAACCGCAGCATGTATAGCTTTTCGGAACACTTTAACTTCGGCGTCAAGGACTATACCTTCCTTGGCAGATTGAACCAACCGACACGCAATCGTGAAAGCTTGGTACGTATCTTTCCATTCCGTATGCGCAGTTATAGCGCCTTCAAACGGTGAAGGTACGAGTGCCAGCAACCCAACTTTCTCTAAAAAAGAATATGTTTTTTGCGCAGTTTCCGAAGAAATACCCTCGAATTTTTCGAGCTTCGTCTCACCGCTCGAGACTTCTTCTGGAGCAACATCATCCATGCTAAATCTTCCAACCCGGCTTCGGCTTATTCAGCGGCACCACATTCGCGGCCTCCGTCTTCACCGGCTGCGGCTCCTGCAGCAGCGCATCCGCCAGCCGCTGATTTTGCATGTAATCGTTGAATTTCACCGCGATCGCCCCCGCCACAACGCGGTGCGGCTCGGTCAGCGCACCAATCGCACCGATGAAGAGATTCTGCCCGCCCTGATACGGCGCATCGAAAAAGCTTTGCGCCGCATTGTAAAGCGCGCGCTCGGCGGTGCTTTTAGGCTGCTTCTCGCTGCCTTCGACATACTCACACACCGGGCTCGCCGGCGATTTGATGATCGTATCGAGCTTGGTTGGCTTAGGGTCGAAATTATCGGCCATGGGGTTCTCCAAAAGACAGACATCCATTTTAGCCATTTGCGCCAGGAGTTTTGTGACAGTTTGATGAAGATTGCCCCATTAACTTCACCCAATTGTCACACTCGGCGCGGGTTAGAGCTGCTAGAGTATTTCATCAAATACATCAACGATGGAGCTTATTATGGCGAATAATCAATGCCCTGCGGGACAAACCAAAATCCAATACACGAAGATCGCCGGCAGCTCGATCAAGACCTATGTCGAGGGTGAGAACACCTTGAAGGTCGTAGGTCTCGATAATGTGACGCTGCAATGCAAAGGCAGCGCGGGGAATGATACCCACCCGGAAGCAGCACCCGGCGTGTGGGAGAAGCTCAAACCGCTCGATCCTTGGCATAGCGCTGACGATCAAACTATTGACAGCAAAGATAAAAAATACGGTTTCTGCGTAGCAAATCCCTCGCCGATCTCTGAAATTTGCCCTGCGCCCACCCCGGCATTGAAGCCTAAGGCATCCGGTGAGAAGGCCAAAGCACCGGCCCAATTGCGCCACTAGCACCAAAACCCCTTGCAATTCCCTCAATCCGGCGTATAAACCCACCTCCCTCGCGCGGGTGCGTGTGGGCGCGGCTACACTGGTGTAGGCGTGATTCAGCAACCTTTACCAATCTGGAAAGTACCAAAACACATGGCACAATCTGCAACTGTCCGTAAGGAAGACTTCAAAGACCAAAATTTCAGCACCGGTGAAAGCTTCGCCGACCTTTTCGAAAACAGCGCCGCGGGCCGTGTGGCCGAAGGCAGCGTGGTGAAAGGCACCATCGTCGGCATCGAGAAAGACCTCGCCATCATCGACGTAGGCTTGAAATCCGAAGGCCGCATCCCCTTGAAAGAATTCTCCGTCGCTGGCCAACCGGCCGAAATCCGCATCGGCGACCAGTACGATATCTATATCGAGCGCATTGAAGACCGCCACGGTGAAGCGCAGCTGTCGCGTGAAAAAGCACTACGTGAAGAAGCATGGGTGAAGCTCGAAGAAGTGCACAAAAACCAAACCAAAATCGAAGGCACCATCTTCGGCCGCGTCAAAGGCGGCTTCACGGTGGATATCGGCGGCGCGGTTGCATTCCTGCCGGGCAGCCAAGTTGACATCCGTCCGATCAAGGATGTTTCGCCACTCATGAACATCCCGCAGCCGTTCCTCATCCTGAAAATGGACCGCCGCCGCGGCAATATCGTGGTTTCGCGCCGCGCGATCATGGAAGAGAGCCGTGCAGAAGCGCGTGGCATGCTCCTCGACAAAATCGCGGAAGGCCAAATCCTCGACGGTATCGTGAAAAACATCACCGATTACGGCGCGTTCATCGATATGGGCGGCGTGGATGGTCTCCTCCACGTGACCGATATTTCGTGGAAACGCATTAATCACCCATCCGAAGTATTCGCGATTGGCGATGCAGTCCGCGTGATCGTGACCAAGTTCGATGCCGACACCAAGCGTATTTCGCTCGGCATGAAGCAGCTCGACACCAACCCGTGGGAAGGCGTCAGCCACAAATTCACCGTCGGCGCACGCCTCAAGGGCAAAATCACCAACATCACCGATTACGGTGCGTTCGTGGAGCTCGATAGCGGCGTGGAAGGCCTCGTGCATGTGAGCGAAATGAGCTGGACGAAGAAGAACGTTCACCCATCGAAACTCGTGCAAACCGGCCAGGAAGTGGAAGTGCAGGTGCTCGATGTCGACGCGACCAAACACCGCATCAGCCTGGGCATGAAACAAGTGATCGAGAACCCGTGGAACAGCTTTGCTGCGAACTTCCACGAGGGCGACATCATCGAAGGTGAAGTGCGCAACATCACCGATTTCGGTCTGTTCGTTGGCCTCGCTGGCGAGATCGACGGCCTCGTGCACCACAGCGATATCAGCTGGGATCAGCCGGGCGAAGAAGCGATCAAGTCGTACAAAAAAGGCGACAAGGTTAAAGCCCGCATTCTCGTGGTCGATATCGAGAAAGAGCGCATCAGCCTCGGCATCAAGCAACTGACCGAGAACCCGAACGGCGACAGCCTCGCTGCCTACAAAAAAGGCGACGTGGTGACCTGTAAGGTAACCGCCGTTGAGCGCGATGGTATCGAAGTGGAAATCGCAGAAGGCGTTTCGAGCTACATCAAGAAGAACGAACTGTCGCGTGATCGCCAAGATCAACGCCCAGAGCGCTTCGCGGTGGGTGATCGCATCGATGCGAAAGTGGTTTCGGTCGATAAGAAAACCGGCAAAGTGGCCGTCTCGATCAAAACCCTCGAGCAAGACGAGCACAAGCGCGCGATCGACGAGTACGGCTCGTCGGATTCGGGTGCATCGCTCGGCGATATCCTGGGTGCCGCAATTTCGGAAGCTTCGGCCAAGCCGAAAAAATCGAAGAAAAAAGACGACGCGGAAGACGCAGCGTAGTTTTTCAAACACGATAACGAACGGCGGGTGGAGCGATTCACCCGCCGTTTTTTATGTGTGAGTGGTGAGTGCGTTATGCCGCTTGCTTCTTTCTTCACCACTCACTATTCACTACTCACCATTCACTGTGAGTCACCATGCAACCCATCAGCGACCTTCTCATCGACCGCAAACGCCTGAAAAAGCACCTCGCTAGCTGGCGCGCGGTCGCGCTCATCGCGGTGTTTGGCAGCGCGGCGCTGCTCACCGGCCATATGGGCCCACACGGCAAAGCGGCGCTCGGCAAGGATTACATCGCGCAAATCAACATCGAAGACGTGATGACGGATGACGTGAAGCGCGATCAAATGATGAAAGACATCCGCGATGACGCGCGCGCCAAAGCCCTCATCGTACAGTTCGATTCGCCCGGCGGCACTACCGTCGGCGGCGAAATGGTTTACCTCCAGCTCAAGGAAATCGCGAAGAAAAAACCCGTCGTCGGCGTCATGCGCACGCTCTGCGCCTCGGCCTGCTTCATGGCCTCCCTCGGCACGGACTATGTCGTCGCGCGCGAGGGCACCCTCACCGGCTCCATCGGCGTGTTGCTGCAATCGGTCGAAATCAGCGGCCTGGCGGAGAAGCTCGGCGTCAAACCCGTCACCATCAAATCCGGGCCGATGAAGGATGTCCCCGACCTCGCCGAACCAATGACACCCGACCAGCGCGCGATTGTTACTGAAGTGGTGATGGATGCCTACGATCATTTCGTGCGCCTCATCTCCGAGAACCGCAAAATGGATGAGGAAATGGTGCGTAAATTGGCCGATGGGCGGGTCTATACCGGCAACCAAGCCTATAAGCTAAAGCTCATCGATGGTATCGGCGGAACCGATGAAACCCTCGATTGGCTCGAAAAAACCCGCAAAATCAACCCTAAGTTGGATATTCGCGAAATCACGCCAGAGCCAGAGCTAGACTCGTTTTGGGACCAATTACAACAACGTACGGGCATAAAAATCTTCAGCCGCTCTGCGGTAGGGCTTGACGGGCTGGTCAGTATCTGGCATCCTTCACTCACGTGAGTAACACCATGATATCGCGAGAGAAACGATGACAAAGTCTGAGCTGATCCAACGACTGGCCAAACGCTACCCGCATCTGTACCAGCGTGATATCGAAGTGCTCGTCAACACCATGTTCGATGAAATCACCACCGCGCTCTCGAGCGGCAACCGGGTGGAACTTCGCGGCTTCGGCGCCTTCTCGGTGCGCGAACGTGAAGCACGCGCTGCCCGCAACCCGAAAAACGGGGCGATGGTATCGGTGGGCAAACGCCACGCGGTCTACTTCCGCACCGGTAAGGAACTTCGTGAGCGCGTGACGAGCGTGATCCCGAAAGACTAGTGCCCGCACTCATTAAAAACTGCGGCCTCAAAACCCCTGAAGCAATTGACCAAGCTATCGCCACTGGTGCGAGCTTCGTCGGCTTCGTGCATCACGCCGCATCGCCGCGCCATCTCAGCCTCGAGGAAATGTCGGCACTTGTCGCCCATACACAAAAGCGTGCAAGAACGGTGGCCGTGCTGGTTAACCCAGGTGACGCACTGCTCGACGATATCCTCGCAACGCACGTCGATTACATCCACGCCGGCGCCGTCCTGCAGGGCGCGCGTGTTGGCGGCGAGAAACTGCAGGTAGGTCTCGCCGCAATGCTCGAGCAGCGCCGCCAGCGTCGGCGGCAGCGGCAAGGATGGATCGCGCCACGTGCCGTCGACGCCGGAGGCATCGTCCAGCCGCAGCAGCCAGCAATAGACGTCCGCCGCCCGCGCGCGCATCTCGGCCATCGGCGTGGGATCGACCGACAGGATCTGGAGCTGGCCGAACAGGCCGAAATCGGCAAGCGAGGGACGCGCGCCGAACAGGAACGGGATCTCGCGCACATGGCGGTCGAGCGTGTCGAGCACGAAGCGATAGCTGTCCTCGATGATCGGCCGGTTCTGCTCGGTGCAGCCGACCATCGCCATGCGGCCGACCTGGCGGTCGTTGAACGCCTGCATCGCCGCGCGCCGCGGCGCTTCCGGCATCACCGGGTCACGCGAGGTGACGACCCAGGTCTGCGCAAAATCGCGATCCGCCGCATAGTACCAGCGATAGTGGAACATCATCTTGGTGACCCACTCGTCGCCGAAGTCCTCGAGCAGGTCGTTGAGATAGGCCTGCACCGGATCGTCCGGGACGATCGACCGCTCGCCCGGATGCTCGCGTTCGAGCGCATGGGCGAGCGGCGTCGAATCGTTCATCAGCCGCCCGTCGGGGAACTGCAGCACCGGGATCACCGGCGGCAGCCCGGCCGCCACCGCCACGTCGCGCGGATTGCCGGTCGCCCGCCAGATGAAAGGAATGCGCCGATAGCGCAGGATCGCCCGCATCTTCACCGAATAGGGCGACGGGCCGAAACCGTGCAGGACGTACATCGGGCCGTTCCGGCTCAGGCCTTCTCGACGTCGCCTCCGGCGTCGACCCAGCCCTTGAAGCCGCCGAGGTTGCGCACGTCGCCGTAGCCCATGTCCTTCAGCGTCTTGCCGACCAGCGCCGAGCGGCCGCCGGACGCGCAGTAGCAGACCACCGTCTTCGAGCGGTCGAACGCCTTGTCGTGCATCGGCGAGGCCGAGTCGGCCCGGAACTCGACCAGCCCGCGCGGCACGGCGACGGCGCCCGGCACCTTGCCCGAGGCCGCGACCTCGGGCGGCTCGCGCACGTCGAGGAACAGCATGAACGCCCAAGGGGCAAATCGATCAGCTTCGCGATTTCGCCAATCAAACCGACATCGCTGCCGTTGCCGTGTCCGTAACCGACGCGAAGAATCCGGCCATCGCACGAGCCATGGAAGATTGCCAGAA
>JBEHYI010000073.1:0-9458 GCA_048498255.1 Pseudomonadota bacterium | reverse complement strand
CAGCTGGAAGGGCGGGGCGCCACCGGCCCGAGTGCCAGCGCTGGCAAGAAGGTCAGCACGCCGACGAGAATGATCGCACCGACCAGAAAGCCGATGAATAACGGTGTATGCGTAGGCAATGTGCCGCTTGATGGTGGCGTTTGGTTCTTGGCGACCATGCTGCCTGCAATGGCCAGCACTGGTACGATGATCCAGAAGCGGCCAATCAGCATCGCCATCGCCAGCAGCGTGTTATAGAAGGGCGTGTTGGCAGTAAGGCCACCAAATGCGCTGCCGTTATTGTTGCCTGCAGAGCTGATGGCGTAGAGGATTTCGGAGAAGCCTTGTGCGCCGGGGTTCAGCATGCCTGCACGGCCTGCCTCAGTAAGCACGGCTAAAGCGGTGCCGAACAATACCGTTACTGGCATTACAAGGATTGCCACGCTTGCCATTTTGATCTCGAACGCACCAATCTTCTTACCGAGATATTCCGGCGTGCGTCCCACCATCAGACCCGCGATGAACACGGTGATGATGACGAAAACCAGCATACCATACAGGCCGGAGCCAGCACCGCCATAGATGACCTCGCCGAACTGGATGAGGATGAGCGGCACCAGCCCGCCGAGCGGTGTGTAGGAATCATGCATGGAATTTACTGAGCCGTTGCTTGCTGCGGTAGTAGCGGCAGCCCATAAGGCCGAGTTCTCGATACCAAGACGTGTTTCTTTACCCTCCATATTGCCCGCATGGGCAACGCCGAGCGCTTCCAGATGCGGGTTGCCCGCTTGCTCGCGTGCAACGCCGTAAAGCATCAACGGCACGAAAATGATGGTCATCGCTGCCAGTGCCGCCCAGCCTTGGCGGCGGTCGCCGATCATCACGCCGAATGTATAGCATAAGGCAGCGGGAATCAGCAGGATGGCCAACATTTCAAGGAAATTGGAAAACGGCGTTGGGTTCTCGAACGGATGCGCCGAGTTGGCGTTGAAGAAGCCACCACCATTCGTGCCGAGCTGTTTGATCGCAATTTGCGATGCTGCTGGCCCTACAGCAATAGTTTGTTCCTTCACCGTCGATGTGGGCGTGGTGATATTGCCCTGCCCATCCTTCACTTCTGCGACTTGTTGGGCTTCCACCATCGGCACATTCACCGATGGGGCAAAGGTTTGCACCACGCCCTGGCCAGCGAGCAGCACCGTATAGAGAAGCGAGAGCGGCAGCAGAATGTAAATGCAGCCACGCAGCAGATCGGCCCAGAAATTACCAATGCCTTGCGTATTCTTGCGGGCTAGTCCACGAATCAGCGCGGCAAGCACTGCCATACCTGCAGCAGCCGATGCAAAGTTTTGCATGGTAAGACCGAAGAATTGACTGAAATAGCTGAGCGTCGATTCACCGCCGTAGGATTGCCAATTGGTGTTGGTGATGAAACTCACCGCCGTGTTAAAGGCGAGATCAGGGGTAAGATCAGCCATGCCCATCGGGTTCCATGGCAGATGTGATTGCCAGCGCAGCAGCGCATAGAGCAGCACCAAACTACCGAAGCTGAAAGCCAGCACGGCGCGCGTGTAAGTTTTCCAGCCCATATCCGCATCGGGGTTGATGCCTGCCACGCGGTAACAAACGCGCTCGAACGCACCGAGCCAACGCGTTTGCCCACTATACACCTGCGCCATGTACGCGCCGAGGGGCTTCACCGCTGCGAGTAGCACGGCGAGGTAAAGGAGGATTTGAACGGTTCCGTTATCGATGGTCATGGGAAAAGCTCCGGCTTCAGCAGGGCGAAAAGAAGATAAATAAAAAGCACGAGCGCACTGATGGCGCTAACGATCAGCAGCGGGTCCATGTCACTCTCCGCTTAAGGCGCCAAACAACCGCATCATGCCACCGGTGATGGCGAAGAATGCGAGGCCGAGAAGAAAATAGGCTACATCCATAAAGTCACTCCCTTGATACTTTCCAGGGTAGCGAGACGGATGTAGCGAAAGTGTAAAAATTATGAGGAAACGAATGGTTTGGCTTCAACTGGCAATAAATGGAAGAGCCGTTAAAATGCGGCCCCCGTGCGGCACCGGATAATTTTGATGATTTTCTGAATCGCCGGAGATTGGCTCTGGTGTTGGTTGCGGGGGCCAGATTTGAACTGACGACCTTTAGGTTATGAGCCTAACGAGCTACCGGGCTGCTCCACCCCGCGTCACCAAACATGTGCTTTATGCACGCCTGAGGAATTCGCCTCAGGGACGGGGTAATTAGCCGATCATTCCTCCATTGGCAAGCATTTAAGCGCTAGCACGCAAGATTGATAAGCACGGCATTGGAAGATGGATTTTTAATCGCAGGCGAGCTAAGCCCGGGGCACTTGGCCAATTACGGAGTTTTTATGCCTATCTTTCTGCGCGCCGCCGGCGTTTTTTCCATGCTCAGCCTTGCTTTTGCGGCCCATGCTGCCGCCCCGGCGGAGTTAACTGTTGCGGTCGAGGGCATGACGAACATGAAGCCCATCCCCGCTGCCAACGCGCTATGTTTGCCCACTCCCGATGGCAAAAGCAAGCCCACGGAGGCGAATCTGCGCCCAGCGATTGAATGGTCTGCCGCGCCGCGCACCACCCATTCCTTCGCGGTGTTTGTGATGGACCCGGATGTGCCGGCGGATTTCACCAATGCCGGCAAGTCCGGCCGCGTGATTGCGGCGGGTGCCAAGCGCCAGAATTTCTTCCATTGGGCGGTCGTTGGCATTCCCTCGGGCGTGAATAACCTTGCGGGTGGCCCGTCAGATGCAGCGCTCAAGGCCGGCATCGAACTGCCGAACGATTTGGGCAAGGCGAATTACGTGCCGCGCTTGGGCGAATTCGGTGGCCCGTGCCCGCCCTGGAATGATGCGCGCCTGCACCATTACCATTTTATCGTGCTCGCGCTCGATGAAAAAGCGCCGGTGGCGGACCAAAACGCGCTCGATAGCGCCGACCCCGCGAACGATGCGAACAACGCCAAAAACACCTACGAACGCCTGATGAAAAGCGGCCATGTGGTCGCCAAAGGCGCGGCGGTGGGCACCTACACGCTCAATCGCGCGCTGAAATAGCCACTCGCAGCCCTTGCCGCGCGCGTATCTTTGCGCTATTCGCGTGGGTTAACGGAAGTGTGGCCGAGTGGTTTAAGGCACTAGTCTTGAAAACTAGCGAGGGTGCAAGCCCTCCGTGAGTTCGAATCTCACCGCTTCCGCCATATTACTGCGTTCATTTAACCAAGGAGATTGAATATGGCGACCAAGGCAAAAAAGAAACCCGTTGCGAAAAAATCGGCACCGAAGAAGTCGGCACCGAAAGCTGCAGCGGTGATTAAACCCGTAAAAGGCAAGCTGACCAAGTCAGCGATGCTGAGCCACATTGCGGATACGACCGATCTGTCGCGCGCGCAAGTGGGCGCTGTGCTGGGTGCACTCGAGGGGCTGTTGCTCGGTTCCGTGCATCCGAACGGTGTGGGCGAGTTCATGCTCCCGGGCCTGTTCAAAGTAGCGCTGCGCAAAGTTCCGGCGCGCAAAGCCGGCACGCTGATTCGCAACCCAGCCACGGGTGAGATGATGAAAGCCGCTGCAAAACCAGCAACCGTGCGCGTGAAAATCCGCGCGTTGGCGAAGCTGAAAGCTGCTGCTACGAAGTAAGTAATCCAACACCGGCACCCGCTTAAAATGGGTGCCGGTGTTTCTTGATGGCCGCGTGTTACGCCGCCCCATTCTCGACATTCCTGTCATTGCATGATTCGTCTCACCGAAATTAAGTTGCCGATTAATCACCCCGATGGGGCGATTGAAAAAGCTGCGCTCGCGAAGCTGAATATCAGCGCGAAGGAGCTGATTTCCTGCACCGTGTTTAAACGTGGGAATGATGCCCGCAAGAAAACGGATATTCAGCTCGTCTACACGCTCGATTGTGAAGTGACGAACGAAGCGGCGGTATTGAAGCGCTTTGCGAACGACAAAAACGTGAAGCCCACGCCGGATATGGACTATAAATTCGTCGGCCATGCTCCGGCGAATTTGACCTCGCGCCCCATCGTCATTGGTGCGGGGCCATGCGGGTTATTCGCCGCGTTGGTACTGGCGCAAATGGGGTTCAAACCCATCATCCTCGAGCGCGGCAAGGTGGTGCGCGAACGCACGAAAGATACCTGGGGCCTGTGGCGCAAATCGCAGCTTAATACCAGTTCGAACGTGCAGTTCGGCGAGGGTGGGGCTGGCACATTTTCGGATGGCAAGCTCTACAGCCAGATCAAAGACCCGCGGCATTTGGGCCGCAAAGTGCTCACCGAATTCGTGAAGGCGGAAGCGCCGGAGGAAATCCTCACCGAGGCGCACCCGCATATCGGCACGTTTCGCCTGGTGAAAATGGTCGAGAACATGCGCGCGACCATCGAGTCGCTCGGCGGGGAATATCGCTGGCAAAGCCGCGTCGCCGATTTCGAGATTGAGGAGGCAGGCGGTGAGCGCCGCATGCGTGCGGTCGTGCTCGAAAACGGCGAACGCATCGCCGCCGATCACGTCGTGCTCGCGATTGGCCACAGCGCGCGCGACACGTTCCAGGTGCTGCATGACCGCGGCGTATTTATCGAGGCGAAACCCTTTTCGATTGGCGTGCGCATCGAGCATCCGCAATCCATCATCGACAAGGCGCGCTACGGCCCGTTTGCGGGGCACCCGATTCTCGGCGCGGCGGATTATAAACTGGTGCATCACGCCAAAAACGGACGCGATGTGTATAGTTTCTGCATGTGCCCGGGCGGCACGGTGGTCGCGGCGACAAGCGAAGAAAACCGCGTAGTGACCAACGGCATGAGCCAATATTCGCGCAACGAGCGCAACGCGAATTCGGGGCTCGTCGTCGGCATTTCGCCAGAAGTCGATTACCCCGGCCACCCGCTCGCGGGGCTCGAACTGCAACGCCAGTTGGAATCCGCTGCGTTTGTCGCCGGTGGCAGCACTTATGCGGCACCGGCGCGGTTGGTGGGCGATTTCCTCGCGGGCCGCGCTTCGACAAAATTGGGCGAAGTCATCCCTTCTTACAAACCCGGTGTCACGCCCACGGATCTTGCCAAAATTCTTCCCGCCTTCGCGGTTGAGGCGATGCGCGAGGCATTGCCCGTTTTCGGCCGCCAGATTCAGGGCTATGATATGAAGGATGCGGTGATGACGGGGCTTGAGACGCGCACCTCATCCCCCATTCGCATCACGCGCGACACCGCCAGTTTGCAAAGCCTCAACACGCGCGGGCTTTTCCCAGCGGGCGAGGGCGCAGGCTATGCGGGTGGCATTCTCTCCGCGGGGGTGGATGGCATCAAAATCGCTGAGGCCGTCGCGCTGAGCATACTAGAGCAAGCCTAACTCCGCGAGCTCCCGCCGCATCTCTTCCGGCACATCTGCTTCACCCGAGTTCTTCGACAAATCGCGCGGCGCATCCTTCACATCGAAATAGCGCCAGCCCTGAAACGGGCGATGTTTGCGCGGCACCACACGCACCATTTCTGCATCGTAAATCAACCCGCAATGCGGCGTGCCGTCATAAGTAATTGGCCGCAGCTCCAGCAGCTTTTGCCGCGCCACCAGCCAGCCTTTAATCACCCAATAAATCGAACCGCCATCGAGCACTTCCTCGGCGCGTTTGGGCATATGGCGGGTGATATGCATCAGCTCCGGCTTTTTGCCCGCGCGCTTTAATTCCTTCAGCCGCTTCGCCTGCCAATCGGTGAGATCGGAAAGTTTTTCAGGGCCAACGGAGAGTTTGATGAGGTGAACAGTCATGCGATATTCATTTCTAATGGACCCAGATATTGCTTGGCATGGATCCCCGCCTTCGCGGGGATGACGGCCTGGGGTTGTGGCACTTTGATAGCCCCACCCACCGCTGTGTCATCCCCGCGAAGGCGGGGATCCATGTGCATAAATAAGCGCAAGTGGACGCCATGCGCTATTGGAAAATGAGTCGAATAAAGGAAACAAAAAACATGCCCCGCGCGAAGCAGGGCATGTCCAGGGGGAGGGGGATATTCAACTTATGCAGCTGTCGGGCGGCGCAGCGAACGCGGCTGATGCGCGGCTTCGCCACTCAGCATTTGCAGCACACCGTAGAGATGGCGGTGTAAATCGCCCGGCATGCGCGCGGTGATGAACTGGCCATCGATCACCAATGCTTCATCGATGAAAATACCGCCTGCATCTTGCAATTCATCGGCTACTTCCGGCCAGCATGCCATTTCTTTATTCATCACAAGTTCCGCGGAAATCAATACTTGCGGGCCATGGCAAATCGCCGCAATCGGCTTGCCGGAAACCGCGAAACGCTTGACGAAACTGAGCACCGTGTCGTTTTTGCGCAGTTCGGCAGGCGCTTTGCCGCCGGGGATGTAGAGCAGCTCATAATCTTCTGGCCGCACTTCCTCGATCGATTTGCTATCCTGCAATCCGAGGCCGTGTTTCGCTTCGAATTTCCCGCCTTTGATGGTTACCACATCCACATCGTACCCCGCTTCGGTGAGGCGATAATAGGGATAGAAAAATTCCGTATCCTCGGTTTTATCGGCGGTGAGGATGATCACTTTTTGGCCCTTGCGCAGGCGCTCGGGGATGGGCGCGACTTCATGCGTATCGCGCGTCTCGTCTTTGGGTGCAAATAGATTCATAATCCTCTCCTTCGGTTCACAGATTATTCAGCGACAAAAAAGATGGTTGGTGTGTGCGGCATTGTGCCAAGCGTCAGTAGTTTTGCATGCAGGCGCATTCTGCGCGCGAGCGATTTGGATTGCCGCAGCTTCATAGAGTAAGCAGGCCGGTAAGCGCGCGCACTCACCCAATAGGACAAAGACGCAGGCATCGGTTTTAACACACCGTCATGTGACCGTGCTTCGCCCATCACCGCGTGGCTCGGCAAGTGATTGCACACAAGGCGCAAATGCGTGGGGGCGGTTTTCATGCTTCTATTGCGCGTTCACATATTTAGTGGTGCGACCGCCATCGCCATGCTCGGAATGCTGGCCGCGATTATCACCGTCATAGCTCGCTTCATCCGCCGCGCTGGTCGTCGGCTCATCGCGCTCGCTTTGGTTGGTGTAAGCGCGCTCCGTTTTTGCCTGAGATTTTTGGTTGGGGTTTTTCATGGCAACTCCTCTATGGAATAGTTTGAACCTAACAAGCTGCGCATCAGATTGCTGTAGCGGTCGCGGGCGATGAAATAAGGAATATATCAAGGCCCGGCGCGGGATTCTCCAATCGCATTTTTATGGCAAATCCGGTGGATTACAGCTTTACCCATGATGGAGAGAAACATGAAAAAACAATCCGCAGCGCAGAAGAAAACCACCGAACGCGTGATGCATGAATATAAACATGGCGAGCTGAAAAGCGGGCCAAAAGGCAAAGGCGGCAAAGTGAAAAGCCGCAAACAGGCAATCGCGATTGCGCTTTCGGAATCCGGTTCGTCGAACAAGAAAACGAAATCCGAAAATAAAAAGAGCCTCGCCAAAACCAAAAGCAAAGAGCGCGCCGGTAAAACCGCGAAGCAGCGCAAAGAAGGTAAACGCTGATTTCGCTACCAGCATTTAGTCCACCAACATCCGAGGCGGCTGCGCGCGCAACACAGGAAGCTTTGCGCGGGCAATTGCGCATTCGTGATGAATTCGCGCAGCTCGATCTCATCGCCGGAGTAGATGTCGGCTATGACATAGTGCGCAATCTCGCCCATGCGTCGATTGTCACGATGCGCGTGGGCGAGTTAAAACCGCTTGAGCAGTTGCAGATTTTTACGCCCGCCACTTTTCCTTACATTCCGGGTCTGCTCGCCTTTCGCGAAATACCGGCGATTTTGGCAGCGCTCGCGGAGCTCAAATCCACGCCGGATCTGCTGATGGTGGACGGGCAGGGCATCGCCCATCCGCGGCGTATGGGCATTGCAGCGCATCTTGGGGTGCTGCTCGATTGGCCAACACTAGGTATCGCAAAATCTCGCCTCACCGGGAAGTTCGAAATGCCGGGGCCACAGAAAGGCGACCGAGCGCCGCTGATGGCGGGGAAGGAACAAATCGGCGTGGTGCTGCGCAGCCGCGATAACGTCGCGCCATTGTTTATCTCGCCCGGCCATCGCGTGTCGATGGAAACGGCGGTGGAGCTCACTTTGCGTTGTCTCACGCGCTACCGCTTGCCGGAGCCGACACGCATGGCGGATAAACTATCGAAATGCCCGAAGGGCGTCAGCGCACCTTTATTGGTATAAGCCGCGCACGCAGATTCATAGACACCAACAGCATCAGCATTGATCCTAGTATCATCATCAATGCTCCCGCACGGAGCTGGTCACTACGCCCCAAATCGTCACGCCGGTTTCTGGGTTGACGGGAATGGGCGAATATTCAGGGTTTGCGGGCATTAAATAGGTGCGGCCCTGCTTCATGATGAGGAACTTCACCGTCAGGGCACCATCCACCGCCGCGATCACGATCTTGCCATTTTTCGGCGTCGCTGCGCGGTCCACCACCAGCAAATCCCCATCGCGAATATTGGCGTCGATCATCGAATCCCCCGCCGCGCGGACGAGGAACGTATCCTCCGGTTTACGCACCAGATGGCTGTTCAAATCCATCCGGCTTTCGATATGGTCATCCGCGAACGCAGGCGAGCCCGCCTGCACCGTCGCGCTATAAAGCGGCAACTTCATCGCTTTCGATTCCACAAAGCGGATCACATCCGCGACCATGCTCGCGGGTACGCGCAGGCGCTCCGTCACCTCGCCGAAACGCCCCGTACCTTTTGGACGGCCAGCACCCGGGCGTTTCCCGCCATGGATGGGGGTGACCGATGATTTCTTGCCGCTTGCTGCCATAACGCCTCCGTTTCTGTCCCGGAAATCAAGATGCACAAAGCGATGTCTTCCGTCAAGCGCAATTGAACGAGGGATGATTTCTCACACCCTATTTCGCCGCATGTGGGTGAAACGAAATGTTGCATAGCGGTTGCATGAAGCAGGCTTAAATCCTTGAATGTTTGTTCGTCGGTGGTTGCGCGGTTAAATCCGTTGCGAAATGTTGCACCGGTGAGCGCGAATGTTTCACTCTAACGCCTGGCGTGTGGGACCGGGAAGTGGATAGTTCGGTGAAATAGGCCCCCGTTTACGCCAGTTTAGGGAATAATCAGGCGTGATGGCGGCCCGATTGAAAACCCAACTTACAACCCGCGCGCGCAATCGCCCCAAATCCTTCCCGATCCGAGAAAGTTTCTCAAAACGAGAATTTTTCAGAGAAATCGCGCGCATTTTAGCGATTAAAATCATTATAAATCAATAGAATGAAGCGCCTAAAATGCTGGCACAGCGATTGCCATTCTTAAGCCATGGAATACGCTTTCACATCGCCAGCCCTACGCCCCATGCACTCCCCCCGTGCAACCCCACTGGCTGTGAACGCGTACGGCAAGGCCGCCGGGTTGACGCATG
>JBEHYI010000072.1:0-9507 GCA_048498255.1 Pseudomonadota bacterium | reverse complement strand
AGCGAGCGCATCCGCGCCAAATATCAACTGCGCGGACCGGCGGCGCAGTTGGCGTCATGATCCCGTATTTTATTTTGCTCCTCTTGCCGTCGATCTTTGCGTTGTTCAACACTCAGCGCCTATCGCTGGTGCTGTGGTATGTGACCTTTACGATTTTCGTGTGCTTTGTGGGCCTGCGCTTCGAGGTTGGCCCGGACTGGCTGCAATACAGCGCGATTCACGCGAACCTTGCGAACTACAATTTCTGGGATGTGGCGATTCAGGCGGAACCGCTATCCTACCTGCTGTTCTGGACCTCGCAGAATTCTGGCCTCAATGTATATCTCAGTAACGCCGTGGCAGCTTTACTCGTGATGACCGGGGTATTCACCTTCGCGCGGCGCACTGCGAATCCGTGGATTGCGCTGATTGTCGCGACGCCTTACTTCATCATCGTGATGGGGATGTCGGGCGTGCGGCAGGCAATGGCGGCGGGGATTCTGCTGCTGCTTTTCGCGCGGTGGGAGCGCAACAGCTTGCCCTCGCGCGCCTTGTATATTCTCGCCGCGGCGATGTTTCACACCAGCGCGCTCGTCAATAACATCTTCCTCGTACTCAAAATGAACATCGCGTTCCAATACCGGCTAATGCTCGGCGTTTTGGTGATGCTGTTCACCTTTTACCTCAGTAGCGAGGTGTCGATTTATTCCGAAAACATGGTGCGTTACCAGCAACGCTACCTTGAGGGGTCGTTCATCGAGGAATCCTTCGGCTCGATCTACCATATCGCGATGATTGCGGTACCGGCGTTGCTGGGTTTTGCTTTCAGGAAACGCATCGCGAGCAGCATCCATAGCCCCACTTTGCTGCGTTTCGGCCTCTATGCCGCACTCACCATCGTGCTCATCAACTTCTTCTCCTCAACGGCGGCGAGCCGGTTAACCATCTATCTCTATTTCGTGCCGATGATGGTCTATCCCGCCCTCACCCGCATTTACGGCCCGCGCGCACAAATGGCGGTGATGGTGACGATTATCGCCTTCCATTTCCTGATTCTGCTGACCTGGTTCGCGCTTGGCAACCATGCGTTCGCGTATATTCCCTATAAAAACCTGCTGTTCGATGTCGATGGTTAAGCCCCAACCGCTTCTGATTTCGATCAATACATCGTGGAATATTTTCCATTTCCGCGCTGCACTCATCGCGGCGTTGCGTAAAAGCGGTTACCCCGTCATCAGCGCCGCGCCGGAGGATGCTTATAGCGAGCGTTTGCGCCGGATTGTGGATGCGCATGTGCCGCTGCCGATGGATAATGCCGGGACCTCGCCGCTGGCGGATGCGCTGCTATGCTGGCGTTATTGGCGCATCCTCCGGCGCGAGCGGCCGCAGGCGATGCTCACCTACACCATCAAGCCCAATGTCTATGGCGCACTCGCCGCGCGCATGCTCGGCATTCCGGTGATCGCGAACGTGTCGGGCCTCGGCACCGCATTTATCCGCACCGGTTGGCTGACGCGCATTGCGTGTGTGCTTTATCGTCTCGCATTTGCCAAGGTGGTGTGCGTGTTTTTTCAAAATGCGGAGGACCGCGAGATATTCATCGCCCGTAAGTTGGTAGCGCCGGAAAAGGCGCTGCTGCTGCCGGGTTCGGGTGTGGATCTCGATTATTTTAACCCCATCCATTTGCCGCGCGAAGAAGGTAATCCCCTCGCTTTCGCGCTCATAGCCCGCATGCTGCGCGACAAGGGCGTGGGCGAGTTTGTGGAAGCGGCACGGATGGTGAAAACTAAGCACCCGGAAGTTATTTTTCGTCTCATCGGCCCCAGTGATGTGAAAAACAAAACCGCGATCGATGCCGCAACGCTTACCGCCTGGGTGCGCGAAGGCGTGGTGGAATATGCGGGCGAGACGGACGATGCGCGCAGCGCCATCGCCCAGCAGGATTGCATCGTGCTGCCCTCCTACCGCGAGGGACTGTCGCGCGTGCTGCTCGAGGCGGCGGCGATGGGCAAAGCGCTGATCGCGACCGATGTGCCCGGCTGCCGCCAGGTGGTGACGCATCAAGGCAATGGGCTGCTCTGCGCGGCGCAGAACGCACAATCGCTGGCGGAGGCGATGCTCGCCTTTATTGCGATGACGCCGGAAGCACGCGCGGCAATGGGCGCCGCCAGCCGTGCGAAGGCGGAAGCGGAATATGGCGAGCGCCATGTGATCGAAGCGTATCTTTCGGTATTGAGTCGCCTAAGCGCGTGAGCGGCTGCGGCGCTTGCGGATGCGCACACGGCCTGAAGGTATATGCGAGGTTGGCCGCGCCGGCTCGGAGAATTTGGAATCGCTTTGCGACACGCACACTACGAGAATCGCCACATACAGTGCAGCGAGGCCTGGAATCTGCAGCGGAAAATCGACCAGCGAATAAAGCCCGCCCAGCAGCCATACCGCGAGGCCCAGCGTCGGGATCACATAGCGCTCGCGGCGGTCGCGCATGCCGCAATAGAGCTGGTAGCCGACCCAGCCGAGCGCCGCCATGAGCACCAAAAACGCGGGTAGGCCCATTTCCGCAGCGAATTCAAGATAGCTGTTATGCGCCTTGTCGATGATGTTGTCGGAGGAAACATCATTCGGCCGGTATTGCTGGAACGTGGCGGGGAAGCTGCCCAAGCCCGTGCCAAGCAGCGGCGCATCCGCGAGCATGGGCAGAATGGCTTCGAAAATATCGAGGCGAGAGTTCGAGCTGACGCCATTGGTTTCGAGCTTGTATTTAATCACCTGGCCGAAATTGATGAAGCTCCAGGTCATCACCACCGCGAGTATCACCACCGCCACGCCGATTAGCCATTTGGCGAAGCGCGATTCGAGCGGCGCTTTACGCAGCACCATGAGGCTGAAGAACGCCGCCGAGAGTAGCGAGATGAGAATCCCCGCGCGCGAGCCGGTCATAAAGAGGCCCGCGAGTGCCATCAGCAAGGAATAAAGCAGCCCGCCCCCTTTCAGGATCACCTCCATACGCAGCTGGTCGATGAGGTTCAAGATCATGCGGTACCAGCTTTTGCTGGGGGCTTTGAAAAACCGCACCGCCTGTGCCAGCGTGACCAACAGCATGATGCCCAAATAGGCCGAGGCGTTGTTCGGGTTCACAAAGCCATGCGTGTAGGAATATTGTGTGGAGGCGGGAATTCCGTCGCGCGTCGCGGCGAAAAACGTGAGGGTGAGCGCCAGCATGCCGCTGATGAGCAGCGCGCGGAAGAACAGGCGGGAGCTCGATTCGCACGCGCCAACAAAAAGCGCGATGGTGAAAGCAATGCCGAGCAGCAGCATGCGCCCTACCCCTTGCAGCCAGGCATGTTTATCCTGCGCTACCACTTCGCGCGCATGCGTGCTGCCAAGGCCGTTGACCGCCTGCCACAAGGTTTCGCTTGTGCCGCTGGCAGGCACTAATTGCTGTAGCAGAATCACCGCAATGAAAAACCCGAGCGCGGTAACGCCAATACGCTTCATGGGCGCGCAGACCTGACGCTGATTGCTGATAGCAAGCCACAAAATGGGCAACGAGACCAGCAGCAGCAACGCCACCACCGTATCCACCACCGCGCCTTTGGCAAGGCACGCTACGGAAAGCAGCACCGCAAACGCCACGGCCGCGGCTTCCAACCGCGTGAACGGCATGCTCTCATGGCGCGTGATCGTCGTCGCCATTATTTGTTGATCAGCTTGATGAAGAGTACGTCGCGCAGGATACCAACCAGCTTCGTGACGTCGCTGAACGGATGGTTCGAAACATAGACCACGTCGTCGTTATGCAGCTGCATTTTTTGCGCGAGGAACATGCCGGTCGGCTCGGTGAGGTCGAAACGGTAGACGGTTGGCACGGGCTCTTTGTCCGTATAACCATCCAGGCTCACGCCAATATCCGCGAGGGTTTGGTATTCCTCGCGGCGGAAGATAACCACCATCGCCGGTTCGGCCAATTCATGGTTCAACCCGCCGGATTTGGCGATCGCATCCGCGAGGCTCACACTCTCCGCCTCGAAGGCGATGCGGCTGTTGGTTTGCATCGCGCCCAGCACGTTGTAATGGCGCTCATCCTTCTTCACCGCGATGAGATCGTTCGGTTGGATGAAGATGTTGTTCTCGTTTTTGGTGAGCACGGTGCTCAGGCGTGCGGTCGCGGAACGGTCGCCGCGCTGCAGCGTGATCAGCGTGTTGTAATCGTTGCTGCGCGGGCCACCGGCCATGCTCAGCGCGTCGAGAATATGGACGCCGCCTTGCTCGAGCGAGAAGCGGCCCGGCGCATTCACATCCCCCATCACGGAGAAGAGATTCGAGCTGCGCTTGACCATCGTCACAATCACTTGCGGCTCGAGCGCTTTGTTCATTAACCGTTGCTGAATTTCGCTCTGCACATCCACCAAGCGGCGGCCTTGCGCTTTCACGAAACCGCTATTGTTGCCCTTGCCGGCATAAGGCACGCTGATGCGGCCGGATTGATCGACTTCCTGATCCGGCAATGTCACAAAATTGCCGCCGCTCGTGGAGCCGGAGGATTGCACGAACAGGCCGCCCGGGCCTGCCTCAAAAATCGTGATGCGGACAATATCGCCCACACCGAGCAAGGTTTCACCCGGTGCACGGTTATCCGTAAAGGCGCCGGTGAAATAGCTGCGATCCTCCGCACCATCCAGCACTTGAACAACCTTGCGGTCCGCATTCACGAGCACGAAGGGAAGTTTTGCATCCTCCGCCTCAGGCCCCGTGGTTGGTGCGCTGTAGGAGGTTTGGGCTTTTTCGAAGGAAGCGCCGCTTGGGCCCGCGCTTGGTAAATTGCCGCAACTGGCGAGCGCCATCAGCCCCGCGACCATGCAGAAAGACCGGCGAAACCCTTGGTTTTTCGCACCCAAAAACAACCGCCTATGCATTCTGTACGAGGTCATAGTTACGTGATACATGCTATGTGAGGGTGCTATGATTAGCACTCTTCTTCTCATTACAGTATATAGTGTTAGCTACTTGATTGTATACTCAATTTTGCTTGTGGATGACTTGGGCCTTCCGGATCTTTTATTAACAAGCATTAAGTAGACTAAGGCTTTGCTTAATTAACGCGGTAATATTCGCGGTACCAGGCGACAAAGGCTTGGATTCCCTCGCGCACGGTCGTGCTCGGCTTGTAACCGGTGGCCTCCACAAGCCGTGAAACATCCGCAAAGGTGCTGGGGATATCTCCTGCCTGCAGGGGCAACATTTCGCGGATCGCTTTTTTGCCTAACGCCTCTTCCAGCGTTTCGATATAGGTGCTTAAGTTCACGGGCGAGCTATTGCCGATATTGAACAGGCGAAATGGCGCGAAGCTGGTTGCGGGGTTGGGCGCATGCGCATCCCACGCCGCGTCGGGCACGGCGATTTGATCGCTCGCGCGGATGACGCCCTCCACAATATCCGCGACATAGGTGAAATCGCGCATGTGGTTGCCGTTGTTGAACACCTGGATGGGCTTGCCCTCGAGAATATTGCGGGTGAAGAGAAACAGCGCCATATCCGGGCGTCCCCACGGGCCATAGACGGTGAAAAAGCGCAAGCCCGTCGTCGGCAACTTAAACAAATTGCTATAGGCATGCGCCATCAGCTCGTTCGCGCGTTTGGTGGCGGCGTACATATGCAGCGGGTGGTTCACACCCTGCTCTTCCGCAAACGGCATGGTGGCGTTCGCGCCATAGACGCTTGAGCTTGAGGCATAGGTGAGATGCGGCACCGCTTGGTGGCGGCAGGCCTCGAGCATATGGGTGAAGCCGACGAGATTCGAGGCCACGTAATCCTCCGGGTGGCTGATGCTGTGGCGCACGCCCGCTTGCGCAGCGAGGTGGATGACCCGGTCGAAGCGGTGCGCGGCGAAAAGCGCATTCACCGCCGCTTTATCCTCGAGGCTGCCGCGGATGAACTGGTATTGCCCCGGCGCAGCCTCGCTCTCGAGCAGCTTTAGGCGCGACTCCTTGAGCTTCACGTCGTAATAGGCGTTCACGCTGTCGAACCCGACGATCTCATCCCCGCGCTTCAACAGCGCCCGCGCCACATGAAAACCGATAAACCCGGCATTGCCTGTGACCAGGATTTTCACGCGCCCTTCCCCTTTTTCGGCTCGGCGATGATGCCCACTTGCACGCTCCAATGTGGGTGCTTGGTGAAGGGTAAGCCCTCGACCGCGACAATATCGAAATGCTCGCTCAGCTGCGCGATAAGCTGGCGGTAATCGAAGCCCTTATGCTCATAGCGCTCGACATGCGACACATCGCCGCGCGTGGCCCAGTAGATTTCCTTGAACGTGTAGCGGGTCGAGTCCTTATGCATGTTGGGGAACAGGCGCTTGGTGATGTGCTTCACCAAAAACATCGGCCCCACCTCGACCGGCACGGTGACGAGCAATTTCTTTTTCGTCACCCGCGCAAGGAATTCGATATAGCCTTTGAGCAGCGGATCCGGGATATATTCGAGCGTGCGCAGCGCCACGCTGTAATCGATGTGGCGGTTTTCGTAAGATTTCAAATCCAGCGCGGAATGGGCCATGACGAGCTCCACCCACGGCGTGTTGACATAGCTCATTTGCGCGTCGTTGATGCCGCCTTCCCATCCCGCATCCGCGCCGATATAGCTGCGGGGTTTGGGCAGCAAACTTAGGCTGCGGCAATCGAAACAGCCGAGCTCGAACATGGTATAGCTGTTGGTCGTCTCCGGCACATGTTGCTTCAGCCAATCGTAGCGCAGCCGATGCAAGCGGCCACGGATACCACGGGAGAATGGGGGTTTCAGTAGGTTATTCATGCGCAGCGACGTTGGGTGCGGGTTCGTTAAGGGGCAAATTTCGCATATCTTCTTTGAGCACGACAAGCAACGTGCGCAACAAAATACGTAGGTCCAGCCACAGGGACATATGGCGGATATACCACAGATCGAGCACCAGCTTTTCCTCCGGCGTCAGCGCATCCCCGCCGTGGATTTGCGCCCAGCCGGTGGCACCGGGGCGCACGCTGAGGCGCAGCTGACCGCTGGTCGGCTGGTCATCCGGTAGCAGCGGCCGCGGGCCGACGAAAGACATGTCCCCCGCGATAATGTGAAACAGCTGCGGCAATTCATCCAGGCGCAAGCGGCGCAGCAATTTACCGATCGCCGAGGTGCGCATGCTATCGCTGGATTTATGCGCGAGCCGCGCCTCATCCAGCCGCCGCACGGAGGGGCGCATGGTGCGGAATTTATAGAGGTTGAACGAACGCCCATAACGGCCCGGGCGCTTTTGCCAGAAGATGAGCGGCAGGCCGACATCCAGCGCGACGAGAATGGAAGTGAGCATCAATAGCGGCAGGCAGAGCACCAGCACCAACATGCCTATCACAATATCGAACAGGCGCTTCACGCGCGGGTAATAGCCCTTCGGTTCTTCGTAACTTTGCGGCGAGATGCCGGTGGCATTCTGGTAAAAATCCTCGGGGTTGCGCGGCGCGGCTTTCTGGAATTGCGGCGCCATGTCCTTCGCGAAATGCACGAGGTCGATCACGCCGCGATGTTCCATTTCAAGCAGTACCGCGCGCTCATCGACCGGTAAATCCTCAAGCAATTGCGCTAAAATCACCTGTTTGATATGGATGCCGTGAACGTTGAGTTCCTCGAGCAACCGCGGCAAATCCTGTGGCGTGCCGAGAATTTTGCGCTTCTGAAACAAACGGTGGGTGAGGTTCTTATCGCTATCGACAAAACCTTCCACCACCACCTGATGCTGCACAATGCGCTTGATGAATTGTAAATACAGCTCCGCCGTGTGACACGCGCCGACCACCACCACATGCTGCTTGAACGCGGTGTTTTTCGCGACGCCATATTCCGGCCCGAAGAGCTTGCGCACTAGCAGGCGGCTGCCGCCCATGACCATCACCGCCAGCGCCCAATGCATCGGCGGAACGGAGCGCGGCATCATGTCCAAACGGCTGATGGTGAACAGGCTCGTATTGTAAATCAGCACAATCAGCGCAACGGCGATCATCATGCTCGCAAGCTCGGCCGCCGAGGTAAAGCGCCACATGCTGGTGTTGATTTGCATGAGCGGCAGCACGCACAACGCTGTGATCGCGGTGACGGCGAGGATCGGGTAAATATCCGCCGCAACGCCGCCCTCAATCAGCGGAAAACCGTTACGCAAATACAGCGCGATAATCAGCGTGCCGAGAATGCACCCCAAATCATAGGCCAAATAGACGTATTTTCTCATCACGCCTCAAGGCGGCAGAAACGCCGCGTGAATTTCTATATTTTTTGGTAGTTTACACGCGTTTATTGCAAATGCAATGGCGTTGGCAGCGCAGCAATTAGCGCAGGCTGTAAATATCCTGGCCGCGCCAGACGCGTTTTTCGAGAATCGTGAAATTCGCGTTTTTGAGAATCGTTTCGAACGAGTTGCGCGAGAGGTGATTCACCCAGCCGCTGCGCATGCGCGTCGTCATGCATTCGAGCGCATCGGTCGAAGCGTAGGACACCAAACACGCGTTGCAGCTGGCGCGCACGAGATGCATCACGCGCTGCACGTCATGCACATATTCCACGACGCCGGAGAACACGATGTAATCGACTTTTTCATCAAGCTCCGGAAAGCTGGTGTTGAGGTCACAGATCAGCGTGTTCGGCGAGCGCGCAATAATATCGGACGGTTGGTAGATGCAGCCTTGCGGCAGGAATTTGCGTAAATGTTCTTTCCCCGCACCGAATTCGAGGATGGAGGAATCGGGCGCGACCATACCGGCCATCAGCGCTGTGCGCTCGTCCCACTGATCGTCCAAACTCTCGGCATTCGACCAGCGATACAGCCCCAGCATTTTGGCATGCTGCCAGCGCGACATGGCATAGCTGAGCGGCGACGCAAAGAAGCTTTTCGCGTGCAACACTGCGGCATTCTTAGGCATGCGCGCTCCATATAGCCAATCGGTCATGGGTTGTCTTACACTCCTGCCCTTCGCTTCTGTCTGTTCGCAGCATAAAGCATCGCTACCTGATTATGCCACAAGATTAATGCGATTCTGATTTCGACGCAATCGCAAATTGCATTCCTTCAACAAAATGCAACTCTTGCGCAGCTGCACTTCAACCGCCGAACTTTTCCCAGAAGGGATTGAAATCCGCTTCGAATCGCTCGGGCGGCATATAAAAACTATGGGTGTGCACGTTGCCGACCTTCCCCATCGTCGCGCCATAATCGAAGCCGAGCGCGACGCTGAGATTATGGTATTGCGCGTTTAAGCTATGCGAGGCCGCTACCATCGGTTCAGCGATCTCGAACAGCGACATGGCGTGCGGGTGGCGGTAGAGCATATTCACCAGCCCCGCGCCGTGGATGCCGACGAGATGGCGGCAATGGGTGAATATCTCGATCTGCTCGGGCACGCTCAGTAAATCCGTATCGACCGATTCGAAGCCTTTGGCTTTGAGGATCTCGTAAATCGCATCGACATTGCTCATGGTGCGGCGGCGATGTTTCCCGCGCATGAGGAAGAT
>JBEHYI010000071.1:0-9589 GCA_048498255.1 Pseudomonadota bacterium | reverse complement strand
ATCGTTGTTGAGGACGAACACGATCGGTTTCATGTTGTATTTCGCGGCGGTGGAAAGCTCGATGCCGGTCATTTGAAATGCGCCGTCACCCACAATGGCGAAGACACGGTCCTGCGGCTCGGCGGCGATGACGCCAATCGCGGCGGGCACGGCGAAACCCATGGAGAGGTAGTAGGCATCGGAGAGGAAGTTGGCGGCGGCGGAGGTGCGAAGGGACATGGCGCCCAGCAGCGAATCGCCGGTGTCGCAGACGAGCGTCGTGCGCTCATCAATGTTGAGGCCGATGATACGAAAGAACTGCTCGACAGTGAGTTTTTGTGTGCGCTCTTCGGGCTTCAACGGTTGCGGTGGCGTCGCGGGTTTAGGCAGCGCACCGACGGATTTTTTGGCAATTTTTGCTGCAGCTAATGCTCCCAAAAAATCTTTGAATAATACATTCTCGTAACTGCGATAGCCGATACGCATTTTTTCTGTAGTGGCGATCAGCGTGTGTTTGCGGTTGATTTTTGCGGTGTTCATGCCGAGGAATACATCCGTAATAAACGCGCCGAGCATGAGAATGGCATCGGAATTTTCGACATAATGCTGCACTGCCGCTTCCGACAGCGAGCCGGAATAAACGCCGATGAAGAGCGGGTGGTTTTCGCTGATGATGGATTTACTGAGCAGCGTGGAAGCGACGGGGATGTTGAATTTTTCGGCGATGCTCACGGCGAGTTCGGTGAGGCCGTGGCGGTGGAGTTCGACATCCGCAATGATGACGGGTTGCTTGGCGTTGGCGATGAGTGCGCTCACATCTTCAATCATGGCGGCGAGGTTTTCTCCGTCGCTTTCGGGCGCGGGTTTGTTGGCGAGCACCGGCGGCTTGATCGCCATATCGACGACGTCATACGGGATTTCGAGATAGCCGGGGCGGCAATGTTCGAGCACGGCATCGACCACGCGCATGATTTCGCTCGCCGCGGTTTCAGGGTCGGTGAGCACCGCGGTGGCGCAGGTGACTTCTTCGTAGATGCGGCGCTGGGTGTCGAAGGTGCGCACCTTGTGGTGGAGTAAGCCATCGGCTTTGCGGTCAGCAGGCGAGGGGCCGCCGGAGATAACGAGTAGCGGCGATTTTTCGGCATAGGCGCAGGCGACGGAATTGAGCATGTTCAGCCCGCCGACGCAGTAGGTGACGAGCGCGACGCCAAGGCCGTGGACGCGGGCGTAGCCATCTGCCGCGAACCCGACCGAGGGCTCATGCGTGAGGGTGATGATCTCAAGCCCAGATTGTTGTAGCCAACGGAAGGTCGGCAGCGCGAAATCGCCAGGGATGCCAAATACATGGCCAACATTTTTGCTTTTCAGATAATCGAACAGGAACGAACCGACGGTAAGCGACATAAAAGCTCCTTTGCCATTCCATCCAGCATATTGCTGTACAAATGGCAATGGCGAAGCGGCGTTGGCGCTTTACGCCTTCTTTTTGCGCGGTTTTGGCTTTTTGATTTGGGGTTTGATCTCGCCATAAACTCCGTCGCCAATCGGCAACTCCATGAGCAGGCTTTCCGCTTTTTTCAGCTGGTCGCGTAGGCGGGCGGCTTCTTCGAATTCGAGGTCGGCGGCGGCTTTGAGCATTTGTTTTTTAAGCGCGGCGATGTGGGCGTCGAGCGAGCCTTCGGTGAAGCCGATGCCGGTTTCGGATTCTTGTTTTTGGTGGGCGAGTTCGGCCTCGGCGGCTTCGTTGCGCACATCCGAAAGCCGGGCGGTGGTGCTTTGCGGGGTGATGTTGTGTTTTTTGTTGTGGGCGAGCTGAATGGCGCGGCGGCGCTCGGTTTCCTCGAGCGCGCCTTTGAGGCTATCCGTCATTTTATCGGCATAGAGAATGACGCGGGAATCGACATTGCGCGCGGCGCGGCCGATGGTTTGGATGAGGGAGGTTTTGCTGCGCAGGAAGCCTTCTTTGTCGGCATCGAGAATGGCCATGAGGCCGCATTCGGGGATGTCGAGCCCTTCGCGCAGGAGGTTCACGCCGATCAGCACATCGAATACGCCGAGGCGGAGGTCGCGGATGATCTCGATGCGCTCGAGCGTGTCGATATCGGCATGCAAATAGCGCACTTTAATGCCCATTTCATCCATATACTCGGCCAGTTCCTCGGCCATGCGTTTAGTGAGGGTGGTGACGAGCACGCGCTGGTTTTTGGCAATCACCTTTTTGGTTTCACCGAGGAGATCATCGACCTGCTGGGCGACGGGGCGCACGATGCAGACGGGATCGACCAGGCCGGTGGGGCGGATGACTTGCTCGGCGTAAATGCCATTGGTCCAGCCCAGTTCGAGCTCGCCGGGGGTGGCGGAAACATTGATGGTTTGCGGGCGTAGCTCGTCCCATTCCTCAAATTTCAGCGGGCGGTTATCCATGCAGGCGGGCAGGCGGAAGCCGTGCTCGCTCAGCACGATTTTGCGTGCGCGGTCGCCGTTATACATGCCGCGGATTTGGCTGAGGGTGACGTGGGATTCATCGACGAACAGGATGGCGTCGCGCGGGACGTATTGGAAAAGGGTGGGGGGTGCTTCGCCGGGTGCCGAGCCATTGAGGTAGCGCGAGTAATTCTCGATACCGCGGCACATGCCGGTTTCGACCAGCATTTCGATATCGAACGCGGTGCGCTGGCCGAGGCGCTGGGCTTCAAGCAATTGGCCGTTTTTCTCGAACCATTTCACGCGGTCGATGAGGTCGAGTTTGATTTGTTTGATCGCTTTTTCGATGGTGGGCTTGGGCGTGACGTAATGGCTGTTGGCGTAGATCGTCACCTCGCTTAACGCCTCGCCGCGCTCGCCGGTGAGGGGGTCGAATTCATGGATGGATTCGAGGTCATCGCCGAAAAAACTGAAGCGCCAGGCGGTGTCTTCCAAATGGGCGGGGAAGAGGTCGATATTGTCGCCGCGGACGCGGAAATTGCCGCGCACGAAGGCCATGTCGTTGCGTTTATAGAGCTGCTCGGTGAGGGTTTTGAGGAATTTCTGCTGCTTCACCTCGGTGCCCGCTTTCAGCGTTTGCGTCATGCCGGTATAGGTTTCCACCGAGCCGATGCCGTAGATGCAGCTGACGGAGGCGACGACGATCACATCGCGGCGCTCGAGCAGCGCGCGCGTCGCGGAGTGACGCATGCGGTCGATTTGTTCATTGATGGAGGAGTCCTTCTCGATGAAGGTGTCGGTTTTGGCGATATAGGCTTCGGGCTGGAAATAATCGTAGTACGACACGAAATATTCGACCGCGTTGTTCGGGAAGAAATGTTTCATCTCGGAATAAAGCTGGGCGGCGAGGGTTTTGTTGTGCGCCAAAATGATGGCGGGGCGCTGGGTTTCCTCGATCACTTTCGCCATGGTGAAAGTTTTGCCAGAGCCCGTAACCCCCAGCAAAACTTGGTTTTTTTGCTCGGCGTTGAGGCCCGCGACCAGCTGTTTGATCGCAGTCGGCTGGTCGCCGCTCGGCTGAAAATCCGAGGCGATTTCGAGACGTTTTTTCGTGGGAATGGCAGCCATGGCGCCACATATAGGGTGGTGCGCGTTAAAAAACCAGTAGGGAAGCAGGACTCGCCGCAGCGCTGGCGCTACATGATGTGCGAGACTTTAACGAAGGCCGGCCCTAGCACCACGATAAACAACGCAGGCATGAGGAAGAAAATCAGTGGAATAGTCATCAGCACCGGCAGGCGCGCGGCTTTGGCTTCGGCCTCCGACAGGCGCTGGAGGCGGAATTCCTCGGATAACACGCGCAGTGTATCGGTGAGCGAGGTGCCGAAGCGTTCGGACTGGATGAGGGCCGAAATCAGCGAGCGGAAGGCGACCATGTCGGTGCGTTCGCCCAAATTCATCAAGGCGCGTACGCGGTTATTAAGCAGCGCGAGCTCGAGGCGTGTGCGGTTGAGCTCTCCCGCCATTTCCGGGTAGGCGGTGCCTAGCTCGTTGCAGACGCGGCTTAAGGCGGCATCAAGTGCAAGGCCCGATTCGACGCAGATGAGTAGCAGATCGAGCGTATCCGGGAAGGAGCGCTGGAGGATCTTTTTGCGCTTATCGATCATGTTTTGCAGGTAAAGTTTCGGCCCAAATGCGGCGAGTGCCAGCGTCATCGTGCCGATCATGTACATCAGCAATTTGTTGTGCGGGTTGGCGTTCGAGAAGAAGAACAGCGCCACGAACAGCAGCACAATCGCACCGATGCGCTGGAAGAACATGTAGTAAATTGGCGCATCTGGGGAGTCGATCCCGGCATTGGCGAAGCGGGTTTCGAGTTTGCGCGCGCCGGCATCCGTATTGGTGCCAAGGGCTTTGAGTAGCGAAAGCAGGCGCGCGGCACCGGGCGAGGGCTCGCCATTCAGGCCACCCGCGAGTTTTTCCTCAAATTCATCCTCGATCGTCGACCCATCCGGCGCGAGGCGTGCGCGCAGCGATTTGCGGCGCTTACGATCCGCAATCATCATGCCGACGATGATATAGCTGCAGAAGCAGATAATAGCGATCAGCAATGCGAGGATAAGTTGCATTAGATATCCACGTTGATCATTTGTTTAATCACGAAATAGCAGGCAACCAGCAAGGCAATCACGCTGGCAAAGAGCTTATGCCCGAACGGATCATTAAAGAACGGATCAAGGTAGCCGGGCTGAATGAAATAAAGCGCGCCGAATACCACGCAGGGCAATGCACCGAGGATTATGCCAGTGGCGCGGCCTTCGGACGTCATGGCGTGGATTTTATGACGTATTTGCTTGCGTTTGCGGATGATATTGCTCAAATTGCCGACGATTTCGGCCAAGTTGCCGCCGGTTTCCTGCTGTACGGTGAGCACCACCACGAAAAAGCGGATATCCGGCTCGTTGATGCGCACGGCAAGGCGGGTGAGGGCTTGGCTCAAGGTGCGGCCGAGCGCAATCTCATCTGTCACTTGGCGGAACTCGCTTTTCACCGGCTCTTCCGCATTCTCGGCCAGCATGTTGAGCGCAACGGTAAGCGGAAAACCCGAGCGCACGGAACGCACAATCATGTCCAGCGCATCCGGAAATTGGTCGATGAATTTGCGGTTGCGTTTGACGATGCGTTTTTTGCAATTTCTGAGTGGCATGTAATAGGCGAGGATAATGCTGAACACAATGCTGAGCGGGCCAAAGCCAACGGCATAGCCCACCAGCAGGCTGAGGCCGAACGAGATGAGCATGATGACTAGCAGGCCCTGCAATTCACCCTGATAGCCTGCCTCCAAGCCCGCTTGGTAAATCGGGCGCATGAAGGGCAGCGCGAACAGCATGCGCACCATGCCGGATTCGCTGTTGAGCTGGTCGCGCAGCACTTCGTTGCGGGCGGCTTCGGCGGCGCGGTTTTCCTCGGCCAAGCGGTCGAGTGCGTTGCGCAAATAATCGTCCTCCTTCGGCACGGCTTTCGGTACGAGCAGCACGAAGGCGATATAGGCAAGAATTCCGATGCCAATGGCGGTGATGAGTGTCATGCGATTACCCTACCGTGCCCGTGCCCAAACATGCAAGCACCTCCTCGGCGCGGCCGTAATATTCCGCGCGTGAAAGCAGTGCCGGTGTCACCTTGTGTGCTATAAACTCCCCAATCAACTTGCCATCCGCGCCCATGCCTTTGGGTTGGTAGGAGAAAAGCGTCTGAGTTTGGATTTCGCCGTCCTTGTACCCTAGCACTTCCTCGATATGGGTGAGGCGGCGCGAGCCGTCGCGCATGCGCTGGATTTGGACAATGAGGTTCACTGCGCTTGCGATTTGGTAGCGCAGCGATTGCGGCTGCACCGCGACCGAGGACATGGCGACGAGGTTTTCGATCCTGAGCAGGCAATCTTTCGGCGTGTTGGCGTGGATGGTCGCCATCGAGCCGTCATGGCCGGTATTCATCGCGGAAAGCACGTCGATCACCTCGTCACCGCGGATCTCGCCGAGGATAATGCGATCGGGGCGCATGCGCAGCGCATTGCGCACGAGGAGGCGCTGGTTGATTTCACCGCGCCCTTCGGTCGAGGCTGGGCGGGTCTCGAGGCGCAATACATGCGGTTGGTGCATCAGCAACTCCGCCGCATCCTCAATGGTAATCACGCGCTCGGCCGGGTCGATATGGCCGGAGAGGGCATTGAGCAGTGTCGTTTTCCCCGAGCCGGTACCGCCGGAAATGATGATGTTAAGCCGGATTGCGCCTGCAATGCCGAGGAATTGCGCCATGGCTGGGCTCAGTGAGTCGTACTTCATATAGTCCGACAGCGGCATTTTATGCTTCTTGAATTTACGGATCGAGACCAGCGCGCCATCGAGCGCGAGGGGCGGGATAATGGCGTTGAAGCGCGAGCCGTCGGGCATGCGCGCATCCACCATCGGGTTCGCTTCGTCCACCCGGCGGCCTACCCGGCTGACGATGCGTTGGATGACGCCGATGAGGTGCTGCTCGTTGGCGAACTCGATATCGGTCACCAGCATTTTTCCGCGGTTCTCGATATAGACGCGCTTCGCGGTGTTGATCATGATGTCGTTCACATCCGGATCGCGCAGCAGCGGCTCGATCGGGCCGAAACCAAGAATATCGTCAATCGCCTGCGCGATCAGCAAATTGATTTGCGCGGCGGTGAGCGGAACCGCGATTTTGGGCAGGATGATCTGGCAGGCCTCGGCCACGCGCTGCTTTTTCTTTTCCGCGCTAAATTGCTCCAGCGCTTGGAAATCCACCTGGTCGAGCAGTTGGGTGATGAGGCTTTGTTTCGCCGCGCTGTAGGCCGCGGTTTCGAGGTTCATGTCGCGGTAACGCACCAATGTTGTACCAAATTCTAGACTCGGCGCGCCGGCCCCGGCGACATTGCTCTTCAGACTGCCGGTTTGGATATGCTGTTCGGGCGGTAGGCCGGTCGGGTTGTTCAGGGGCGAGGATACCGGCGGCAACGAAGCAGATGCAGGTTGGTCGGTGCTGTCGATCCCTTTTTTGCCGAACATAAGGTGCTAGCCCCTAATTTTTCAGTTTCGCGAAGAAGCCGCCACCGCCGCGCTTATCCTCACTCGCGGCGCTTGCCGACATGCCAAGCAGACCGCGGGCGATGCGGGTAATATCGTTCGCCAGGGCGCTCGAAGGTTGCTCCATGATGGTTTTGGCTGCGGCCTCGGCGGCGACGATGGTTTTGATATCGTTCGCGACCGTATGGCGGATCGTGGTGCCGCACACGCGCTCGAAATCTTTGGCGTCGATCGCTTCCTTGAACTTCGCGCCGCTGCGGTTGATGATCGCGGTCACGCGGTCCGCCGTCACGCCGATTTCGCGGAAGGCGCGCATCATCCGCGCGGCGTGCGACACGGATTTCAGCCAGAGCTGGGCGACGAGGATCACATGCGTCGCTTGCTGCATGGCGGTGGTCAGCCAGGGCAGCCATACATGCGGCAGATCGATGATGACATTGTCGTAATTTTCGCTGAGCGTCGCGATGAGGTCGCGGATGGCGTTCGCGTTGACATTCGGCAAATACCGCAAATCCGTCGGTGCAGTGATAACGTGCAAATTGCCGTAATTCGCCACCATACGCTTGATGAGAATAGCATCGACGCCGCGCTCGGGATGGTCGAACAGATCGCCGATACCGTATTGGCTTTCAAGTGCGAGGTTTTTGGCGATCATACCGAACTGGTAATCCATATCGACGAGCACGGTATTGCCGCCCTCGATTTCGCTCATCGCATAAGCGGTGTTGAGCGCGATCGTTGAAGCTCCGTCGCCAGAAGCCGCGCTCATGACCACGATCACGCGCTTTGTGCGGGTTTTGGCGGGGGCATGGTGATGTACGGGCGCAACCTGCGCGGGGGCTGGCGCATGGGTCGGTGCAGCCGTGAGGGATTTGATCACCGCTTCGATGGGTGCTGGGTTTGGTACATAATCCAGCACACCGCGGGCGAGAATTTCGCGGTAGAGGGAAATATCGTTGGTGTCACCGATGACGACGACGCGGGTGCCGCTTTCGCACTGGCGGGCGAGCTCATCGATTTCACCCAGCACATCGCGGCCGCGCGCGCCGATATCGAGCACGACATGCGAGGGGTTCATATGGCTGCTGGCGAGATGGCGCGCCGCATCGGCCGGGGTTGCGACGAGGATGGCCGGCTGTTCCGGCTTGGCAGCGACCACCAATTGCTGGGCCCAGGTTTCGCGGTCGGGCTGGGAAAGAATGATGAGAAGGGAGCGCATGCAGGGTTCCTATAGCGTTCTTAAGGTGATGGTCGTGCCCATGCGCCTCACCCCGCCCGTCTTCGCATCGTCGTATGTGCGATGAAACTGCCGGAGGAGGCGAGAGCCCTACCGTTATTCCGATTTCGCTTTGCTGACGATCGATTCGCTTGCGTTGTAAGGCTGCACGATCGCACGCGGCGTGTAAGCGCGGTGGTAATCCATCACGGCGCGGTTCGCGCGCGGATCATCCGACAGGTTCGGATTGATGAATTCCTGCTTGTCCGTCACATGCTGTACAATGTTGGCCGAAACGGCGCAGCCGAAATTGGTGCTCGGCGCATTATGGTAATTCGGGCGGTTGATCACCAAACGCTGGTCGCAATCACGTGCCAGGATGCGCTCATAGACCAGGGTCACCGTATGGTCGGCGCCATTGCCCGCGCTCACCGGCACGCCGTTCAGATCGAGCAATTTGCGTGCATCGTCGCAGCGTTTATCGGCAACTGCGCAATTCAATTCCGCGCGGGTCGGGTGGTCTTTTTCGATCCAAGCAGAGAGGTCGCTCAGTTCGCTTTTGCTGTTCGCGCTTAAGGTCACCACTTCGGACGAAACATCGAGCAGTGATTCCGGTCCGCGGTTGTTGAATGCCGCATCTGCCGGCGGTTTGCCGCAGCTTGCGACCAGCAGCATGCTCAGGACCAAAAGGGCAGTTTTTGCGGAGAATGTCGATTGCATGGGGCTCTCCTAGTTGTCCGTCATGAAGCCCGCCGGGCCTTCAAGGCTTGGATCTTTGTCGCTGCGGTTTGCGGTCAGGGCACCGAAGAAGATGCTATCCATGAAGCTCGCCGGGTGGAAATCATCCGTCGGCAGTTTGATATCGGTGCCCTTGGCCGGGTCGACCAAATACGGGGTGACGGAAATGACCAGTTCGGTTTCGTTGCGCTTATAAGCGGTCGAGCGGAACAGTGCGCCCAGTACTGGAATATCGCCCGCACCGGGAACTTGGTCGATGCTGCTATTGATATCGTCACGCATCAAACCGGCGATCATAAAGCTTTCGCCCGGTGCCAGTTCCACCGTGGTCGAGGCGCGGCGGGTGATGATGGAGGGTGCAGTAAAGCCGCTGGTGGTTGCAATCGCGTTCTCGTTGCTGGTTTGCGACACTTCCGGGTTCACCTGAATGCGGATGCGGTTCGGGCTCAGCACGAAGGGCGTGAATTTCAGCGCCACACCGAACGGTTTATATTCGATCGATGTCACGCCGCCTTGCTGTGGAACCGGAATCGGGAATTCACCTCCGGCCAGGAATTGTGCCTCTTCTCCCGACAATGCGGTGAGGTTTGGTTCTGCGAGGATTTTGATCATGCCGTTACGTTCAAGGGCTTCGATTGCT
>JBEHYI010000070.1:0-9658 GCA_048498255.1 Pseudomonadota bacterium | reverse complement strand
CAATGCCCACAATCGCAATTTTGAGCAGCAGAAGGAATCCTTGCTTATAAATTTCCGGCTCCTGCGTCATCATGCGCGCGCCGAAGATGACGATCACCAAGGTGAGGAACGCATAGAGCACCGGCTTCATGTAGCCGAACATTTCCGCCGCGAATTTGACGGTTGCGGTTTCAATCGTATGCTGCATACAGGGAATGATTTTGCCGATCAGCGCACCGCCTTCGGCTTCGGGCACATTCACCCCACCGCAGGTGATGGGGTTGCCATCGGCATCGGTTGTTTTCAATTCCGCGGTCGAAGGCGAGCCTTTATTGATGGGCGGGGTATCCGCCAGCACCTGCAAGGGCAAACCCATCAGGGCGACGAACATCATCGCCATGATCCAGTTTCGCCATGTGCCCAAGCGCTGCATTATTTTTTACCTCCGCCAAATTGCGAGGTAATTTTGTTCAGAATGCTGCCACCCCTTTTCTCTTTATCGCCGCCACCGAGGAAGGCTGTACCGAAGTTCGGCGCTTGCAGCGCATCGCCCAGCAAATCGCCCATGATCATCGGCACAATCGCGAGGATGCCGTTGAGCACGAACACGGTCATGCAGCAGAAAAACAGCGCGGCGAGCACTTCATCCGCGATTTGCTTCTTCACGGTATCCGGTGCGGTGGCAACCACTGCCGGGTCGCGCGCTTTGGCCATTAGCTCCCAATTAATGCTATTATAGGCTTTTTCGATGGCGTAGGCCGTGCCGCAAGCTTTATCGAACGCCGTCTGGACATCTTTTTTCTTCGTCGCCGTGGTCGCCTTTGCCAGCGCGTCGTTCAGCGTATCGGGTTTGCAGCCGCTAAATTGCAAGCCTTTGAGGGGGCCATCCTCATCGCGGTCGATGATCAGCGGATCGGTTGGGTTATCGCCTTTGATCTGCGCGACGGTGCGGGTTTTTTTGTTAATGATCGCATCGCAATCCGCGCATGCCGGATATGTTTTGGGCGTCGCCGCGGGGTCTACCGGTGCGAGCAATGTACCATCCGGATGACGTTTGGCGGTGAGGTAATCGTTCAGATCAAAATTGGCCTGGCGCGAGGCTTTGCCTGCAATGCGGTACATGATGGAGTAATCGCCGCTGAAAGCCGCTAAATCCACCGCCGTGAGCGAGAAGATGACACAGACGAGAATTACTACCGGCTGCAGCGCAAAGGAGATCAACATTTTTGCCCATTTGTCGAAATATTCCTTGGTGCGCGGGAAGAGCGCGAGCGGAATGATGAGCGGTGAAATAATGATCAGCAGCGTAATGCCCATATAGCCCGCGATATAGACGAAAAACGCGCGCACGATCAGCATCAGCAGGCCAAACACGAAGAAGAACCCTACGATCGCCAGAATGGCGCCCATGACGGATGTTTGCATGTTGCTGAAGAAGAAAAACAGCAAGCCGCGCGACATGCCGTTATTGTTTTTGGTCGGATCGGCATTATTTAGCACCTTGTTGAAATAGGTATTATCCGCCGCCGGCGGCGTTTTGCTATCATCCGGCAGAATGATGCCGATGACCGAATCGAGCAGGCAATCGACACCCAGCCACGGCGTAATAATGGGCTTATCCGGGTCGGCGGTGGCTTGCGCGTCGGTCATGTTTTTCATGCAAATGCTCTGGCTGTAATCGCTGCCGTTTACATCCGCCACACCGCTGGCCGGGGCGTAGCTGACAACGGCGAACGCAGCTGAATCCATCATACTTGTGACGGTTTTGAGCATGTAGGGGCTGCTGGTGACAAACGCGGAGACGGCCGCAATTTTAATCAGCAGCATGAAGGTATCGCGCCCCACCTTTTCGACCAACCCAATGCTAAGCATCACGCCATAAATAATGATGGAAAGCGTCATCACCGCCATGATGGATTTTTGCAAATACGGGTAGAGATCGGTGAAAAAGTTCGTCGCGCCGTCATTGATGATTTCCCGTAAACAACCCGCCATTTTGTGGGTGAGGCCCGCATAGGCCTCACACCCAGGCGGTGGTGTTGGGGTGGCAGGCGCCGGTGCGGGCGTAACTTGCGCAAGCGCAGGCAGTGCAATGCTTGCCATGACGAAGCAAACCATTGCAATGATGCCCCATGTACTTGCGCGAACGCGCATTACAGCTCCTTGATGCGTTTGTTAAATATCGGCAGCCACGCCGTTACATCATCGCCCACCGCGGCGCGAATTTCATCGAGCAGCGCGACAGTTTCGGCACGGCCTGAAAGCACGCTGATAATATCTTCAAGACCTGTCAAATCGATACGAGCGACGACGACATCCTTGCCTTGTTTGACGAGGAAATAGCGCGTTGCCGGGTCGGTATTTTTCAGCAGATTGAACTCGCGCTCGCTGAGCATAAAGGCTTTGCGGTACGGCTCTGTTGCTTTCGGGTTCGGCAGGAAAATCTGCGTCGCGGTTTGCTGGATCAGCGTGTCGGAAATGCTGGAATTCACTGCATCTTCCACCGATTGGGTGGCGAACACGACCATGCCGTTGAGTTTCCGCAGTGTCTTCAGCCAATCCTTGATTTTTCCCGCAAAGATTTTGTTATCGACCAGTGCCCATGCCTCGTCGAGCACGATAATCGTCGGCGTGCCATCCAGCGACATTTGAATGCGCTGGAACAGATAAAGCAGCACCGGCACCAGGCAGGCTTTGTTCGCGAGCACATCGCCCATCTCGAAGCCGAAAATGTAAGAGCTTTGGAAATTCACATGATCTTCGACATTGTCAAACACGGTCGCAAAACGGCCATTGCCATGCCATTGCTTGAGGCGCGTGGCGACGGTTCCTGGCCCCTCAACTCCGAAGAAAGGCGCTACGTTGCGCAGCACACGGTCTTCCTTGCGCAGTTTGTAAGCACCATCGATCGCGCGTTGGACAACTTCCTGATCCTCGGCAGAGATTGGCTCGTCATTCACCGCGATCAGCGATGCCAACCATTCGGAAATAAACGCCCGGTTTTCCGGCGTATCGTCGAGTTGCAGCGGGTTGAAATGGCATTTCTTGCCCGGATCGATATGCGTGTAGGTGCCGTTAATTGCGCGCACGAAAATTTCCGCACCGCGGTCTTTGTCGAACATGAACAGGCGGCAATTGAATTTCAACGCCTGTGCGCAGAGGAAGTTCATGAGCACGGTTTTACCCGAACCCGTTGGGCCGATGATGGTGGTGTGCCCTACATCCCGCGCGTGGAAATTGAAGAAGAATGGCGTGCCGGAGGTGGTGTCAAACACCGTGACGGCATTGCCCCAATGGTTGCCGGCAATTTTGCCGACGGGGTAGTTATGCATCGCCGCGAAGCCCGCGATGTTGAGCGTGTTGATCTTCGCCTTACGGCCGACAAACTCGCTGTTGCCCGGCAGCTGCGCCCAGTAGCATTGCTCGAGAATCAGCTTTTCGCGCACGGGGTTGATGCCGACATTCACCATCTCGGCGATCACCATAGAAATGGCCGCTTCAAGCGCGTTTAAATTATCCTCGATGCACATCACGGTGAGGTGGTGCGTGCCAAACGCGATATGGCCCGACATCGCCATGTCGAGCGCGTCGGAAATTTCCATCACCTGGCTTGAGGCAAGGTCGTTTGAATTGGCCATGCGGCGCTGCTGCAGTTGCATGGAGCCAAGGTTCGCCTGGCGGTTTTCGAACGCGAAACTTTGCGACACCACCAACTCGAACGGCATTTGCAGGAACGCATCCATAATGCCCGCGGCGGTGTGGGGCGAATATTCCTTGATGCTGACAATACCCGCGTAACGCGTGCCGGAAGCGGAGCGTATTTCAATCGCGCGGCTGCCGAAATAGAGGCGGCTCGTTGGTAGATAATGCGCGATATCGATGGTGGGCACGAGCATCGGCTGGCTGGCGCCGCTATTGACGAGGCGGCCCAGGAATTCGAGCGGTTCGGACATCGCGCCGAATTCGCCCATCTGCGTTGTCAGCACACGCGCGCCGTAATCACGGAAGGTGGCGAGCACGCGGTAGACCGCCTCGCGCAGCTCCTTGTGCATTTCCTGCAGCTGCACGCCGTCGGCATCTTTGCTGGTTTTTTGCTCGAGCTTATCCATGAAGCTCTGGATTTTCGCGGCACCCTTAGTGTCTTCCTTGCGGATGACGGTGATGTAAAGCTCGTTGATGAAGGTCGAGCGCGAATGGTGCTTTTTGCGCCAACGCTCGTCGATATGCTGGGCAAAGCCTGGCGGCATTTTACCTTCAGGGTAAGCGCTCTGGCGGCGGCGCACCATGTGGAACCACATGCTGAACGTGCCTTCCGCCATCGATTTATACAGCGAATTGCGCACCATTTTCTTCATGTCGACAACATCGTCGTCCGCGGTTTCGAACGAGAAGCCGTCGATCTTGATGATCTGCATCAGCTCGCGGTTTTTGGTGATGATGGTTTCTTTATCCCAATGATGGTCATAGGGAATGAAAAGCGCCGCCGAAATTTCGCGCCCGGCAATGTCCGCTTTCGATACTTTACGGCGTTTTAAAGGGCGCGGAAGAATGCTCATCTAAAATACATCGTAGGAGTTGGTGAAGGAATGGTAGCTGCGGTTCCACGAGCGAAAGCCCCATTTCATGCGCAGCATCCACAGCTCAATCGCGCGCGGCTCCTTCATGCAGAGCAGATAGCCGAAGCCATGGATAACGAGCGCCAGTGGCAGCACCGCGAAGGATTTGGTGTTGATGAACATGATCATGCAGATCATCGCGTTCAGCACGAAGAACATGTAGCTGACGCCAGCCACCATCGGCGGGCGAGCAAGGCCTTGGTAAAGCGGATCCGCACTGAGACGACCTGACGCCATAATTCATCCCCCTATTTTTATTGTATTCCAGCGACTTGATGCCATCTGCAGGCATATCATGCCCTGCCAAAATTATACTGGCACCTTACCAAATTACCAAGAATTTACTAAAATTGCGTTAATTCTGGCCGCAATCGCCCGGGGATTGTGACGGAAAAACAATTCCCTGGCTGCATTGCATGCAGACGCCCTCGCCCTGAATTTTCTTCAAGGGAAATTCAGACCTCTCCGGTGGAGAGGTCGTCGCGCCTGATGATACTAGAAATGGCGCACTAACCGTATAGCGCTTCGGGTGAAAGCTTCCTATGCATTATGCCTGAAACTCAAGCCCCGGCTTTGCTTTGCGCTTCTGCATGCCATTCCAGATTACGCCGCCCTTGCGCAGCCAAATGCCGGTAATGAGCAACAGCGGAAAGGTGACGTATTGCACAATCTTGATTGCATCAGGAACTGTGTGCAATGGCCCATAAATATAAAAAAACTGGAATAATGCTACGATGATATGAACATTACGGGCAAAGACGCGGCTGTATTGGTAGGCGCTCATTATTTGCCCTCCGCCGCGCGGATGACGCCAAATTTGCCGTCATTCTCATCGTTCGGACCGGCGGCGTAATAGAGTGCGTTGGCGTCGCCCAGGCTTTCGCCGTTGCCAAACAGCAGGCCCCAGACTTTCTCGATCACCAGCGGTTTGCCGTGTGCGTTTTTCGCGACATCGACGAACTCGTGGGATTCCGCATCGAAAGCTGCGATCGTACCATCGCCGAAATTGCCGACGAGCAACTTACCCGACAGCGCGCCGAAATCTTTCGGTGCGAACGCCATGCCCCAAGGTGCGGAGAGATGGCCCGCATCCTTCCACACAGCGACGAGTTTCCCGCTTTCCGTGAACTCCGCTACGCGGCCTTGGCCAGGCTTGTCCGTGTCTTCCTCACCGGCGAAGAGCTCGCCTTTTTTGCAGGCTTTATCCTTAATGCCCGCAGCATCACATTCCTTCGTTTTCGCATAGGCGACGAAGATATGGTGATCGCCCGATGGGGTGGTGAGTGCCTGCACGTTGAACGGGGTATATTCGCCCGGATCGACCACGCCGTTTTTGTTATCATCGAACGGCAGATCGAATTTCACCGGCGCCGGTTTGAAATCCCCGCCGAACACTTCAATGCCAGGATTCGCGCCGAAATTCGCGACATAGAGCGTGTCGTAATCATGGCTCAGTGCGATGCCGAAGAATTGCTCACCTTCTTTCGAATGGTCGATGACGTTATTGGCCACGCCGGAGCGGTCGAACGAGCCATCCGCAAGTTTGCGCTCTGTCCAAGCCGAAACAATCCCGCCGTCCGATGCGAACAGGAATTTCGCTGGCGCCGTCACCGGCTCCACGCCTTTGATTTCCTGCGTGATGACGAAATCTTTGGTGCTACCGCTGAACACGACGCCGGTAGCGACATTATCCTTGCCGCCGACGGGCAGCTTCACTTCTTTCAATTTATCCTGATGCAGCGGGCGCAGCTTCTCATCACTCGAGGCGTTGACATCGCCGACATATTCATAGGAAATATCCTTCGCCGTCACCCAGAAATGGCCGCCCGCACCGGCCGGGCGATCCGCCACGCCCCAGCCATTGATGAAGCGCTTGTCGGTCGCAAAATTCGGTTTGTATTTCGCTTTGTTCGCAACAAACACGGTTTCGCTGTAGCTGTTCGCTGGGGCCTTCGTTGCCTCTTCCGCTGCTTGTGCTTGCCCCATCGCGAGCGCCGCAATCATCATCCCTGCATAGTGCATTTTCATAGCATTCCCCTTCGCGGATTAAATATCGTGCAAGCGGTATAATGATAATGATTCGCAGATGCAACTTAATTCAGAATGATTCGCAATTGCGGTGGAAAAGGGCTAAATCCCCACCAACGCCCGCGCGAAATCATCCGCGGTGAAGGGCTGCAGATCCTCCGCCCCCTCGCCCACGCCGATGGCGTGGATGGGCAGTTTGAATTGCTCCGCGAGCGCGACGACGATGCCTGCTTTCGCGGTGCCATCGAGCTTGGTGACGACAAGACCGGTGACACCTGCGACTTCGCGAAAGGCTTTCACTTGGGCGAGGGCATTTTGCCCCGTCGTCGCATCCAGCACTTGCAGCACGGCGTGCGGCGCATCGGGCATCAGTTTCTTGATGACTTTGGTGATTTTCGAAAGCTCCGCCATCAGGTTTTCTTTGGTGTGGAGGCGCCCCGCGGTGTCGATGAACACCACGTCCGCTTTATCGGCGATTGCTTTTTCCAAACCGGCATAAGCGACGGAGGCCGGGTCGGCATTCTCTGCACCATGCACAAAGCCGCAGCCCGCACGCTCCGCCCATTTCTGCAATTGCTCGACCGCCGCCGCGCGGAACGTATCAGCGGCAACCAGCGTCACGCGTTTCCCCTCGCCCATCAGCTGGTGCGCAAGCTTGCCGATGGTGGTGGTTTTGCCGTTGCCGTTAACGCCGACGACAAGGACGATCGCGGGATTCGGGATTGGGGATTCGGGATTAGGAGAAAATAGAGGTACTGCGTATGGCGCCAACCGCTTCGCAATACTCGCCGCGAGCAGTGACTTAATTTCGCTTTCTTCAATATCCTTATCGACGCGCCCTTCCGCCAGTTCTGCCACCACGGCCATTGCGGTTACGGTGCCCATATCGGTGAGGATGAGCAGTTCCTCAAGCTCCTCCAGCGTCGCCGCGTCGAGCTTCTTTTTGGTGAACACGCTGCCGATGGAATCGGTGGTTTTCTTCAGGCCATCCGATAATTTTTTGAACCAGCTCATGCCATTACCACGTCATTCCAGCGAAAGCTGGAATCCATCTTTTTGAGAAGGCAGGTGGATTCCAGCTTTCGCTGGAATGACGGTGCGTTACGCTGCATAACACGCATCCCCATCCGCGCGAGCAACGCGCACGCGCTGGAGCGAACCGACCGGCATTTCGCTCGCAAGCTTCACCAACGCGAAGCCTTCCGCATGGCCGCTTTTGCCATCCTGCTCGATGATAATTTCGAGCTCGCGACCGATGAGCGAATTGTAATAATGCGCGAGCTGCTTCTCCCCTTCGCTGCGCAAAATGCCTGCGCGTTGTTTGCGCAGCTCACTTTTCACCTGCGGCATTTTCGCAGCCGGTGTGCCGGGCCGTGCGGAATAGGGAAACACATGCAAATAAGTTAGCCCCACTTCACTCACCAGCGCGCGGGTGTTTTCGAACATCGCCTCCGTCTCCGTCGGAAAGCCTGCGATGATATCTGCACCGAATACCATATCAGGCCGCATGGCACGCACGCGGTCGCAGAAATCGACGATGTCGCCGCGCAAATGGCGCCGCTTCATGCGCTTGAGCACCATATCATCGCCCGCTTGCAAGCTGACATGCAGATGCGGCATCAGGCGCGGCTCCTCGGCGATCAGGCGGTACAAATCCTCATCCACCTCCACCGCATCGATGGAGGAAAGGCGCAGGCGTTTGAGCTCCGGCACAGCGGCGAGCACACGGCGCATCATTTGGCCGAGCGTTGGCTCGCCGGGAAGGTCCTTGCCGTAATCCGACACATCGACGCCGGTGAAGACGATTTCGTTATAGCCACTCTCGACCAGCGTGCGCACCTGCGCCACAATTTCGCCCATCGGCACGGAGCGTGAATTGCCGCGGCCGAACGGGATAATGCAGAATGTGCAGCGATGGTTGCAGCCATTTTGCACCTGGATGAACGCCCGCGCACGGCCATCAAAACTCGCCACCAAATGCGAGGCGGTTTCCTTGACCGACATGATATCGTTGACGCGGGATTTTTCGGTGGTGATTGCGAACGGCGCACCTGCTTGTACGCTAAGCAGCTGCGGACGTTCTTGCGCGCTCCCCCCTTTAGGGGGAGCTAAAACGCTCTTGGTCGTTTTGGTGGGGGGTGAATTTTGAGCGCTGGCGTGTGGGGAATTATTACCCCCCACCAAATTTCCTAAGGGGAAATTTGACTCCCCCTCAAGGGGGGAGTGGGCCCCAGCCGCACCGCTCTGCCCTATTTCACCAACTGCTCCCCAATCCGCCGCCTGCATCTTCTCCTGATTGCCCAGCACGAAGTCTACCTCGCCCATGCCGGCGAAACTCTCCGGCTTGATCTGCGCCGCGCAGCCCGTTACCACAATCCGCGCGCCCGGGTTCTCCCGCCGCGCACGGCGAATGGCTTGGCGGGCTTGCTTTTCCGCCTGGGATGTCACCGCGCAGGTGTTAAAAATGATGGTATTGTCGAGCCCCGCCTCGGCGGCGTGTTTCTTCATCACCTCGCTTTCGTAGGTGTTCAGACGGCATCCGAAGGTGACAACTTCAATCGACATGGCGGCAGAACTAGCGGAAATCTGCGGGAAGTAAAGCCTGGGATCGTCATAAATTTGTAATGTATTGCTGATACAAGGGTGCGTTTTTACAAACTATGGCCGCATCACATGGTGTGAATCGGCTGAAATATGGAGAGAAAGACATGTCACAATTCGACATGGCAGGCTTCAAGAAGAGCTTGCAAGCATTAATGGAAGGCAAGGGTAAACTTCGCGTCGAAGGACTCGAAGACACCAATCCCACTAAAGTCGTCGTCCACGGCGTTGAGGCAACTCATAGCCAGGCGTTCGCCGACTTCGCTACAGGTCTTCACATGCAAATCGAGCATGGGCCTATGCAGGCAACCTTCCACATCCCTCAAACCTAACGAAGCGGCGAGCCGGCGGCCAGGTTGAACACATCCACCTTGTAGGTGTAGCTGCCGTCCGCATTGATGAAGAGCGTGCCGTACTGGCCCGCCACCTGCTGG
>JBEHYI010000069.1:0-9673 GCA_048498255.1 Pseudomonadota bacterium | reverse complement strand
TGAATGATGGCAACTAAGGGCGAGGGTTGCGCTCGTTGCGGGACTTAACCCAACATCTCACGACACGAGCTGACGACAGCCATGCAGCACCTGTGTTCCAGCCACCCGAAGTGAAGAAAGCCATCTCTGGCGATCAAACTGGACATGTCAAGGCCTGGTAAGGTTCTTCGCGTTGCCTCGAATTAAACCACATGCTCCACCGCTTGTGCGGGTCCCCGTCAATTTCTTTGAGTTTTAATCTTGCGACCGTACTCCCCAGGCGGACTGCTTAATGCGTTAGCTTCGTCACTGAGAGGGAACCCCCCAACAACTAGCAGTCATCGTTTACAGCGTGGACTACCAGGGTATCTAATCCTGTTTGATCCCCACGCTTTCGAGCCTCAGTGTCAATACTCATCCAGGTAGCCGCCTTCGCCACCGGTGTTCCTCCAAATATCTACGGATTTCACCCCTACATTTGGAATTCCGCTACCCCCTCTGAGATTCCAGCTCGACAGTTTCAATGGCAGTTCCAGAGTTGAGCTCTGGGCTTTCACCACTGACTTATCGAGCAACCTACGCTCGCTTTACGCCCAGTAATTCCGAACAACGCTAGCCCCCTTCGTATTACCGCGGCTGCTGGCACGAAGTTAGCCGGGGCTTCTTCTCCGACTACCGTCATTATCTTCATCGGCGAAAGAACTTTACAACCCTAAGGCCTTCATCATTCACGCGGCATGGCTGGATCAGGCTTTCGCCCATTGTCCAATATTCCCCACTGCTGCCTCCCGTAGGAGTCTGGACCGTGTCTCAGTTCCAGTGTGGCTGATCATCCTCTCAGACCAGCTAGAGATCGTAGGCTTGGTAGGCCATTACCCCACCAACTACCTAATCTCACGCGGGCTAATCGAATAGCGATAAATCTTTCCCCTCTCGGGCGTATGCGGTATTATCTCCAGTTTCCCGGAGTTATTCCCCACTACTCGGTATATTCCCACGCGTTACTCACCCGTGCGCCACTATGTATTGCTACATCGTTCGACTTGCATGTGTTAAGCCTGCCGCCAGCGTTCGTTCTGAGCCAGAATCAAACTCTCATGTTTTGATTCGTGATGTAAGCTGAAGCTTACATCGAAATTGAATAGACTCACACAAACCATATCCGAACATTCCTTGCGATAAACGACTTACTAGAATGTCTGATACTTATCTTGCGTTCGATATGGTGATAAACACCATATAGAAATTACTTGCATGATACGCAGGTATGGTTTGTGGAAAATTTCCACTGCACCCACCTGCGCTTAAACGCTCTTCACAGTATCATTTAGCAGAATGTTCTTTGCGCGCTTAAGGCACTGAACTCATTCGATGCTTCGTTTCCGAAGCCCCTGCTCGCTTTCGAAGTATCGTCCGCGTCGGGATGGCGGGTATACGCATCTGATTCAGATACGTCAACAACAAAAAAACATTTTTTTGCATTTTTTTTATAATGCGCAAAAAACCCAGCATTTCTGCGGGTAATCACATCACTGTTTTTGCACTTTATAGCCAAGCAGGAAGATTGGCGCGCAGGCAATGGTGGTGTTCGTTGTGTTGTAGGACGTGCTGCTGGTGCAGTTGGGCGCAAGGGTTGAGGTCGAGCGCCAGGAACGGATGCCGCCGGTAGCGGGCAGCGCATCGTCGCTCTTCATGTCGATTTCTTTCATTTCCGTTGGCGTCAGCGCCGGTGAGCCCATGCCCGAGCCGGGGCTTGCGGTGGTGCTCGACTTACCGAAGATCAGCGCATTCGAATAATCGCCATCGAAATAGGTCGTATCTGCAGCGAGCAAGCTGTTCACCACGTTCGGCCCCGGCAGCCAAGCATAGCCTGTGGCATCCAGCGCGCCTTGGGGCACGTTGCCGCCGAGCGTGACATAGGTGGGCGCAACGCCGCTGCTGACGCCCGTATATTGGCCAGCAATCAACCCTGCCGCCATCATATGCTGCCAAGCGCGGTAGGTTTCGTGGTTGGTCACCGCGTCGAGATTGCCATCGCCATCGCCGTTGCAGGTCGCGATGCCAGACGACGCGTTCGTATCGGGCGCGGCGCAGTTGGAGGTGATTGGCGTGCCCGCATCCGCCCTACCCCAAATGGTGGTGGCGGTGGGAAAATCTCCCGCGAGGTAGCCATATTTTTGCTGAAACTGCGTCATCGCGATGGTGTATTTTGCTGCATCCGCCGTGATGGTGCGCAGGCGCTGGCCCGCGAGCAGCGATTCTCCGACCATGATACCGCCGACGAGCAGCCCCAAAATCACCAACACAATCGCCAGCTCCATTAACGAAAAAGCCCGACGCGCGGCGAAAGACAAGGACAGGTGCTGCATAAAGCCTCTAGCGGTTATTGCGGTTCATGTAGGTGTTCATAAAAATCATCGCGCAGGAAATTTGCGTGATGCCAACGCTATATTCACCGTTCGCATTCACGCAATTGGGCGTGGAGGCCGATGATGGCCGGGCCGAACGCACGGTGCCGGTCGCGCCGCTACCATCATCCATTTTACTGTCCACTTCGAGTGCTGCTTCGGGCTTTAGCGCCGGGCCGACACTGTAATCATTCGCGAGCACGCCGCCGAATACGAGGATGTTGTCGTAATTACCAGGATAGAGCACCGAAAACATGGGCGATGCAGTATCTACTACTCCAAAGCTCGAAATCGAAAACGCCGTGTCTTCCCCGGGGCCGGCTGGCACATTCACATTGGGTACCGAATTTTTACTGCAGTTTGCAGTGCCTGAGACACCAGAGAATTTCGCATTCAAAAAATCCGCCGCCACCAGCTGCTGCCACACACGGTAATGCTCGCAATTGTTCGAGGTGATTTTGCCGTCGCCATCGCCGTTGCAGGTTTCTTTGCCGGTGCTCACATCCAACAAAGGATCGGCGCATTGCGCATTGGGCGTTGTATCCGGCGGGGTGCCGGTGAACACCCTGCCCCAATAGCTCGTCGCATTCGGCATATCGCCGGGCATGGCGCTGTATTTCTGTTTGAACTGCTGAATCGCGATAACGTAAGTTTCCGTATCCACCAGCATGCGGCGCAGTTCATGCCGGCGGGTGAATTCCTTGCCCGCCATGATGACGCCCGAAATCAGCCCGATGATGACAATCACGATGCTTAATTCGAGCAATGTATAACCTTGGCGGCGCGACAGCATATCCCCTCACCCAATGAGCGGAAACCATCTTAGGTTCATGCTAAAATAGCAAATAAAAACGGATTTATTTCCCAGCCAATCCGAGCAGGCTGTACAGCTCGTCCTTCGTATTCACGAATGTATAGAACTGCCGGGTTTCCGGACGTGCGAAGCCGGTTGATACCATATGCTCGAGCAGCAGCGCGAGGTGATCCCAATAGCCGTTATGGTTATAGATGATGACCGGCTTATCGTGGATTTTGATCTGCCGCCAGGTGATGACTTCAAACATTTCATCCATGGTGCCGCAGCCACCGGGGAGGATGACGAATACATCCGCGTTATCGTACATGATCTGTTTGCGCTCATGCATGCTGTCCACCATATGCATGGTGGTGAGGCCTTTATGCTCGACCTCGATGCGGCCTAAGCTACGCGGGAAAACGCCGATGGTTTCGCCGCCTTTTTCGATGACGCCGTTCGCCACCGCGCCCATGAGGCCACAATCGCCGCCGCCATAGACCAATCGTTTGCCGGCTTTCGCCATGTCGTTGCCAAGGTCGCGTGCCATTTGCTTATGTTCTTCCGGCACGGCATTTTGCGCGCCGCAGAAGACGGCGATGGATTTCATTTCTTTAATTTCGTTATTCATAGTCATTGTTCCGTTTTGTTGTTTTTCGTTTACTTATCTTTACTCTTTAAGCGGGCGCACCATAGAAGCTTTTTGAGTGATTGCAAGTCACAGGCTTTGCCGGTATTTCAGGCGCATGGAAGAAACACAGCATTATCTGGGCCATCGCGCCCGTCTGCGCGAGCGCTTCCTGGGCGCGGGTGGCGAGGCTTTCCCCGATTACGAGCTGCTCGAGCTCATCTTGTTTTCAGCCCGCCCGCGGGGGGATGTGAAGCCCCTCGCCAAGGCACTGCTGAAGGAATTCGGCACGTTTGCCAAGGTCATTTATGCCGAAGAATCCGCCCTCCGGCAAGTGGATGAGGTGGGCGACGCGGTCATCGCCGCGCTCAAAACTATCCGGTTATCGGCGCAACGCCTCATTAAATCCGAGATTTCGGACCAGCCTGTGATCCAATCCTGGTCGGCGCTGATGGATTATTGCAGCCTTGCCATGGGCAAAAGTAAAATCGAGGAATTCCGCGTGTTGTTCCTCAACCATCGCCACGCACTGATTGCGGATGAGGTGATGCAGCGCGGGACCATCAACCACACGCCGGTCTACCCGCGCGAAATCGTCAAGCGCGCACTGGAGCTTTCGGCTTCGGCGATTATTCTTCTCCATAACCACCCAAGTGGCGACGCGACGCCTTCGAAAGCCGATATCGATATTACGAAGAAGATTATCGAAGCCGCCTCCACCGTGGGGGTGGCGGTGCATGACCATGTGATTATTACCGAGAACGGGCATTATAGTTTCAAGAGTTTCGGGATTATTTAGGCTTCCCGCTTTGTCTTATGCAGTGAATAGACCACCCCTGCCCCAAGGATCGCCAGCGTAATCGCCAGTGACAGCAAAGACGGCACCTTCTCCACCCCCAGCACCGGCGGCACAATTACCTTGCCGCCAATGAACACCAGCACCGCCGAGAGCGAATATTTGAGATACGCAAACCGCACGAGCATGGCGCCGAGCGCGAAATAGAGTGCTCGCAAACCGAGGATGGCGAACACGTTACTGGTATAGACAATGTACTCATCCGTCGTCACCGCGAAGATGGCGGGCACGGAATCGAGCGCGAAGATGAGGTCGACACATTCCACCACCACCAAGGTCATGAACAGCGGGGTGGCGAAGAGTTGTCGCGTGCCGGTGTTGGCATCCGGCAGGCGCGCGAAGAAGCGGTTACCGTGCAGCCCATCCGTCACGCGCATGTATTTTTTTACAAAACGCAGGATCGGGTTGTTGCCGATATCGCTTTCCTCATCCTCGCCCTTCAGCATTTTAATGCCGGTGAAAATCAGGAAGGCCGCGAAGAGATACAGCACCCATTCGAAGCGGTGAATTAGCTCCGCGCCTATGCCGATCAACAGCGCACGCAGAATAATCACGCCCAGAATGCCCCAGAAAAGCACACGGTATTGGTAGGCGCGGGGAATCGCGAAATAGGAAAATACCAGCGAGATGACGAAAATATTATCGAGCGACAGCGATTTTTCGATGATGAAACCGGTGTAATAATCCTGCGCGGCATCCGCGCCGAGTTGATGCCACACGAACAGGCCGAAGGCGAGCCCCATGCTGATGTAAAACGCGCTGAGGCGCAGGCTTTTACGTACTGTAATTTCGGTGTCTTTGCGGTTGAGGAGCCCTAAATCGAACACCAGCAACAGCAGCACGGTAGTGAAAAACGCAGCCCACATCCAGAGTGGTTTGTCGAACAAGGTGGCTTCCATTAATAGCATTATACAGCTGCTTTCGGTTTGTCGTTGTTCGTTTTGGCGAGGAAATGCTGCTCAATATCAAGCGTGCCCTTCTTACCGATATATTTTTTATTGTGCTGCAGCCAGCTTTCCATTTGGTCGCGTCCGACTTTTTTTAGCAGCTGGAAAAATTCCCAATTCGCATTCATTTTGCTCGCGGCGTTCATCTCGCGCAAATCGGCGGGTGGCAGCACACGGTGCATGCGCATATCGGCGTATTCGTGGGTTGTCAATTTGCCGGATTCGATGAGTTTCGTGACAAAATTGATCGCGCGCATTTCGGCAATCAGGCTTGAGTTGAAGCTGATTTCATTGACGCGGTTGATGATATCGATCGCGTGTTTGGGCGTGCCTGCGCGCTTGATCGGGTTGATCTGCACCAGCAGCACATCGCAGCAGCTCGACTTATAAATCAGCGGCCAAATCGAGGGGTTGCCCATATAGCCGCCGTCCCAATAGGGCACGCCGTCGATCTCGATTGCCTGATAGAAAAACGGCAGGCAGGCTGAGGCGAGCAGCACATCGATGGTGATTTCGCCGTCCTTAAAAATCCGCGCTTCGCCCGTTTCCACATTCGTCGCGGTGACGAATAAATCAATGCCGTGATGCAGCTGCTCCACATTCAGCACCTTCTCGAGCACTGTGCGCAGCGGGTTATAATTCATCGGGTTCAGCTCGTAGGGCGAGAAGGTCCGCGTCATCATGTCGAACGGGTTGAAGGCCTTCAGCCAATCCATGCCCGGCAGGTTAAATGCATCATTCGCGAGCTGCTGGCCTGGCGCAAAGGCAGCCGTTACTTCGCTAATTTCGCGCCAAAACTCCTCGAGCTGTGCCTTCGCCCGCGCGCGGCCACCCTCGTTATAGCCGTCGATCAGCACCGCCGCATTCATCGCGCCCGCACTCGTGCCGCTAATGGCTTTGATGGTGATGTCCTCTTCCTCGAGCAGCCTGTCCAGCACGCCCCAGGTGAAGGCCCCATGCGCCCCGCCGCCTTGCAGCGCGAGGTTGAGTTCGAGTTTTTGCGAAGGCTTGGACTTCGTTTTCGCCGTCGATTTTTTCGCGGGTTTCGCTTTGGAAGATGATCGTCGCGCGGCCATTACTTACTCAGCCGTCCAGCCACCATCGATCGAGTGCGTGGTGCCGGTGATGTTGATCGCCGCGTCGGAGCATAGGAATACCGTGAGCGCGCCGATTTGCTCGGGCGTCGAGAAGCGGTTGGTCGATTGTTTTTCACCCAGCATTTCGGCCTTTACAGCGTCCTCGGTTTTGCCTTCCTTCGCGGCGCGGTCTTTGATTTGCTTCTCCACCAACGGCGTCAGCACCCAACCCGGGCAAATTGCATTCGCGGTGATCAACAAATCCTTCTGCTCCAGCGCCGTCACTTTGGTTAAGCCCACAATGCCGTGTTTCGCCGCGACATAGGCCGATTTATTCGCCGAAGCGACCAACCCATGCGCCGAGGCGACGTTGATAACCCGCCCCCAATTGCGCTTTTTCATGCCCGGCAGCGCCGCTTTTGTCGCATGAAACGCAGAGCTTAAGTTAATCGCGATAATCGCGTCCCATTTATCTTCCGGGAAATCCTCGATCAGTGCGGTGAACTGAATGCCCGCATTATTCACCAGAATATCCGCCGCGCCGAAAGTATCCTCGGCCTGCTTCACCATCGCGCGGATGTCGGCAGGTTTGCTCATATCCGCCGTCGAATAGGCCGTTTTCACGCCGTATTGCTTCGCCACATCCGCCACCAGCGCATCGATCTCGGCCTTATCGCCAAAGCCGTTGAACAGGATATTTGCGCCCTCGGCTGCCAGCGCCTTGGCGATTCCCTCGCCGATTCCGCTCGTTGAACCTGTCACAATCGCCGATTTACCTTTAAGCATAGAATCTCCCTTTGTTGCCGCATTCATACGCATATTCCTTATGCGTGGCAAAGGGAAGCCAAGCGTTTTGGCGGTTAAGAATCGATATGATTTCGGGGTGTTGCAGGAATGATGGGAAATTTGACGTCCAGGCGTCGCTCTAACGAGCTATGCCGGACACTGCTTCGCCCTCGCCAAGAGGGCACGGTGGCTGCGCCACGCGTAGCCCCCTTGGGGGCGAAGCGTGGTGGCTCGGGAGAGATTTGAACTCCCGACCAAGGGATTATGATTCCCCTGCTCTACCGCTGAGCTACCGAGCCACGAGGGCGGCACCATAATGAAATTTGTGGGGGTGTCAAGCGGGGCAATGGCCATGCGGCGCTGTTGCGGTAAACGGCGTCATTCCAACGAAAGTTGGAATCCATCTTTTAAAACGCCGAGTCTATTTTTAGCAGATGGATTCCAGCTCGCGCTGCGCTTGGCTGGAATGACGGCACTTTGGGGTTGCTCGCCTTACAACTGCAGCGAATCGATCGCGGATTTCAGCTCGTAGCTAAACCGACGCAATTCCTCCTCGCCGTAGGGCTCGCTCGCGGCGCCCCAAACGGGGTTTGGCCAAGCGGAATCACCTTTGTAGCGCGCGATGAGGTGGATATGCAGCTGGCTGACCTGGTTGCCGAGCGCGGCGATATTCAGTTTATCCGGCGTCACCAGCGCTTGCAGAATATGGGAGAGAACGGCGATTTCGTCGCTGAGCTGGTGCTGCTGCTCGCGGCTTAAGTCGATCCACTCGCTCGCCCCTGCCACGCGCGGCACGAGGATGAGCCACGGAAAGCGCTTATTATCCATCAGCCGCACATTGCACAGCGGCAGGTTGGTAATATCGCGGGAATCCGCGGAAAGGCGGCGGTCGAGGGTGAAATTCATCATACTCTCATCAATCTTCACAGAATTGTCATACATAATTTCGCCGTAGCATACTACAAATTCTAGATATCCAAATGGATAGCAATGCATAAACACTAACGGGGCACTGCATGTTTGATAAAGTTACCGACGAAAAAACACTAACCGCCATCAGCGATTATGACAGCATGCTTAGAGAGGCGAAAAGAGCGTGGGATAAACGCGATGAGCTGCCGACTACAGACGACAAATACAGGGGCTGGATGTATTACGAGAGAACGGAAAGAGAACTGATTGGGCCCACCCAGGAATTGCTCAAAATCACTTTCGCGCACCAGCCCGAATTGATTAATGCGGCACTGGAACAGGCAGCAAGCCAAACTTTTGACCCCCAATCGCAATATGATGGAACAAGCATGGCTTTTCGCAGCGGCGCTCTTAAGCAGGCGCTTTCCGGTTTCATCGTAAGCAACGCGCAGGCCCATGATGGTGAGATCGACCCCGAAACCCTTCTTGAAAAGCTTCAGCTGGAACTTCCAAAGCTGGCAGAAACGTTAGTACAATCGCGTCGGTTCCTTGAGCCGGAAGAAGCAGTACATGAAACGCTCGGCGTACTGAAACAAGCACATATGGAAGCGTTGGCTTTTCTAAAAACCTATCCGCGAGCTTATATAGAAGTCGTCAACCAGCCTGGGTTTCTGGCACGTGAAACAGAACGTCGTGGACTGCTTGATGCAGCAAGCGCATTGGAATCAACAGATTCCATCAGCGAAGCCACCTACAAAAGCATTTTGCGGACACACTACAATGCATACCTCGCAGCATCCGCTGCAGTGGCTCGCCCAGATGTAGGCTCCGACCCGGATGAACTTGCCAAGGATTTAGGCGCTGCGTCCCAAGCTTACGAGCAACTTAAGGAAAAATACCTTGTCGAGGAACGCCTCACTCAGGCTCAGATCGATGGGGTCGAAACCGCAATGGCAGAACTCGCCAAAAAAGGTAAGCCCAGCACTACAGCAATAGCTGCTAGCGTCGCTTAATCTAAATTTTCTTTGCAATCTCCTTCGCCACCTGCGAGCCATGGGCACAGGCGGTGAGCACGCAAGGCTGCCAATAATGGGTGACTTCCCCGCAGGCATAGGCGTTTGCGATGCTGGTTTCGCCTGCTTGATTCACGCGGAGATAGACGTTTTTGCGTTTTAGCGGCAGGCCCGGCGGCGTAACCGCTTCGAACCCATACATCACCCCAAATATATCGAATGGACGGCCATTCACAGTGCATTTTTTGTGATCGATGTCCTTGCTTTCTCAGCCT
>JBEHYI010000068.1:0-9746 GCA_048498255.1 Pseudomonadota bacterium | reverse complement strand
TCATATGGCCTTTGAGCATCGTATTCAGGATCGGTTCTTTAACATCCATCTCGGCCTCGTTGATCCGCTTTGCATGAAGAAAGGAGTCTCTTTTCCATCATCTATGCAAAGCGAATGCCATTCCCCTGGTTACGTTTTTGCTTGCCGAGCTCTTGCCGGGTGATCTGTCGTCACCGCTGATTTACTCAATATAGGCAAGTTTTACCCATATAGCAACTAAAATATCGTATGGCATTGATATAAGGAGTGTGCTAAGCAGATGGAACCAGTAGGTGAAAGCTAACCAGTAGGTATTTATGCTCTATTTATCGCGCAAAATCGGCGAGTCGATCGTCATCAACAACTCCATCGAACTGACGGTGGTGGAGGTGCGGGGCAAGTCGGTGAAGCTCGGGTTTGTCTTCCCGCCGGAGGCAACCGTGCTGCGCAAAGAAATTTATGACAAAATCATGGCCGAAAACATGGCCGCTGCGGGCTCGGGTGAAGATGATGTGGAATTCTTCGAGGGGGAGTTTGACCTCTCGGCTTTGGACGCATTGCCACCGATTGAGCCGAAATGAGTTATCAGTCACCAGTCATTAGTCATCAGTCGCCAGTAGCCAGTTGGGCGGGTGGGGCGCATGGCTGAGGATGAACCGAATTTCAGCATCAAGGAAACCGATGCGCGGGTGAAGCCGGCGCCATTGGTGCAAAAAGCCGTCGCGATTGAATATGAGCGCGGGGTGGATGACGCGCCGCGGGTGACGGCGAGCGGCAAGGGCGCGATTGCGGAACAGATTTTGCAGATCGCTTTCGACCGCGGCATTAAAGTGCGCGAGGATGCGGAGCTCGTCGAGATTCTCTCGCTGGTCGAGGTGGATTCGCCGATTCCGCTCGAAGCATTCACCGCTGTTGCTGAAATTCTCGCGTTTGTGTATCAGGCGAATGCGAAACGCAAACCGCGCCCGCCGGTGTATAAGGAGTCGCCATGAAATTGCCCGAGCTTGACCCCGCGCGTTCGACGCAAGCCCTGTTGGGCGATATTTTGCAGTATGTGGAAACCGCGAATGGGTTGATTACGAAGCGCGATGCGGTGAATCTCGGGGGGCTGGATGCGACGGTCGCGGCGTTGTGCGCGCGCATTGTGGCGATGGAGCCGGACGCCGCGCGCGATTATGCGCCGCAGCTGGAGCAGCTAATGGAAAAAATTGAGGATATGCAGGCGCGCATGGTGGCGCTGCAAGGTGAGGTGGGCAGCGCGATCAAATCGCTCGGCACCAGTAAAAAAGCGGTGCATGCCTATAGCAAAGCGCCGAGCGGCAAAGTGGGGGAATAATGGAATTCGCAGAATATTCGCGCTTCTTTTTCGCGCTGGCGTTTGTGGTTGGGCTGATTTGGGCCTGCGGCTATGCGATGAAACGCACGGGCATGGATAAGCGCCTGCGCGGCATCACCGGTGGGCAGGGGCGCTTGGGTGTGGTGGATGTGCTCTATCTCGACCCGAAACGCAAATTGACATTGGTGCGCGCGGACAGCAAAGAGTATCTGCTTTTCATTGCGGGCGAGCATGCCGAAGTGATTGATAAATTCGAAAAAGCAGAGGGTGCATCCGATGCGTAATATTTTTTGTCATGCCAGCGAAAGCTGGCATCCAGGCATTAAGAAAAACTGGATACCAGCTTTCGCTGGTATGACAGGAATAGTGCTGATGCTTGCGGCATTTTTTATTGCAGGACCTGCACATGCGCAGAGCCTGAATCTCGATATGGGTAGTGGCGGCGGGTCCTCCACCGCGCGGCTGATTCAGCTGGTGATTTTGATCACGGTGCTGAGCGTTGCGCCGTCGATCCTCATCATGGTGACGTCGTTCATGCGCATTATGATTGTGCTGAGTTTCGTGCGCACCGCGATGGGGACGCAGAACACGCCGCCGAACCAGGTGCTGGTGGCGTTGGCACTATTCCTCACGATTTTTGTGATGATGCCGACCTTCCAAAAATCCTACGACGATGGGATTAAGCCGATGATGGAGGAGAAGGTAGCGCAGGCGGATGGGTTGAAGCTGGCGGCCGCACCGTTCCATGATTTTATGATGCATCATGTGAAGGAAAAGGACCTGCAGCTGTTTGTCGATATGAGCAAAACCAAGGTGGATAAGCCGGAGAATGTGCCGTTTCAGGTGCTGATTCCCTCCTTCATGATTTCGGAATTGAAGCGTGCGTTCGAGATTGGGTTTTTGATTTTCATTCCGTTCCTCATCATCGATATGGTTGTTGCGAGTGTGCTGATGGCGATGGGTATGGCGATGCTGCCGCCGATTGTGATTTCGCTGCCATTCAAGATCATCTTTTTCGTGCTGATTGATGGCTGGTATATGCTTGCGGGCAGCCTGGTGCGGTCCTTCGGGGTGGGCGGCTGATGTCGTGGATGTTGCAGTTTTTGTGGCTGGCGATTTTGGTCGTCGGCGTGGTGCTGGCGCTGTGGGTTTCGCTGTGGGTGCTGCTCGCGATTTTTGCACTCGGTGTCGCGGCGGTGATTTGGGCGCATGTGCGTGATTTTTTGCTGGCGAAGGGGATTTTGAATCCGACCCCGGGTGTTGCCCCAGTGGTGGAAGAGGGGGCGGATAAGGCGCTTCCGCCGGTGATTGAGGGCGATTATAAGCGGGTGGATTCGGAGTAGGGAGTCTTTGGTCTTCGGTCGCCAGCCGCTAGTTTTTCTTACGCGATACACCCCAAGTTAGCAATGAGTCACCGGCGGACGTTCTTGTGCACCTTCTCCCCTTGTGGGAGAAGGCCGGGATGAGGGGGCGGTGAGGTTGTGCTCCGGTGTAGAACCGAGACGGAATTCTGGCGTCGTTTGAAAATGGAGCTCTAGTAGAGAGTAGTGTCTGGGCGTCGTTTGGAGCTCTAGCGTCGAGGCCCCCTCACCACTGCGGCTAAGCGTTTTCTTATCTTCCCTCTGCGAGGTAAGCTAAGAAAAGCGCCAAGCCTCGTTGCCTCTCCCACAAGGGGAGAGGCGGGAGCCAAGACCGACCGTTTGGGGATATACTTAATGGTTCCACTAATGCAGCAGCTCCATTGCCCCCATTACTCCATCGCCTCGCTCAATTTCCCCGCCGCGATTTTGGATTTGAACTGGTCGAGGAAGCTTTCCGTGTGGCTGATTTGGCTCGCGAGCATGGCGAAATCCTCGGCGTCGAGCGGTGCGGTGTCGTTGGTGATGTAATCGAAAATTTGTTTGTAGCCGCTGCTCGGAATCAGGCCCGAATAGTAATCGCGCAAATAACGCAGCTGGACGTAATCGCTCTCGAACGCGTAGGCGAGGGCGAGTTTGAGCAGCACGGCGGTCTCCTCATTCGTCAGCGGATCGGTGAGGTTGGCGCGCGCACCGAGGATGTCTTCCGCGTGGTTGACGACGTTCGGCCAGTCTTTCATCGCCCAGAGAATTTCAAGACGCAGCAGCGCGCCGGTGTGGGTGGTATCCGCGCTGATGATAACGAGGGCTTCCTCGTTTTTACCGGTTTTCATCAGCGCTTCGGCAGTGAGTTGTTGGCGGCGGAGTTTGAGCTCGGGCGCGATGTCGCCGTAATTGCTGATGCCGAGAATATCGAGCGCTTCCTGCGGTTGCTGGTTGAGCAAATAGAGAAGCGCCAACCGCGCGCCGATTTGCGCGCGCGCCGCGCCGGTGACGCGGAATTTCACCTGGTTCTCGAGCAGTTGGGTGGCGCGGTCGAGCAGGTCGATGGCGGCTAAGCGGTCGGCGAGTTTCTGGATGATTTTGTCACCGGTTTCGCCCAGCGGCGTGAGGTCGCGGAATTCGTAAAACAGCGAGAGGGCCTTGAGCGGCGGCATATCATCCGCGAGGTCGTTCAAGAAAACATCCTGGAACAACTCGCCCATTTTACCGGAGATGGCGAGGGTTTCCGGGTCGCCGGGGAATTCCTCGAGAATCGCGCGGTAGGTGCGCAAGACATCGTCGTAGCGTTTGGTGGCGGTGTAAAGATCGACCAGGCTGGCGAGTATTTGCCGCTCAACCGCATCCCCGCGCCAGCTGACGCGGGCGCTTTCGAGGATTTCCGCGGCATCCCCCGCGGTGATTTTGCTTTTCTTGAAACGCAGCATCGCATCCGCGTAACGTGCTTTGGTGGCGACGCGGCGGTCCTCGGTTTGTTTCATCAGCCGGGCGTAGGCTTTGTAGGCTTCGTCCGTCTGGCCTTTCTTGGCGGCGGTGGCGGCAAGCGCATATTCGGCCTCCTGCTGCACGGGGTCGGAGATGCTGTCTTTCAGCAGCGTGTCGAACACGGCGAGGGCTTTTTCCTCCTGCCCATCGGCAATGTAGGCATCCGCCGCAATGACGGCGAGGCGCTGGCGAATGCGCGGCGGGTAGTAACGGATATAGAGCTTGTTGTATTTCAGGAAATGAAAGACGGGGCGGTTGACCACGGTGATGGGTGCGGCGGCGGGTGGTGCGGCTTCGGGCGCGGTGGTTTCCTCGGTTGCGTGCTCCCCACCTGCTTCGGGCGCGGCGGCGGCAGCGGCCGCAGCGGCGACGGCATCGCTCGGGTGGGCGCTATCGGTAATTTGCTGCACGGTGTTGGGTGCTGGGCTGAGGAGAGCAACCACTTCGCGCCAGGGGGCGGCTTCGTCGAGCTCGACCAATTCGGGCGCGAGCAAATCTTTGCCCGCATCCTCGATATGGTTGATCATCACGTGCGCGGCGGCGCTTATGAGGGCGAGTTTGTTGGTGGTGTAATATTCCGGGAATTGGCCGTGGATAAGGCCAAGCACGCCGAGTGATTCGGTCGCCATGCCTTGCGCCATGTAGAGTTTGACGAGGCCGAACAGCGCATCCGCCTTGCTGGCTTTATCGGCGGCGGCGACGGCGTGCAGGCGCTCGATCTCGGTGTCGCGGAAGCGGTCGAGCGGGATGTACCATTGGTCGAAAGGCATGAGGATGCCGGAATTGCGCGTAGCACCCGTGACGGGGACGGAGCCTTTGACGAGCGGCAGATTCTCGGAAAGTGCGAGGCCATTTTTGCTGCTGACGATAAGGCCCGTGCGGGTTTGGCTGGTGGTGATTTCATGCCGGTTGGTGACGAGTGCGATGCCCTGAGTGGTGTTGAGCAAGGTCATTTCCGGATAATTATGCTCGCTTGAAACACCGCGGCCTTTTTCGTTGGCGGGGATGATGATGAGCTCGTCGCCGATGGTGGGGTCGAAGAAGCGCACTTGGCTTGTCACATCGTAGGCGCTCAAAATGAGGCGCGCGGTGCCCTCGAGCATGTCGACGGTGGCGTTGACCTCGAGCTCCGGCGCGGTGGGGGTGCCGCCGAGCACCACGTCCCAATCGTAGCTGCCTTGGGGTTGCTCGGCGCGGGCGTAGAGGGTGCCATCCGTAATCAGGCGCAGCACGGTGTTGCCGGGGTAATTATACTGCATGACGTTGATGACTTGCTTGGGCATTTGCGTGCTGAGCATGCCGGCATTGGCGTTTTTCGCGCTCGAGAAAACGAGCCAGATATCCTGCCCGCGGCGGAAGATTGCAGCGCCGGTGCGCTCGGCCCATGGGAAATGGATGCTGGTGGTGCCGTTCTCGGTTTTTGCGCTGATGGTGGTGGAGGTGGGTTTGGCGGGGGATGCGGCGGCTTTTGTTGTGGCTGTTTTGGAGGGTGTTTCTTTCACTGCGGAAGCGGTGGGTTCTTTCGTGGTCGTGATGGCGGCTTCGGTCGCGGGTTTCGCTGTGGCGGTTGGTTCTGCGGGGGGGTGTTTGGTGCTCAGCATATCCTCGGAAGCGCTGGCGAGGGGAGCGGATGGCGCGGGTTTGGGAGCGGGTGATGTGGCTGCGTGGTCGGTCGGTTTTTCCGCGTGCGCAGGCGTTGACTCCGCAGGTTTTTCCGTTGGTGAAGCAGTGTGTGCGCCAAATTTTTCAACAGGCGCTGCGGCATGTTCTGCAGATTTTTCCGTAGATGCCGTGGCGTGGTCTGCAGCTTTCTCGGCGGGTTTCTCAACCGGCTTTTCTGCGGTGTGCTTGGTGGTGAGCAGCGGATATTCCGCCGTTGCAGCGCCGCTAGCGGGAACGATTTTGGCGGCAGCGAGGGCAACCGCATCAGCGGGTTGTGATTTTGTGGGTGCGGAGGATTTTGGTTTTTCTTTCGCCGCTTCGCGCTTCGGCGTTTTGGTGTCTTTTTTAGCTTCCTTCTTGGGCTCTTTTTTGGCTTCCCCCGCTTTGGGGACGGCAGGTTTTTTTACTTCTGCGAGTTTTGTCGGTTCGGCTTTTGCAGGTACGGTGGCGGCTACCGGGCCCGCTTCGCCGATGATATCAACGCCCACCGCATTACCGCTGACAAATTGGCGCAGGCGGTAGGCTTTGCTCATGGAAAGCGTGACGGTGCGTTTATCCGCCGAGAGGCTGACGGCACTGACATAGCCCGGCAGTGCGGCTTTGATGGCGGCGGGCGATTGCGTGACGGGTTGTGTAAATTGCAGCGTGGCGGTGGTGCCCGAAACATTCGCTTTCACGCGCGTGGGCTCGCTGAAACCGAAATTGATGCGGCCGAAATTTTTGGGTGAAGCGGCGTCAAGCGTGGTGCCATAGCTTACGAACGCCACCAGCCAGACGAGGGCGAGAAAGCAGCAAAGGCGCAATTTGTTCGGTTCAATGGCCATAGAATCCCACGCTATCTTCGCGGAATTCCAAGCGAATGCAACCGATCGATGACGGTTATTCAGGGATATTTAATTGGTGGGAGAAAGAAGGACTAGCTCGCCGAAAACAGCTTGTCGATATCGTCCTGCGAGGGCTTATCTTTGCTCAGTTGCGGGCCGTTGAGCAAATCTTCATCCGCACGGCGGCGACCCGTGTCGATATCCTCAACCATCAGATTGTCGGGCAATGCGCCACCGAACAACTTGACGAGACGGGTGATGCGCAGCTCGATCTGCTCGAGCGTGTTTAACACTTTTTTGATGCGCTGGCCGGTGATGTCCTGGAAGCTGCAGGCTTCGAGAATACCGACGGCGTGGTCACCGAGTTTCGCGCCTGCATCCGCATCTGCCAAACCGCCGGCGATGAGCATGATCGCATCCGCCTTATCCATAATGGAGTTGGTGGCTTCTTCTGTATGGCGCACGACTTCGTTGAGTTGCAGCGCCGCATGCGCGATGTTTTTCTCGTTGCCGGTTTTTTCTTCCGTCAGCGTAATTGCCGCCATTTCGGCCTTCGCGTCCGAAATATATTGCGCGATCTTTTCGATCTCTTTTTTGAGCTGTTCGGTCGTCAGATTATCAGTCGTCATTGTAGGGCTCCCCGATGTTTTAGAATGGGCCGAAAACGGCTTCCAGTTTTTGCTTCAGCGTTTGGGCGTTGAAGGGTTTTACGATGTAGTTGCTCACGCCCGCTTGCTTGGCGGCGATGATGTTTTCAGTCTTGCTCTCCGCCGTTACCATGATGAAGGGGAGCTGTTTGGTGGTTTCGTTCGTGCGCACGAGTTTCAGGAATTCGTAGCCCGACATCGGTTCCATGTTCCAATCGGAAACGATGAGGCCGTAGGGCTTTTTCTGCACCATATCCCACGCCATGGTGCCGTCCGTCGCTTCGTCGATATTATTGAAGCCGAGCTGATTGAGCAGGCCGCGCACGATGCGCAGCATGGTTTTGTAATCGTCCACAATGAGAACGGGCATTGCTTTATTAATTGCCATAGTGGTTACCTGTATTTAAATTGTGCGAGTATTTTATGGTTCAAAGAAGGCTTACCTAATGAATTGGCACGAAGTTCGTAAGATTGCAATCGCACTTGAGGAGACGCACCCGGAGGCGGATAACGTGAATTTACGTTTTACCGACCTGCGAGATTGGATTTTGGCATTGCCGGGTTTTGTGGGCGCACCCAACGGCTGTAATGAAAAAATCCTTGAAGCGATTCAAATGGCGTGGCTTGACGAGCGTGACTAGGAATCGATTTTTTACTCCTTTTGACGTTATGATCCATTCTATTTACACGCTAAGGGCTTAAGAATTCGTAAATTCACCTTCAGCATTATCGGTAATCTATGCGTGTTATTTTTCCGCTTTCGGGGCTTGAGGATACGAAAAAACTGGCGGAAATGCTGGCCTCGCGCCTCGGTTGTGGCGATGTGGTCACACTCGCTGGCGATTTAGGGGCCGGGAAAACGACCTTTGCCCAGTTTTTGATTCAGGCGTTAAGCCCCGAACCGGTCGAGGTGACGAGCCCGACTTTCACGCTGCTGCTGACTTACCCTGTTGTGCTGAAAGATGGCGCGGCCTGCGAATTGTACCATTACGATCTCTATCGCATTGAGGAGCAATCGGCGTTGCGCGAGCTGGGGCTTGAGGAAGCGCTCAGCAATGTCACACTCATCGAGTGGCCGGACCGTTTGGGGAGCGAAAAATTACCCATCGCGCTTGCGCTTTCCTTTGCACTCGCGGAGGATGGGGCGCGGAGCGTCACCATTGAGGGCGACGCCGCACGCTGGAGCGATTTGCAACCATGACTGCGATGCCGATGGCGCGCCCCGAGCGCGGCGATTTGATGGATGATTTTTTGACGCGCATCGGCTGGGATGGTGCGGTACGGCGCATGCTGGCGGGGGATGCGAGCTTCCGGCGTTATGAGCGCGTGCATTATGGCGAGCGCATCGCGGTGCTGATGGATGCGCCGCCGCCGTGGGAGGATGTGCGGCCGTTTATTGCGGTGACGGATATGCTGGCCGGGTGCAAGGTGAGTGTGCCCAACATTATTGCGCGGGATGAGGAGCGCGGGTTTCTGCTGCTCGAGGATTTGGGGGATTTGTCGTTCACGAAATTGCTGAAAAGCGAACCGGCGCGGGAGCTTGAGCTGTACCGTGCGGCGGTGGATGCGCTGGTTGTGATTCATGCGGCGAGTACGACGCAGGCGGCGGGGCTGCCGCCTTACAACGAGGCGGTGTATTTACGCGAGGCGGCGTTGTTCGCCGAATGGTTTTTGCCGCAGATTCATGGGATGGAAAAAGCGCGGGCGCTGCGCGAGGAATATCTCGCGATTTGGCGCGGGATTTTAGCGGCGACGAAATTGGAGCAGGTGTGTTTGGTGCACCGGGATTACCATGCGGATAATTTGTTCTGGCTGAGCGAGCGCGATGGGCACCGTGCCGTCGGGATGATTGATTATCAGGATGCGCTGCTGGGCGATGCGGCGTATGATCTCGCCTCGTTGCTAGAGGATGCGCGGCGGGATGTGGCGGCGGAAACGGTGGCGGATTGCACTGCGCGCTATGTAGCGGGGATTGGAGCGGATGTGGAGGCGTTTGGTGCGCATTATGCGGTGCTGGCGGCGCAGCGCAACGCGAAGATTATTGGCATTTTCTGCCGCTTGTGCATTCGCGATGGCAAGGCGCATTACCTGGATTATTTGCCGCGGGTCTGGGGGCATTTTTTGAAGGATATTTCCCATCCGCTGCTGCAGCCGCTTGCGGAGTTTGTGGCAGCGCATGTGCCGCAGATGTATCGCGGTGCTTTTGTGGCGGATGTGGCGATGGGCGGGATCGTGCCATGAAGCTAACCCACGCAATGATTCTCGCGGCAGGCCTGGGCACGCGCATGCGGCCGCTGACAAATACGGTGCCCAAGCCGCTGATACCGGTGCAAGGAAAACCGCTGATCGACTGGTGTTTGGAATGGGTGCGTGCGGGCGGCATTGCGCAGGTGGTGATTAATAGTTCGTACCTTGCCGAGCAGCTCGAAGCGCATGTGGCGGCGGATGCGCGCGT
>JBEHYI010000067.1:0-9799 GCA_048498255.1 Pseudomonadota bacterium | reverse complement strand
GCCCGGTGGCGCCCATCTTAGGGATGGACTTGCCCGCGGGGGCGACGGCCGGTGGTTATTTCGCAAGTAACGCTTAACTAATCCGCCAGTAACGGCCCGAGCGGTTTGCCGCCTAAAATATGCACATGGAAATGATGCACGGTTTGGCCCGCAGCGGCGCCATTATTGGTAATTAGGCGGTAGTCGCTTAAGTTTTGCTGCGCAGCAATTTTCTTCACCGCTGCAAAAAAACCCTGCTGCAAACTGGCCGGTGCGTGCTCGATAAACGCATTGAAATTGCTGTATTCGCCTTTGGGGATCACCAGAATATGGGTCGGCGCATTCGGCGCAATATCGTGAAAGGCGAAGGCGAACTCGTCCTCATAAACCTTCTTACTCGGGATCTCCCCGCGCAGGATTTTCGCAAACACGTTGTTGCTGTCGTAAGCCATGGTTACTCCGCCGGGCGGGCTGCTTTTTCTTCGATGCCGCTTTGATTTTCGCGGCGGGCGAGTTCTGCCATCACATCGGCAGGGGCGATGCCCATGGCCTGCCACAGCACCAGTAAATGGAACATCAAATCGGCGCTTTCGGCCACCACTTCCTCGCGATTGCCTTGTGCGGCAGAGATGGCAACTTCGACCGCCTCCTCGCCCACTTTTTTGGCAATGCGTGCGGGCCCGCGCTTCAGCAATTTCGCGGTGTGCGAGAGTTTCGGGTCACCGCCCACGCGGCTCGCGATGGTGGCGATCAAGGTATCGAGATAATCAAATGCGCTCATGCTGCTTTCCTTACTGCAATTCCCTCAGCCGATAAAGCATCTTTCACATCCGCAATGGTGAACTGGCCGAAATGGAAGACGCTAGCCGCGAGCAAACCGGTCGCCCCGGCTGCCGCGCCTTGCGCAAAATGCTGCAATGTTCCTACCCCGCCGGATGCAATAATCGGCACGCGGGTACGTGCAGCAATCTGCTTGATAAGGTCCGTATCGAAGCCGGATTTGGTGCCGTCGCGATCCATGCTGGTGACGAGTAGTTCCCCTGCCCCTAAACTCGCCATACGCTCCGCCCAAAGTACCGCATCCAAGCCAGTCTCTTTACGGCCACCATGCGTGAAAATTTCCCATTTTCCGGGTGCAACATTTTTGGCATCAATCGCTACCACAATACATTGCGCGCCGAATTTTTCGGAGGCCTCACGCACGAATTCTGGACGTTTCACGGCGGAGGAATTGATCGAGACTTTATCCGCGCCCGCGAGCAGTAAACTACGAATATCTTGAAGCTCCCGCACCCCGCCGCCCACGGTAAACGGCATGAAGCAATGCTGCGCCACGCGGTCCACCATATCGTGCAAAATGCCGCGATTGTCGGAGGTGGCGGTGATGTCGAGGAAGCAGAGCTCATCCGCCCCTTGCGCGTCGTAAGCGCGGGCTTGCTCGACCGGGTCACCCGCATCGACAAGATCAAGGAAATTCACGCCTTTGACGACACGGCCGCCGGTGACATCCAGGCACGGAATAATGCGGACGGGAAATGCAGCCACTACCAGCCGCCATCATCCTGCACGACGGGTGCCGCGGCTTTGCGCGCGAGCGCGATCGAGGCCGTGATATCCAGCGTGCGCTCGTACAGCGCGCGGCCGATGATGGCGCCTTTGATGTTTTTATCGGCGATGACGGCCGCCACATGTTCGGTGGTTTTAATACCACCGCAAAGGATCACCGGCACTTTCACGAGCTTTGCGAACGCGCCAATGCCTGCAACATTCGGACCGGCGAGTGTGCCATCGCGGCCAATATCGGTATAAATGAACGCGGCGACACCGATATCTTCGAAACGGCGGGCAAGGTCGATATCCTTGATTTGCGAGCCTTGGGCCCAGCCATCGGTCGCGGCATAGCCATTGCGCGCATCGATGCTGACGACGATACGGTCGGGGTGGGCACGCGCCACTTCGCGCACGAAATCCGGGTTTTTCACTGCCGAGGTGCCCAAAATCACCCGGCCGACACCAGCTTCGAGCCAGGCTTCGACCGCCGCGCGGTCGCGGATGCCACCGCCGACTTGCACCGGAATTTTCACTTCCTGTAGAATGCGCTCGACCACCGGTTTATTGACGCTTTTACCGCTGAACGCGCCGTTCAAATCCACAATATGCAGCCAACTGAAACCCATGCCCTGAAAGGCCACGGCTTGCGAGAGCGCGTTGTTGCTATAGACCGTTGCATCCACAATATCGCCCTGTGGCATGCGCACGCATTTGCCATCTTTGAGATCGATTGCGGGATACAAAATCATAAAAGACCTCGGGCTCGGAAGAGAATTGCCTCCTCCTCTAGATCAAATTCCATTGCGATTCTAGCATTTTGTGCGGGGCGGCCTCACGCCTGCATCAGCGCCAGCGCGTCATAGGGTTGAATGGTGTTTTCATACAACGCCCGGCCAATGATGATGCCCTCAATCCCGCTATTTTCGCGCTCCTTGACGGCCTGTAAATCCGCCATGGTGCCGATACCGCCGGAGAGAATGACGGGAATGCTGATCGACTCGGCCAAGGCGGCGGTTTCCTCGAGGTTCGGGCCCTCAAGCGTGCCGTCGCGGGCGATGTCGGTATAGATAATGGCGGCGACGCCCACATCCTCGAACATTTTGGCAAGGTCGATGGCTTTCATGGTAGAGGCTTTGACCCAGCCCTCAACCGCGACCATGCCGCCGCGCGCATCGATGCCGACCGCGACTTGGCCGGGATGGGCTTTGGCAACTTCCTTCACCAGCTCCGGATTTTTTACCGCGGCCGTGCCGAGGATGACGCGAGAGACGCCTGCTTCGAGCCAGCTTTCGACCGATGCGCGGTCACGGATGCCGCCACCGAGTTGGACGGGCATAGCGACGGATTTCAGGATGCGCGCCACCACCTCCTTATTCACTGCCGAGCCGCTGACGGCACCGTTCAGATCGACGACATGGAGATATTCGAACCCAGCCGCTTCGAACCGGCGCGCCTGGGCGGCCGCGTCCTCGTTGTAAACAGTGGAAGCATTCATATCGCCCTTGAACAGGCGCACGCATTGGCCGTCTTTCAAATCGATGGCGGGGTACAATCTCATATCAAATTGCTAATCGGCTCGAGTTTTTTGTAGAAAAAATGCCCGCTCACCATGCTGGCATTGACGAATTCGTAATAGGGCATCGTGCCCCATTCGGTGTAGCCCAGGCTGCGGTAAACTTCGAGCGCGCGGGTTTGCGTTTCACGCACGGAGAGGTTGATGACGGCAAAACCTTCTTTGGCGGCTTCGCGCTCAGCCGCTTCGAGCAGCATCGGTGCTAGGCCATGGCCGCGCGCCCAGGGGGCGACGAAATGCGCTTCGATGGTTGCCGCAAAGGCCGAGGTTTCTTTCGATTTGCTGGGACGCACGAGTTGGATCGAGCCCGCCACCACATTATCCAAACGCGCGATAAACAGCCCGCGGGTCGGCACCATCAGCACGCCGCGCCAATAGCTCTCGATGGTTTCGCGCATCGGCGGCATCATCCAGTTGAAGCCAATCCCGTCGCGGATCGCATCTTCCGTCGCGGTGCAGAGTTCGCCGAGCTCGTTCTCGCTCAGCGTGGTTTTTTTCTCGACGCTCAATTTATGCGTCGTTGCTTTCACTTCGGGATTTGCCATCTTAGCCATCCAAAAAATTTCTGATCATCGCCAAACCTACTGCCTGGCTCTTTTCGGGGTGAAATTGCGTGCCCCAAATATTCTCGCGGCCGATGAGTGCCACAACATCCCCCCCATAGTCAACCGTGGCGAGGATTTCCGCCGGATTGCACTGCGTTGCAGCATAGGAATGGACGAAATAGACGAAGCTTTCGGGCGCAATATCTTTCAATAAGCGGTTATTGGAAGCGCGCAATTTCAGCTGGTTCCAGCCCATGTGGGGAATGCGCAAACTTGCATCATTAGGCTGCAGCAACCGCACTTCGCCCTCGAACCAGCCGAAACCTTCATGGTCGCCATGCTCGTGCCCGCGTTTGAACAGCATCTGCATGCCGACACAAATACCTAAGAAAGGTTTTTTGTCGGTGAACACCGCTTCCTCAAGGGCTGCGCGCATGCCGGGCAGTGCGTTGAAACCCTGCATGCAATCGGCGAATGCACCCACACCCGGCAGCACGATATGCGTCGCGGTTTTGAGTGCTGCAGCATCCGTCACCACCGCAAGCTCTGCGCCCGCAGGCAGTTGGCTCGCGAATGCTTTGCGTACCGAGTGCAGGTTGCCTGCACCGCAATCAATGATGGCGATGTTGGTCATTACGCGGCGTGCTCGTAGTAGCGTTGCTCGGCGGCAGATTCGGATTCCGCGACAAGAATACCCCCGCGGCGGTAGCCCTTGCGCGTTAGGCACCAGCCCTGCAAATCATAGGCATGGTAGCCGAGCAGGAACTGCAGCAATAGCTGCAGCATTTCGAGCGACAGCACTGAAAGATGCAGCGCCTGGCCGGCAACTTGCACCGCGACCATAGTAGCGAAAAACCCCGCAGCGACCAGCCACATGCGGTTCGTGAGCACCCACACTAGCTGCAGCAAAAATGCCCAGAAAGAAAAGCCTTCGCGCAGCAAGACCACGCGATCGGCCGGTTCGGCGGCTTCGGGCTTTTCGTAGACCTGGTAGATTTTGGCGGATTTCGCGAACATAGTTTACTCCGTGGTCACGTGATCACGTGGTCACGCGACCACGAGCACGGTCTAGTTTTGTGTCAGCACGCCCTTCTTGCTCGGTACCGCATCGCTTTTGCGCGGGTCGATCTCGAGCGCTTCGCGCAGGCTGCGCGCCAGGCCTTTGAAGCAGCTTTCGACGATATGGTGGTTATTCACGCCGTAAAGATTCTCGACATGCAGCGTGGTGCCCGAGGTTTGCGCGAAGGCTTGGAACCATTCGCGGAACAGTTCCGTATCCATCTCACCCAATTTATCCTTGGTGAATTCCACCTTCCACACGAAATAGGGACGGCCGGAAAGATCAAGCGCGACGCGCGTCAGCGTCTCATCCATCGGGCTAAGCGCGCTGCCATAACGGCGAATGCCGGTGCGCTCGCCGAGCGCATCCGCCACCGCTTTACCAATCGCCAGGCCCGTATCTTCCGTCGTATGGTGAAAGTCGATATGCAAATCACCCTTCGCCTTCACGGTGATATCCATCAGGCTGTGGCGCGAGAGCTGCTCGAGCATATGGTCGAGGAAACCGATGCCTGTCGAAATATCGTATTTCCCCGTGCCGTCGAGGTTTACTTCGACTGCAATGCTGGTTTCTTTCGTGCTGCGCTCAACGCGCGCGATGCGGGCTTTCATGGGTTTCTCCTGATGAGCCACTAACTTAGACGAGGTGCGGCGTGGCGTCAACCGCACTTGCCCCGCAACTTTCGCACAAAAAACGGCCGGGGGTGAGCCCGGCCGTTTCCATCAGCTTAACGCCTTGCGGGCTAGTTGGCGTGGTGCATACCGCCATGCTCACCATGCGGCGGGCGATTTTCTTTACGCTCCTGGCGCTCTTCACGGCGTTCCTGCCGATCCTCGCGGCGTTCTTTGCGGTCTTCCATCAGTTCCTTGCGGTCCTCATGGCGCTCGCGCATGTCGTCATGCATTTCCTTGCGGTCGCCTTTGACCTCCTCACGCGCGTCCTTCGCCGCTTCCTTATCCCCGGCTTTGAGGGCTTCGTGGCGGGCTTTCATGTCCTCGTGCATCTCTTTACGGTCACCCATGATTTCTTTGGTGTCGCGGTGCAATTCGCGGTGATCGGCACGGATTTCCTTCGTATCCGCCTTTACTTCGCCGGTTTGGGCATAGGCAGGCAAGGCAAAAGCGGCCGCCAGGGCCAGTAGGGTCAGGTGCTTCATGATCGTCTCCTTTAGGTGGTTAAACGGTTACGCTTTCTTTAAAAACTCTGTGCGCAGCACCAGGCCTTTGACCTTCTCGGCATTGCATTCGATCTCCTCGGGGTTGAAGCTGAGGCGGATGTTTTTGATCATGGTGCCGCGCTTCAAGGTCGTGTTCGCGCCTTTTACCTTTAAGTCTTTGATTAACGTAACACTGTCGCCATCTTTCAAAACGGTGCCGTTACTGTCTTTGGTTACTTCTTCGTCAGACATACTTATTTCCTTTCATGGAGCCACCATAAGCCGCGAATGCGATGGGTCAACGAATAAAAATTCAATTCATAATTGTTGTATTTCTGTCATAATTGCACGTATATCGTGTCTATTTGCTCGTTAATTATCTGTTTTTCCTATGATCAATTTTAAGTTGTTGCATATGGATTGTTTTGCTACCTTTTGGTGCAACCTTATCGGATACGGAGATACTATGGCATTCTGGAAAAAAACGGCATCGAGTCAACCAGCGGTCAGTTCTGATCATACGCTTGCCGGGCTTAATGGTATCTCGTCCCGGCTCATGATTGCCGATGAAAACAGAGTGATTGTCTACGCCAATCCCTCGGTGACTGACTTTTTGCAAAAACTCGAACCTGAAATCCGCAAATATCTGCCGAGCTTTAATGTCAGCAAGCTGATCGGCACTAGTATTGATACTTTTCATAAACAGCCTGCACATCAAGAATCGATGCTTGCCAATCTGCAGGGACCTCACGAAACCTCTATTCGATTGGGCGAAAACCTATTTAACCTGCGCGCGGTACCACTGCGTGATGCCAAAGGTGCACGCATCGGCACGGCCATGGAATGGTTTGATTCCGCCGCAGCGGATAATGCCGGTCAGGTTGCCGCGATCAATCGCTCGCAAGCGGTCATTCATTTTCGCATGGATGGCACGGTGATCGATGCTAACCCGAATTTTCTGCAGGCAATGGGCTATAGTCTCGATGAGGTTCGCGGCAAGCATCACAGCATATTCGTCGATAACGCCTACTCCCGCAGTGCGGATTACCAGGATTTCTGGCAGCGCCTCAACCGCGGCGAATTCTTCACCGGCGAGTTTGCGCGCCTTGGCAAAGGTGGGCGCGAGATCTGGATTCAGGCGTCCTACAACCCCATTATGGATATGCATGGCAAACCCTTCAAGGTAGTCAAATATGCGACCGACATCACGAGTCAGGTTGGCGCGCGCAACGAAGCGAGCGGCCTTGTCACGCAATCGAATATGAATGTGCAGACGGTGGCGGCAGCCATTGAGGAGCTTACCGCATCGATCGGCGAGATCAGCAAAAACATGTCGCTCACGCAATCGGCAGTGCATGATATTGTCACGAAAACATCGGTCGCGAACGAGGCGTGCGATGCGCTGCAGAAAAGCTCGCAGCTTATGCAATCGGTGGTGAGCTTGATTAGCAATATCGCCAATCAGGTGAACTTGCTGGCGCTAAATGCCACGATTGAGGCGGCGCGTGCGGGTAGCGCCGGCAAAGGCTTTGCTGTGGTGGCGGCGGAAGTTAAAAACCTTGCGAACCAGACCGGCAAAGCTACCGATGATATCAAGCGCGAGATCAATGAAATGCAAGGTGTATCGCAAAATGTCGCCAATAGCGTCGCGGAGATTAGCAGTACCACCAATTCCGTCTCGCTTTATGTGAGCGGTGTGGCGAGCGCGATTGAGGAGCAAAGCGTGGTGACTAAGGAAATCAGCAATAGCATGCAGCAAACCGCGAATGGGATTTCGACGATCAACCAATGTATCCAGATGATTGCGAAATCGGCCTAGCAGGTTATGGGACTCATATCTGTTAGAACCGCTCATCTATTTGATTTGCCTAATTTCTATTTGAATCCCTGCAAACTGGGCATCCGAAACTTAGAACCAGAGCCAACCCGCGCTCCAGCCCGGAATTGATGGTTTTATAAAAGCCGTTTCTTTGCAAATGCTCTGCCAGAGTGTGACTTCAGGTATTTCTCAAATTCTAACGCTTTGTGTTTATTTGGGAAGGCACAGTACCAAACTAATTCCCACGGAGCGAATTTTGCAGTGTGGGTAGATTTTCCGGCATTATGATCGGCTATACGTTCTTTGAGATGTTCCGATGCGCCGGTATATTCCTGGTCTGGAAAAGGAATGCTTCTGATAACGTAGGTGTACCACATCATACGTCTCTTGTCCCTCTTCGCTTTCGCTGCGCTCTAGCTTCGCCGGACACTGCGTCGCCCACCTGCGTGCCATCGTGGCTGCGCCACGCATAGCCCGCAGGGCGACGCGTGGTGCCCCCGGTCGGACTCGAACCGACACACCCTTGCGGATACAAGATTTTGAGTCTAGCGCGTCTACCAATTCCACCACAGGGGCAACTCAAGGCGCGCACTATAGCGGCGTTTTGGGTGAGGTCAACGGCAAGTTGCGAGCGGGCGGGCAAGCTGCTAGGTTAGCGCCATGTTCTGTCGTAATAAACATCCGGATAAAATTGAATCCATGGCTTCCATCCTCATTTTGGGTGGGGTGCTGCCGCTCGCGGGCGCGATCATCGCGCAATATGGATTTCACTTTCGCCCCTGCCATTTTTGTTTGCTCGAGCGTTATCCGTACCTTGTCGTGATTGCCGCGGGCGCAGCATCGCTGCTGCTGCAACGCGGCGGTTTGCCATGGCGGTTTGCGGTAGCAATTGGGATTTATGCGCTGATCATTACCGCGACACTTGGGGCGATTCATACTGGCATCGAAGATAAAATCCTGAGCTATGTCGGCGGGTGTGTGGCGCAAGCCCCGGCGGATGGCTCACTCGAGGCCCTGCGCGCGGCGATTGCGAGCGCGCCGCTGGTATCGTGCGACCAGGCGACGATTGTTGTCCTCGGCATTTCCATGGCAACTTGGAATGTGGTGTGGGCGGCGTTTGTCATCCTCCTCATCGCCTTGCAATACCGGTTCGAGCGGAGGCGTTATGACGCACGCATCGCCTTCTAAGCGCGCATTGCCGGGAGATTTTGCGTTGCGTTCGCCGAGTGCTGCAGCACTACGCGTCGACCATGCGGGTGAATATGGCGCGCAGCGGATTTACGCCGGTCAGCTCGCGGTGCTGAAAAACCACGACGTGGCGGATGAGCTGAAGCATATGGCGGCGCAGGAGGAGGCACATCTGGCCGCGTTTAACCGCATCTTGCCTGAGCATGGCGTGCGGCCAACCGCATTGCTGCCGCTTTGGCATATTGGCGGCTGGCTCATGGGCGCGTTGCCTGCCCTCATGGGGCCGCGCGCGGCGATGGCTTGCACGGTGGCGGTCGAATCCGTCATCACCGAGCATTACAATCAGCAGCTGAATAGTGGTGAACTGGATGCTGCATTGCACCCCACCATCGCCCAATTCCGCGATGAGGAGATGGAGCACCACGCCATTGGCCTCGCCCATGAAGCTGAGAAAACCGCAGGTTACGCGCCCCTCACCGGCGCCATCCGCAGCATTTGCCGCGCTGCAATATGGCTGAGTGCTCGTATTTAGCGCTGCATAAAAATGCCATAGGGAACGAAAAACTTTAGCCTAGGCTTATCTTTTTGCGTGTTTTGCTTATTTTTTTGTGCTATGGATAACTCCTCGGGCGCGTATGATCCCACAGCAGATGGGTGCCCTGGCTGAACACAAAAACGGAGGCAAGTCATGATGAATACTCTCTGCACTGACCCCGAAATGCTTGGCGAGCCCTCGCTCGAGGAGCTGTTTGCCGAACCGATCATCCGCCTGAGCGGGAGAGAGAGAGAGAGAGAGAGAGAGAGAGATCAGGCGGCAAATTGCAACAAATCGACAGAGACGCAGAGACTCGTACCGAACACAGTCGACGACATGCTTGACTGCCGCATATCGAGGAGAGTAGTGGAGAATCTGAGTGATCACACATAG
>JBEHYI010000066.1:0-9879 GCA_048498255.1 Pseudomonadota bacterium | reverse complement strand
TGCGCTAGTTCCTTCTGCTTCATGTTGAGGATAGCGCGCGCGGCCCTAATCTGTTCAACGGTCACCATTATTCCACCTTTTGTTGCACCGCATTATTTAACATATAAGCCTATTTTAGTACATTCTATTTTATGTTATACTGTTATAATTGATATTATAATTAGGTTTTAAACATATTTTTTCTTGGCTTCATAACCTGTTTCACGGCACCTGCACTGCTCACTTTCAACAAGAACGAATCGAAAAATTAGATCTGCTTGATTTAAACTTTATCATTCGGAATGGCTCAAAGACTCATTATTTCGCATCGAATATTAAAAATTAATCGGTTTTTTGTAATGTGCCAAATCGTTTTAATCAATCTTTGGTTGCATAAAAAAGGTTTTAATACTACCTCTAATTGTTCCTGATTATCCATTCGGGGGATTATTATGATGAATGCTGTGCGTCCGACCGCTGACAATTTCCTGGTGCGGCATGCCACCAAAATCGCCATCGGGACCGTTACTGCGCTGATGCTGCTCGCGATTCTCATCTTTTGGCAGCAAGGCGAAGCCAGTCGCAAAGCGCGCGAGTGGGTAACGCATACGTATGAAGTCCGCGGCCATATCCGCCTGCTATTTGGCAGCTTGCGCGATGCGGAAACCGGCCAGCGTGGCTATCTCGTCACCGGCGATGAGGTTTATCTCGAACCTTACGAAGAAGCCCTGCGCGATGCGTCTTCTGCCGATGCTACCGATATTTCGACCGATCAGCACCGCTCGATTGCGCAGGAGATGATGGTGCTACGCAATTTGACTAAGGACAATCCCACCCAGCGCGGCAATCTCGAGGAGCTTGATATCGTCGTCAAAAAGCTGCTCGAATATTACGCAGCGACGATTCAAGAAAAGCAAGAACGCTCGCCCAACGGTAATAGTGCGAAGCTCGATTTCCACCGCGGCAAGGAGCTGATGGACCATGTGCGCAGCTTGATGCGTATTATGGAAGCGGAAGAAAATCATCTTCTGGCGCTACGTACCAAAGCAGATGAGCTGCATGCCGAGAAGAACACGCAACTGATGCTGATTGCCATGGCCCTTTTCTACGGCGCCATGGTTCTCTCCATTTATATCTACCAACGCAGCCGTGCGCGCGCCGCTGCACAAATGCTGCGCTACACGCATGAGCTCGAGCGCAACGAGGAAGAGCTAAAAATGCAGCAGGAGGAGCTCAAGGCCTCCAACGAGGAAATAGAAGCCAGCAACGAGGAGATGGAGGAGAAAAACAAGGCGCTCGAGGAGCAGAACGCACAAATCCAGCAACAGTCGGAGGAAATCGCGGAAAGCCAACGGCTGATCGAAGAAAAAGCGAAAGAAGTCGAGCGCGCAAGCAAATACAAATCCGAGTTCCTCGCCAACATGTCGCATGAGTTGCGCACGCCGCTGAATAGCTTACTCATCCTTGCCAAGCTGCTCGCCGCGAATGAGGAAGGCAACCTCACCCCCGAGCAGGTGGAGGAAGCCCATGTCATCCATAATGGCGGGCTCGAATTGCTCAGCCTCATCAATGATATTCTTGATCTTTCCAAGGTCGAGGCTGGAAAGCTGACCCTCACGCCGGAGGATACAGCGCTGGAAAATATCGTCGGCCGTATGCGCCAACAATTCACGCCGGTGGCGAAGGAAAAAGGCGTCGCTTTCCCGATCCAGGTTGCGCACGACTTACCTGCCGATATCCACACCGATGTGCAACGCGTCGAACAAATTTTGCGCAATCTGCTTTCGAACGCCTTTAAATTCACCGAAAGCGGGTCGGTCACGCTCGCTCTGCGCCGCCCAGAAAGGCTCGAGGTACAGCGCTCATCGCTGAGTGTAGAGAACGCTATTGCTTTTAGCGTAACCGATACAGGCATCGGCATCGAGGCATCGAAATTCAAAGATATTTTTGAAGCGTTCCAGCAGGAAGACGGCTCGATTGACCGCCATTACGGTGGCACGGGGCTTGGTCTCACCATCGCCCGTAAATTCGCGCATATGCTGGGTGGCGAAATCCACATTCAGAGCGAAAAAGGCAAAGGCAGTAGCTTCACCTTGGTGCTGCCGGTGAGATTGGTGCCTTCCGAAGTCGAAGAGACTTCCGTATATGAGCCCGAGAGTACGCGCATCGAGGTGAAGGTTATGCCCAAAAGCTTCGTCGCGGAATTCATTCCGGATGATCGGAAAAATATTACCGAAAAAGACAAGGTGCTGCTTGTCATTGAGGATGATGCCAATTTTGCAGCGACCCTCATGAAAATTGCGCGCAAGCGTGGGTATAAATGCCTCGCCGCCGGGGATGGCAAAAGCGGCCTGGTGCTCGCGGTGGAACAAACCGTGCACGCTATTTTGCTCGACCTCACATTGCCAGATATGGACGGGATGCATGTGCTGGAGCAGCTGAAGCATAATGTACGCACGCGGCATATCCCCGTGCATATCATCAGCGGGCGCGAGCAGGGCAACGTCATGCCGTTACGCAAAGGCGCCATCGGCTACCTCACCAAGCCGGTGGCGGTCGAGGCAATCGACGGCGTATTCACCAAAATCGAAGACCTGTTACGCTCTGGAGTGAAGCAAGTACTCGTGGTAGAAGACGACAAGAAAACCCAAATTGCTATTGAGGCACTGCTTAAGAAAAAAGACATTCAACTCACCATTAGTAGCACTGGCACTGAAGCGCTGAACCATCTCAAGAACATGGCATTTGACTGTGTTATTCTTGATCTGCAATTGCCGGATATGACCGGCTTTGAATGGCTCGAGAGACTCGAGAAAACCAATAATAATCAAACGCCGCCTGTGGTGGTCTACACCGCGCGTGACTTAAGTGAGGAAGAGCATCGCCGCCTTAGCCGCTATACCGGCAGTGTGGTGATTAAAGGCGCAAAATCGCCCGAACGGTTGCTCGATGAAGTGACGCTTTTCCTTCACAGTATCGAATCGACCTTATCAAGCGACCAGCAGGAAATGATTCGCATGCAGCATAACCCAGATAAGGTGCTGCAAGGCCGAAATCTGCTGCTGGTGGATGATGATTTACGTAATACGTTCGCGCTTTCCAAATTGCTCAAGAAACATGGCATGAACATCACCATCGCGGATAATGGGCAGATGGCGCTCGATAAATTGCAGGAGGACCCGTCGCTTGATCTCATCATTATGGATATCATGATGCCGATTATGGATGGCTACCAGGCGATGCGCGAAATACGCGCACAGAAGGCATTTAAAACTATCCCCATCATCGCCCTCACCGCACGTGCGATGCCCGAGGAGCAGGAAAAATGCATGGAAGCTGGGGCGAATGATTACCTCACCAAACCGGTGGATATCGAGCGGTTGCTGACGCTGCTGCGTGTGTGGTTGTTCAAACAGGAAATGGCGGCGTAATGTCACGGCTCACCCTCATCACCAGCAAAGGAAAGGCAGCGGAAGCCATCGCGCGCGAGGATGAGAGCGAGAAAATAGAAGTCGAGCTATTACTTGCCGGCATTCAAAAACGCTATGGCTATGATTTCAATAATTACTCGCATGCATCGCTCATGCGCCGCCTCGAGAAAGCGCGCGATCATGCCAAGGTTAGTCGCTTTACGGAACTGCTCGACAAATTATTGCACGATGAAAAATGCTTCGACGATTTTTTGAAACATATGTCGATCACCGTGACAGAAATGTTTCGCGATCCGTTATTTTACCAATCCGTGCGCGAACATATCGTGCCCATTCTGAAAACCTTTCCCTTTGTCAAAATCTGGCATGCGGGATGCGCTACCGGCGAGGAAGTTTACTCCATGGCGCTGCTGCTGCACGAGGAAGGCTTCTTGAGCCGCGCGCGGATTTATGCGACCGATTTCAATAAACACTCGCTCGATATCGCGGAAAAAGGCGTCTACCCCATGCGCTACATGGAGAAATACACCGCCAATTACCACGAGTCCGGCGGCATGCAGGATTTCACCGACTATTACAGCGACAGCTACGAGTTCGCGAAATTCAAAGATTTTTTGAAAGAGCGCATCACCTTTTCCTACCACAACCTTGTCACCGATGGGGTGTTTGGCGAAATGAATCTCGTATGCTGCCGCAATGTGCTGATTTATTTCGACAAGACGTTGCAGGACCAGGTGCTCACCAAATTCTCGGAAAGTCTGCGCCATGGCGGATTTTTGTGCCTCGGCAGCAAGGAGTCGCTCAATTTCACGGCGATTAAACCGCAGTTCGAGCCCGTCGATAAAAAACAAAAAATCTACCGCAAAAGCGGAGTGATTCATGGAGTATGAAGCTATTGTCATCGGCGTTTCGGCGGGTGGGTTGCAGGCGCTAAAAATTCTGCTGCCCATGCTGCCCCTTACCTTCGCGCTACCCATCGCCATTGTGCAACATATTGGCGAGCGTTCGGATGGATTTTTGGCGGAATATCTTAATGGCGTCAGCAGCATCAGCGTGCGCGAGGCGGAGGATAAGGAGCCGCTGCAGCCAGGCATCGCCTACCTTGCGCCGCCCGGCTACCATTTGTTGATCGACCCCGATCGCAGCTTCAGCCTCTCGGTCGATGGGCGGGTGAATTATTCCTGCCCTTCGATCGATGTGCTGTTTGAAAGCGCGGCAGACGTATTCCATGAATCGCTCATCGGCATCGTGCTGACGGGGGCAAATAGCGACGGCGCGTTAGGCCTCAAAGCCATTAAGGAGCGCGGCGGGCTCGCGATTGTACAAAACCCGGAAACGGCGGAAAGCCCTGCGATGCCGAAGGCTGCCCTCGCGGCAGTGGCAGCAGATTACGTTCTTGATCTCGAGGAAATCGCTCCATTGTTGGTAAAGTTGGCCGGTCAGAAAGGAGAGTTTTATGGCGCAGATGCTTAAGAAATTAGCGGATGAAACGCATGCGGTGAGCCCACTTGCCGATACGCGGCCTAACATTCTGATCGTCGATGACCGCAAAGAAAATCTGCTCGCGACCGAGCGCGTGTTGAAAGGGCTCGATGCGGGTATTTTCAAGGCCAATTCCGGCAACGAGGCGCTGTCGCTCATGCTACGCCACCGTTTCGCGCTCATTTTGCTCGATGTACAAATGCCGGAAATGGATGGTTTCGAAGTGGCAATGCTGATGCAGGATCACGAGGCCATGCGCGGCATTCCAATTATTTTTGTTACCGCCATTAGCAAGGAAGAAAAATACGCAAGCCAGGCGGCGGAAATCGGCGCGGTAGATTATATTTTTAAACCGATCAATCCGGAAATTCTCAAAAGCAAAGTCAAAGTGTATTTGGATATTTACGTGCAGCGCGAGCAAATTTTGAAGCTCAATGCGGTGCTGCAGCAATCGAACGAGGAGCTCGAGCGCTTCGCCTATATTTGCTCGCACGATATGCAGGAACCTGTGCGCATGATGAATTCCTACGCGGGGTTGCTCGCCGAGCGAGCGGCAGAAACGCTCGATGAAAAGAGCAATAAATACCTCAATTTCATTCTCAGCAATGCACAGCGCATGCAGAAAATGATTCAGGATATCCTCACCTTTTCACGCATCGGCCGCGAGGAAGTGGTGACGGAAAGAGTGGATACCAACCAGATCATTCGCGAGACGGTTTCGGAGTTTGAGGAGCTAATTGCCGAGAAAAATGCACAAGTAACTTCGGAGGATTTGCCCGTTTTCGAAACCAGTCCCACGCTGATGCGCGTGTTGTTTCAAAACCTCATCGGTAATGCGCTGAAATTTCAGGATGGCCGCCAGCCCCCCCTCATCCATATCAGCGCACAGCGGCAAGAGAATTTCTGGTGCTTCTGCGTGCGCGATAACGGTATTGGTATTGACCCCGCCTTTCACAGTCGCATTTTTGCGATTTTTCAGCGCCTGCATCGCAAGGAAGATTATCCGGGCACGGGCATCGGCCTTTCCACCTGCAAAAAATTTGTCGAATTATGTGGCGGCAGCATCACGTTCGAATCCTCTCCTAATCAAGGTTCTGCCTTCTTTTTCACACTCCCAATCCGAGGAAAATAACCATGGCTGCAACACTTGAAATATTACTGGTCGAGGATAACGAGGGCGATGTGGAAATGATCAAGCGTGCCTTCCGCGACGGCACGCCCGCCTGCACACTTTCGGTGGCGAATGACGGGATGGAAGCGCTTGATTTTCTGCATAAGCGAGGTGATTTTTCCGATGCGCCCACCCCCCATCTCATTCTCCTTGACCTCAACATGCCGCGCATGGATGGCAAACAATTTTTGGAAGCGGTGAAGGAGGAAGAAGGCTTAAAAGCCATTCCGGTGGTCATGCTCACCAGCTCGCAATCCCCGCGCGATATTCGCGAATGCTACGAGCGCCATGCCAGCTGTTATGTAGTCAAACCGTTCGACGGTAAAAAATTCGCTGAAACCGTACGTGAAGTAGTACGCTTCTGGAGCAGTTGCGGGCGGCTGAGTTAAGCGCGACTAAAGTTCCTTAAGCGAAAGCGTGCGCACCAAATCCGCCAAGCGCTTGCGCAGTGCCTGATCCTTGATGCGTTTGAAGGATTTCACAATCTCGATCGACTCGCGGTCCGAAGCATTACCGGGCTCGAGCTCGTGCTCATCCTGCTTGCGCGCTGCTTTGGCAGGCACCACATCCTCGAAAAAATAGCCCACCGGCACATTCAGGAACTGCGCAAATTCATGCAAGCGGTTTACGTTCATCACGTTGGTGCCGCTCTCGTATTTCTGCACTTGCTGGGCGGCCACGCCGATCCCACGTGCGAGGGCATCCTGCGTCAGGCCAAGCATGGTTCGGCGCAACCGCAACCGGTGCCCAACCGCCTTATTGACATCCAGTGTCTCCATAAGCCCTAGGGGTAATCCCAGTGCCTAGGGCAGTCAAGCCCCATGCTTGGTAGGCCTTATAAGCTCTTAAAACTGCTATGGTGCAAACTATCGGCAATAATTGCCCAATGCATGCGCGTTTTCAGAAATTGCTTATGCGCCAGCGCATGCTCGATCTGCGCCATGAGCGCCGCCAGGCGGAAATAACCCAGCGACAGCGCCGCCGATTTCACTGCATGCGCCTGTTCGGCCATCAGTGGCTGTTCCTGCCCGTTGGCCATGGCTTCAAGCATCGCTTCCAACTGGTCCACTTGACGCGCGATTTCGAGGTTCAACTCGGATAGGCGCGTCAGGATTTTGCTCGGCAATTCGGCGTGCACTTGCTTATCGTAGGCATGGTAAAAATCCTGCGCCGCAGGTGCGAGTTGCTGATACAACCGAAGCAGCTGCTTCGGTTGTACCGGCACACTGATCAACTCGCTGATACCGGCCTCGAGCCATTGCTTCTGCTCGCCGGTAGAATTCGTGACGCCCATGGCCCAAAGCTGCATCGGTAGCATCAGCCCCTCTTCCGTCAAATGCTTGAGACGACGCACCACGTGCGCGCCTGCATCCGGCAAGAACCCGTTGAGGACAATGGCAGAAAGCGGCAATGTCGGCGCCCATTCAATAGCCTGGGCATGGTCCTCCATTAAAAAAATGCGGCATCCGCCACGCAGGAAAAGATGCTCAAGCGCCGCACCTTTTTCTGCATTCGGCTCTACTACCATGATCAGCGGCGGCTGCGCGGAAGGTAGCGATGGTGCAGCGATCGTCACGATCTCTTGCGGCAGCTGCTGCTCGAGCGAAGGCATCAATAGCGGCACACTGCCAACCAGCAACAGCCCCCCGCTTGCGGTGATTTCCGCATTTACCTCGCCGTTCATGTAGTGAAACAGCCTGCCGACCAGTAACCACGAGGTTTGCTGCGCCATTTCGGAGGTCGGCACGTCGTCTTTGCCGGGCGCGAGCCATTGGCGCAGTTGCCACCCCTGCAGCGGCGGACCAGAATCTTCAAATTTAATTTTCAGCTGCGGGCTACCTTTTTCGACGTCCTGCACCTCAAGGCGCAGGCAAACCGCGCCCATTTCCGTGCGCTGCAAACCGATCATTAGCAGATGCTCGAGTAGTATGTGCAATAGCTCCGCATAGCCGCGCCATAAATGCTGTATGCTGGATTGCAAGGTTGCGCTTAGGTGAACAGATGGGCGTTCCGCACATACCGCGCGGGCACTCGCTACACTTGCTTTAAGCAGCGCCGCGAGGTCGATCTGCTCGGTGGGCGGAAGCGGGTTATCGAGCTCGATATGCAGCAGCAGCTCGTAATGCGACAATTGATGCAGCAGGGGCGAATCGGCATGTAGCTGCTGACGCAACACGGCAATCCACCCCGAAAATAAGGTGCAATACCATTGGCGCGCATGTTTGAATTGCACCCGCGGCAGCATAGTAGTGCTCAAATGCGAGCGAAACTCCGTGATGCTATGGGCGAGCCCTGCCGTCTCCCGCGTGGTCATGGGTGGCAGCAGCGCGCAGTTCGCATAATCGCGGTTACGTAGGCATTCGATCTGGTCTTGCAGCGCCTGCAGCGAATCGGTAATCGCCCGCGCACCGTAGCGTGAGGATGCCGCACATGCGCCATACGCAACACCAAGCATCACCAGCAGCGCCAAACTATTTCTCAGCAGCAAATCGCGCCAGATGATAACGCGGCTATTGGCGTAGAGCATTCCGATGAATGTTTTTCCCTTCATTAGCGGAATGGCGCTATCAACCTCGAGCCATTGCTCCTCTTTACCTTCGCGCAAAATCAAGCGTGGGCATTCTTCCTCATTATCTACTGCGTGCCATTCATAGAGGAGTGTATTTTCGCTGTTGTAAACGCAGAGGGACATTAGGCCGGATAAGCTTTGAAAATCACGTAGGTGAATCTCGAGGCTGCGAATATCCTTAAGGCTCAAATAGGTTGCAGAACCTTGCGCTGCAGCGCTGATGCTGTTCTGGAAATTGCTGATTTGCAGTCGCCGCGTCATGCGCCAATCGGAAATGATGATGTAGATAAAAATCAGCATCACCGCCATAAACGCGATCAGCAGATGGATGCGCAACAAATGCTGGCGAATGGAAGGTGGGGTTCTGTTCATGCCGCGCTTGCCGATTCGAGGAAGGGCCGCAAATGCTGCAGCGCCTCGCGCATGGGCACCACCAAACTGCGCAGCTCGTCAATATCTGCTCCCTCCGCCTTCGTGCGGGCGCTCATCTCGGCACGTGCAGCCAGTTCTGCAAGGCCAACAACCCCCAGCTGGCGGCTGGAACTTTTAAGCGTATGCGCCGGTAAAATAGCATCCGATGGATTTTGCTTCTCCACTGCATCAGCGATGCGAGCAATGAAATTCTCAGCATCTTCCAAATAATAGGTGATGACGGTGGTGAGTTTATCGCCCAACATTTCGCAGGCATTTTTGAACGCATCACTATCTACCCCTTCAATGGCCTCGAGCACTTCGCGTGTGGCCGATGTCAGCTCGTCCTGATCATGCACCAACGTCACCGCTGGTGGTGGCGCTTCTGCACTGCGCTGGTCGATTTTATCGCGCAGCCATTTCAGCAAAATCGCCTCGAGGTTAGCCTTGCGCACGGGTTTGCTTAAGTAATCGTCCATGCCGCTTTCAAGGCAACGCTCGCGATCGCCTTTCAACGCATTTGCAGTGAGCGCTACAATCGGCACCGGCGCAATTTCGTTTTTTGCCTTCATCGTTACAATGTGGCGCGCCGCTTCGAACCCATCCATTTCCGGCATTTGGCAATCCATGAAAATCAGGTCGAACGCATAGTTACACACTTCCTTCAGCGCCTCGATGCCGCTTTCAGCCGTGGTAACTTGGCAGCCCAGGCGCATCAGAATCTCGCTCGTGATTTCGAGATTCACGCGGTTATCCTCCACCAACAAAATATGCATGCCGTAAAGTGCCCGCTCGCGTGATAGCAAGCGGTTCACGCTCAAGGCCGAGCTTGCTTC
>JBEHYI010000065.1:0-9913 GCA_048498255.1 Pseudomonadota bacterium | reverse complement strand
CCGGAAAAGGGGGATATTTAAACGGCCACCTGCAGGCGATCGAGGTGAAAGCGCCGGATCGGACCACGCTTTATGTCAACCCCGAGGGTAGCGATTACGGTCGCTACGTTGGCATGGCTCTGCCTGAACAGCACGAGCCACTCGGATTTCGTTTTCCCATTTGCAACTAAAGGAGAGTACAATGACGAATCTTTCACCGACCCAAGAGAAAATCCTCAAGCTCGCCGCGAAGCATCCGAAGCAGGATGTCCGCGAATCGATGACCCAAATCAAAAACCGCGCCGTGTATGAGAAGGTGCTTAACGCCATGCTCAAGAATGGGCTGGTTGCCGAAGGCGACGAGGACGGCGGTTTGATCTACCTCATCACCGACCTGGGCATGAGCGCGGTCGGCAAGAAAGTGGCGGAAGCCAAATCGAAACCCGCTGCCAAACCCGCCAAAGCGAAAACGCCGAAGGCCAAGGCACCGGCTGCGGAGGGTGACGATAAGACCAATAAGAAGGCCACGATCATCGCCATGCTGAAGCGCAAAGAAGGCGCGACGCTGGACCAGCTAATGACCGCCACCAAGTGGCAGCGTCATTCGGTCCACGGCTTCATTTCCAACCTTCGCCGCAAGGACAAGATGAAAATCGACCAAACCAAAGAATCCGGCAAGGACGCGGTCTATCGCGCCGCCTAATATCAGGCCTCGCTGCCAATAGGCTGCGGGGCCTTTTTTCTTTCCCACGACTCTCTCAGGTCCGCCTTCATGTATTCGTCGAAGGTTTTATAGCGAATCGCTTTGATGATGTCGTATGCTTCTGGAACCTCATCGTGCCGTCGGACAAACCAATTCACTCCCCTTAATATTTCGGGGAATGAATATTCATCGAGTTCCCATTTGTACACATCGAAGCAATCTTCGAATCCTTGATCATCGATGGCGTAGCCGTTGAGTAGAAAGCACACCTCGAACAAGTGGCGAAGTCTCCGCCTGCGCCACGGCATCAATGAATGTTTAAATTGGTCCAGCCAAAGGAGGGTGAACCAGCACCACCAATCCAAAATTCTTGCTTTAAGCCGCAAATTCTCCTCCTGTTGCTTCTAAGATTGCTTTTTTCCCTGTGAATTCCTGCCACCGGCGCACGATCACGTCGCAGTAGATCGGGTCCAACTCCACCAGCCGCGCGGCGCGGCCCGTTTTTTCGCATGCGATCATGGTAGTGCCGGAGCCGCCGAAGCAATCCAGCACGATATCGCGGCCCTTGCTCGAATTCTCGATCGCGCGTTCCACCAGCGCCACCGGCTTCATGGTGGGATGCAGATCGTTGGTGACCGGCTTATTGAAGAACCACACGTCGCCTTGGTCGCGCGCGCCGCACCAGAAATGCTTCAGGCCTTCTTTCCATCCGTACAGGATCGGTTCGTACTGGCGCTGGTAATCGCTGCGGCCGAGCGAGAACGTGTTCTTCGCCCAAATGATGAAGGTGGACCAATGCCCACCTGCATCGCGGAATGATTTCTGCAGCGTGTCGAGTTCCGACGACGACATGCAAATGTAAATCGCGCCTTTGCTTACCATCAGCAAATTGGTGATCGAATCGTAAAGCAGGCCGTAGAAGTCGCTGCCGAGATCGTCGTTTTTGATGGTGAGGCTCTTCTTCGTTTTGCCCACATAGGCCACGTTGTAGGGCGGATCGGTGAAGATCATGTCCGCCAAGCTGCCATCCATCAATTTCTCAACGTCGCTTAGCACGGTGGCATCGCCGCAGATCAGCCGGTGTTCGCCGCACACCCAAACATCGCCGGGTTTTGTAATGGCCTCAGCCTGTGCTTCCGGCACCGCATCGTCATCGGTCAAACCCTCGGTGCCTTCGCCCTCGAGCAGCTTCTCCAATTCATCCGGATCGAAGCCGGTGAGGTCCAGGTCGAAATCGGCATCTTTCAAATCGCCCAACTCGATCGCCAGCAATTCCTCGTCCCATTCCGCTTCTTCATTCGTGCGGTTGTCGGCGATGCGTAATGCCTGCACCTGTTTCGCGGTGAGATTATCCGCGATGTGCACCGGCACTTCCGTCATGCCGAGTTGCTGGGCCGCGAGCAATCGGGTGTGACCGATGATGATCACCATTTCCTTATCGACGACGATCGGTTGGCGGAACCCAAACTCCTTGATGCTGCCCGCGACTTTTGCGACCGCGTGTTCATTACGGCGCGGGTTGCGTGCGTATGGAATTAGCTGGCCGATCGGAACGAGCGCAACCTCCCAGCCAGCCTTTATCTCCGCTGCTTTTTCAGCGTTTCGTTTTTTGCTTTGAGCCATTTCGTTTTCCAAAATGTGAATTGCTATGTGAAACAATGGGTTGCCACGAAAAAAGCGAAACGAAATCGCATCTATAAATCTGTGGCTAGGAAACTTCCGCGCTTTTGCCCCCCGCATAGGAACTGCGCCGGAAGGACCCAAGAGTGCCGCCCGGAGTGCCGCTGTGGCTGGGCGTTTGCGCGGAATCGTTCGACCCGGCCCCGGTTGCACGCGATGCAAAGACAAAACCGTGCAGGCAAAGGGCCGAAGCGTGCAGCCTATCAAACAAAACGTGCACCGATCGGAGGGAACGGTGCACGTTTAGGCGGGAGGGATGGAGGAAGCTGCAAGCGGAAGTAGTTCGATTCTGCCTACGGTCATAACATGTGGGTGCACCCACTGGCCACTTGATTTTCTAATTTGTTTCAATGGGTTGAGGCGTTGAAGCAAAGCCTCGCCGATGGGTTGCTAGTCAATATGGCGCTTAGCCTTGCCAAACGTGCGAAACGCTTCTGTCAGTTCTTCGAGGGCTTCGCGCAACCGGATCATGCCATACCCCTTGCGCCATCCCTTGGCCTGTTCGAAATCCAGCAGGCTGGATTCGCGGCAGCAGATCTCCTCGATGATCTCCTGCGACATGCGGCTCAGGTCACGCAGCACGCGCGTGTGGAAGTGGATGGCATTGACCATCGACTCGCTGGGGAACATGCCCACGTTCACGCTGGATTGCACGCGCACGCTGACCAGCGGCCTGCCCATGCTGGGGTAGCAGCGTTCGTAATTGCTGGCGAGCCGATCGGCCGCGCGGAATTGATCCTCGGATATGCCGCGCCGGTATTGCTCGGCGATGCCGTTTTCCTCATCGATGCAGTAGAGGCGGAAATACATGTCGATGGGGCGCTTGTCGCGCACGCGGAGGGTGCGGCTTCCCTGATCGGTCTTCACGCTCTCCAGCGGCGTCCTAGCCACGAATTCGGGCGTTGGCAGCACGACCTCCGGCCCGGCCGCACGCTCCCCCTGAATGCCACTTTTCTGTTTCTTTTTGCGCTTAGCCATTCGCTTTCTCCTTCTTTTTGCGACCGTAAACTTCGTGGGTGAAATACTTCCAGCTCTTTGGCGGTGGGGAATTGCCACCGTGGCGGGCCAGCGCGCCGCGTATCGCGGGTAGGATGTGGCGGTGCATGTCGCAACCATTGCGCACCCAGCTCTCGATCACGGACAGGTCGCCGGGAGGGTTCAGCCGGTATTTTTCGAAGGCATCCAGCGCGTCATCGACAAACGCTTTCGCTTCCTGTTCGGAGAGGATTTTTCCACAGGGTTCGGTGCCACCATCATCAAGAAATCTAGAATTATTATTATGATCTTGTTTGAATCTAGATCGATCTAACGCGCGCGCGAGGGTATGCGCGAGGTGGGTGGCCGGGAAATCTGCAAGCCCTTGAAACGCAAGGGGGTTGGCGGGTGTCGATGATGCCGCCGCGCCATTTTGCCCTTGGGGCTGTCCTTGGTAATGACCTTGGGGGGGTGGTTGGTAAGGTGGTTGGGATTGTCCGGGGTTCGGTCCCCCTTCGGGTTGTGGAGAATTTGAATCGTTATTCGGTGTTTTTCCACGGGTGACGGATTGGTATTGATCGACCAAAGTTTTCTGCGAGAGGAAGCCCGGAGGTTCTTGCTGCAGGTGTTCCATCAGCGCGGGCTTCACCTTCTGCCATTTCTGAATCTGAATGGGCAAGGCCTTGGAGATCAGCCGATCGTCGTCGGGGATCGCGCCGCCGTAGCTCCACAGCGTCGTGAGCAGGCGCATGTAAACGCCTTGCTCTTCGAACGTCATGGACAGCGTGGCTCTGCGGTAAGCCTCGACGTAAAATCTCATGTAGGGTGGTGTTGGCGCTGGCATGTAGCCTCCTATGGGGCTTGGGCCAGTTGCAGCACGATCTCGCCAATAATGGATTCTGCATTGCCGTCCGCTTTTCGGCGGATCGTGCCGGTGAGCCGCTCGAGCGGGCAATGCCGCTGAATCAGCTCGTTGATGACGATGCACGCATCGTCGACGATACGCGCCAATGCGCTGCCGTTATGCGGCCCGCTGTAGGCGAGTTCTAGGATACGGCCGTCCGGGTGATGCCCGGTGGCGATATTGAAGCGGTAGCCCTCATAGGTGATGGCGGTGATGCGGGTTTCCCAGCGCCAATCGTTATCGGGTGGTTCTCTCACTCGAGGCCTCCTTCAGCTTTTTGCCGTAAAAATGCTCGCGGAGATCTTCCGGGCAGTTCTCCAGGTCGAAGAAGTCGTTGGGCTGCACGGCACCGTGGCTGATGAAATACATGCGACGGATGGATTCGTGGTCGAGGTTGCGGTTATGCGTGAGGTGCCGGTTGAGCTGGGACACGGATTTGCCCAGCAAACTGGCGACCGCCGTCTGCGTAACCTTCTTGATCGATATCCATTGGTGCAATTTCATAATCACAATGCATCGCACCTAATGCAATTTTCTGTCAAATGAAAAATTGCACGGAGTTGTTGCACTGATTTTGCATCTGTGGCAAAATCCCCGGCATGAAAAAACCTGTCAAAAAAGTCCCGAAGCAAAACAACATCGCTTTCATCCGGCGGGGTGTTCCCATGTCCGGCAAAAAGCTGGGTGAAATCATCGGCGAGTTTCCGTCGACCGTGAGCCGCTTGGAATCAGGAGAGATAGACTTTGAGCCATACCGCGCGACTTTGGCGAAGGCGCTCAAATGCAAACCGGCCGACCTGGACGACCCGAATCTTCAGCAGCGCAGCGTGCCGGTCACAATGTGGGTGAAGAATAAAAGCTACGTTTACAAAACAAAGAAGGACGAAATCGAACGCGTGCGTGCGATCGATGGCCTGCCGAAAACGGCGGAGGCGCTTGTTGTTAAAAACCCTGACCATCCAGTTCATCCAAAGAATAGTTTGCTCTTTTTCGATGGTGCCGGAACCAACAAGCCGTCGCGCTTTTTAGATCGTGAATGCATCGTAAAAATTGAGAAGAGCACGCGCGGAGATACGCTGCTGGCTTGGGTTAGCCGTGGCACGAAACCCAACACTTATCTGCTGCACGCGCACGGCGAAAAGATGGTCGTGGATGTAACGATCATTTCTGCTCACCCAATTTTAGGAATGAAAAAGGCCTGAGAGTTTTGCGCGGGATGCAAAAGCATCCCGAATTGAGCCAATAATTATTTTTTGTCGTGCAATTTTTTGTTGGACAAAAAATTGCATTAGGTGTTACCGACTTCAACCCATGAGCAACAACATGGGAGGGTAACAACACCAATGCGTGTATTTAAAAACATCAAAAAGTGGCTAGATAACCTGACGTGGCAGCAATGCCTGACGGCGATCGTGGCCACGTTCTTTATGGCGTTATTCGCCTGCTTCTTCGATTGGCTGATTCTGAATTGGATCAGCGGGTGCTGCGAAGGCGGCACCTGCATACCGGAGTGGCTCTACCCATCATGCAAAGTGACGGGAGGTGCCAAATGGTAACCGAAGACGAGATCAATCAGTTCGTCGGTCGTCAGCTTCGCAAACGGCGCACTGAGTTGGGCAAAAGCCAAACATGGGTCGGCCGCAAGCTAAGCATATCGATGCAGCAGATCCAAAAGTACGAGTGGTGCATTAACCGCTTGTCGGTCGGCAGGCTCTACCAGCTGGCGGAGGCCTTAGAGGTTCCAATCATGTATTTCTTCCCCGAGCCGGGTAGGAAAAAGCGGCCGACACCGACTGAGCCACCGCCGTCGCTGAAGTTCGTGCGCCTGCTTAACCGAATTCACCCCAAGCATTACGACCAAGTCTTCATTGCGCTGAAGGCGATCGCTCAGTTGAGCGGCGGGGGTGACGATGAAGCAAATTGACCTGGACCAGCTCACCCCGCACGACATTAAGCTGATCTTCGATGCCCTGAATAAATACTTCCAGAAAAACGGGCTGGCGCTCATCACGGACAACATTTTCCTCACGCCGGAAAACTTGGCGAAGCGATGGGACCTCTCCATGAGCTGCATTAGCAACTGGCGCTACACTGGGGGCGGACCGGCATACATTAAGACCGGCCCCGGCACCAAGGCGAAGGTGCGTTATCCGCTCTTCGGCGACGACGGCCTGCTTATGTACGAGCAACAGCGCCGATACCGTTCGACGTCAGAGGAAACGGCATCCATCACAAGCGGATTTAATCAAGGGAATAAAAGGGCTTAGGTGTGGATTAAGTCGTTGCTGGAAAAGCCTTTCAGAGCGTGACTGACCGTGCCTAACAACGGAGGATTTTATGGCAGAGAAGCTGACTAAACGACTTGTGGAATCCATCATCCCTAGCGGGAAGCTGGAGTATTATTGGGATCAGGAGGTGCGCGGGTTCGCCCTTATCGTAACGCCGAACGGGACCAAATCATTCATCCTGAATTACCGGAACGCCGAAAACCGCGCGCGCCGGAAATCGATCGGCCAATACGGCCAGCTCACGGTGGAACAGGCGCGCGAGATTGCGAAGGGCCTTTGCTTCCATATCGCCAATGGCGTGGACCCGGTGCGCGACGAGGCAAAGTTGCGGGAGCAACCAACCTTTGAGCAAGTGGCGAAAAAATTCATGGAGGAGCATAGCGCCGTCAAGAACCGACCGGCGACGAACCGGAGCAATCGGCAAATACTGGATGGGATTTTACTGCCGCACTTCGGCAAAATGAAAATCCGGGCGATCGAGCGCCGCGATGTGGTGGATTGGATGACGAAGAACGCGCACCGGCCGTGCGGAGCGAACCGCTCGCTGGCCTGCCTTTCCTCCATCATGAGCAAGGCGGAGATTTGGGAATACCGCGATCGCAACACCAACCCATGCTTCCGCATCGAGAAGTTCCCCGAGACCAAGCGCGAGCGGTTTTTGAGCGAGGAAGAATTCGGGGCGATCGACGCGGCGCTACAACGCGCCGAACGCACGCTCAGCGAAAGCCCTCATGTGTTGGCGATGATTCGTATCATGATGCACACCGGCTGCAGGCCGGGTGAAGCTCGCTTCCTGAAATGGGAATGGGTGAACATGGAGCGGAAGGAAATCCGCCTCCCGAAAGAGGCCACCAAGGAGCGGAAGCCGAAAACGCTCTTCATCACCCCGTACCTCGAGGATGTGCTTTCCCGCCTCGCGCGGGTGGAAGGCAACCCGTATGTAATCGCCAGCGAGCGAGAGAACGGCAAGCCGGTGCAGGACATTAAGAAGCCGTGGGATAGGATTAAAAAAGCAGCGAAAATTAAACAATCGCTCCACCTGCATGACCTACGCCATAGCCACGCCAGCATGGCAAACTCGCTCGGGTATTCGATGCCGATGATCGGGGCGCTGCTCGGCCACTCGCAGGTTCAAACCACGCTGCGCTACGCCCACCTGGCATCGGACCACTTGCGCAAGGCAGCGGTCGATATCAGCAACGCAATCGCGGCGGCGACGCCGAAGATGCCTGCGCCGGTTCCGCCGGGTGGTGACCGGCCGCTGCTCGTAGCCGTAAAATAGCATTACGCAGAATCCCGCAGAAAAGGGCGCTTTTTTAGCGCCCTTTTTTCGTGTCAGCAAAAAAACGCACCCGCTCATTCCGTGTCAGCACTATGTCAACAATAGGGTTGCAATAGAAAGTATAAGGTTGTTAAAGAGAGAAGCTACTAACCTTCCGAAACGTCGTAATATTTGGAAGAATTAGTAGAAGCGTGCCGTAGGTAGGATATGGGCGACGACGCTTTCGTAATTAGTAGGTCGCAGGTTCGATTCCTGTCATCGGCACCATCCTATGCCCCTAAAGGGGCTTCGGATGGCAGGTCATGAGCTTCACCATTAGAGCTTTGCAATGAACGCTTCGAGTGTGGCTTCGGCGGCTTCGAGTTCTTTTTGGAGCTGCGCGTAGCTTTTGTTGAGGCCGACGAGTTTGCTGGCATCGCCGCTGGTGGAAACGACGGCGAGTTCGTTTTCCATTGCGTCTTTTTTCTCGGTGAGGAAGCGTACGGCTTCTTCAAGTTTTGCTGCTTCTTTTTCGCTCGCGTTGCCGCCGGATTTTTTGTCGTTCTTGCTTTTGCGGGCTTCCTGTTTGGTTTGCTCGCGCTCGCGTTTGCGCTGGGCGACGACGAGCTTGCGGTAATCTTCGAGATCGCCTTCATACGGCACGCAGGTGCCATCGGCGACGAGCCAGAGGCGGTCGCAGACATTTTCGACAAGGTGCGGGTCGTGGCTGACGAGGATGACTGCGCCGGTGTAGTTGTTGATGGCCTGCATCAGCGCCTCGCGCGCGTCGATATCGAGGTGGTTGGTCGGCTCATCGAGCAGCAGGATATGCGGCGCGTCGTAGCTCATGAGGCAGAAAAGCAGCCGCGCTTTTTCGCCGCCCGAGCAATCGCCGACTTTGGTATCGGCCTTATCCTTGTTGAAGCCGAACTGGCCGAGGGCTGCGCGCACGCGCGATTCGTGGATGCCGATCATGGCTTCCTGCATGATCTGGTACGGTGTTTTGGTGACATCCAGCTCATCGGTCTGGAACTGCGCGAAGTAACCGATTTTCAGTTTGCCGGATTTCACGATGTCGCCACCGAGCTCGATTAGGCGGCCGGAAAGCAGCTTAACGAGCGTCGATTTCCCGTTGCCGTTGGCACCGAGCAGGGCGATGCGGTCATCCATATCGATGCGCAAATTCAGTTTTTTGAGGATCGGTTTGCCGGGTTCGTAGCCTGCATCCACATGGTCGAGCACGATGAGCGGTGAGCGCAGTTCCTGCGGTTCGGGGAATTCAAATGCGGTGACGCGGTCGGCCATCACCGCATCCACAATATCCATTTTTTGGATGGCTTTGAGGCGGCTTTGCGCTTGGCGGGCTTTGCTTGCCGTGGCACCGAAACGGTCGACGAATTTCTGCATATGCGCTTTTTGCTTCAGCTGCTTTTCGCGCAGGGCCTGCTGGTTGAGGTTGCGTTCGGCGCGGCGGCGCTCGAACTCATCGTAGGTGCCGGTATAGGCGTTGAGCTTTTGGTTCTCCATATGCAAAATATGGGTCACGGTTTTGTTGAGGATGTCGCGGTCATGCGAAATGATGAGGAGCGTTTCCTTGTAGCGCATGAGGTAGTTTTCGAGCCAAACCATCGCCTCGAAATCAAGGTGGTTGGTGGGCTCATCGAGCATCAGCAGATTGGGCTGGCGGAAGAGGGTGGCGGCGAGGGCCACGCGCATGCGCCAACCGCCGGAGAAATCGGAAATGGGTTGCAGCTGCGCGTTGGCGTCGAAGCCGAGGCCGGCGAGAATGGTGGCGGCGCGGGATGGGGCGTCATACGCGTCGATCTCATCGAGCCTTGTGTAGATATAGGCCATGCGTTCGGGGTCTTCGACCGTTTCTGCCTCGAGCATCAGCGCCGCGCGTTCGGTATCGGCGGCGAGGACGATGTCGATGAGTTTGGTGTCATCCTCCGGCAGATCCTGACGCACCCAGCCGACGGTGGCGTTTTTGACGATGTTGATATCGCCGCCATCCGCGACAAGCTCATTCGCGATGAGTTTAAAGAGGGTGGACTTGCCGACGCCGTTTGTCGATGATTTGCCCGTCCGAGACGATCGGGAACCCGCCGACGAGCGGCGTGAAG
>JBEHYI010000064.1:0-9974 GCA_048498255.1 Pseudomonadota bacterium | reverse complement strand
ATGCCGATATCGCGACGACACAAATCTACACCCATGTCGCCGATGCGCGCTTGAGCAAAGTGATGCAAAGCAAGCACCCGCTCGCGAAGAACAAATAATCGAAGATTCGCTTAGCTCGCAACCGACTGATGACTGGCGACCGGCGACTGACGACTAGCCACATCCACCGTATCCACCATGTAACTCGCCGCGAGCTCGCTAAACACATGCGACAGTAGCAACGTCACATCGCTCGTGCCATCCATGCCGGATTCCGGGTAGTTGCGCTGCACCCGCGCGAAGGTCTCCACAAACGCCGCCACCGGCACGCCATACTGCAACGCCGTCGACACTGCGCGTGAGAATTGCTGCAGCATCGACCGGTACAGCTCCGGCGACTCCGGCGCATCGATCGCCATTTCGCCAAGCGACCCATCCTCATACTCGCCCGTGCGCACATAAATCGGGTGGCCGCCAAGCGTGCTTTTCTGCGTGAAGCCCTTGCGCCGCATCGGCAGCTCCCGCCGCGTTTGCATAAATTGCCGCATCAGCTGCGCCGCAACATTCGACACCGAGCCCGACATCAGCGTCTCCGCCTCGCGGAACACCAAGCGGTCATCCGCCTGTTCCGCTTCATCGCGCTCTTCCACCGGCGCTGCATCTTCATACAACGCACAATGTTCTCGCTTCAAGGTAATGGACTTTAATCCCTTTTGCCACGCCGCACGGATCAGTTTCTGGCATTGCTCGAGCGTCGTCACCTGCGGCAATTGCAGCGTATGCGCAATACCACCGGTGAGGAATGCCTGCGCCGCCGCCAGCATCGCAATCTGCGCTTCCGCCGCCACATCGCGCGTGAACACGGCTTCATCCTCCTTACGCAAATAAGGTGCCCCGGCAAAGCTACGCGCGCCGCACAAATACGCATCCGCCGCCGCGATTTGCGTTTTGCTGAAGCCGATATGATCGAGCAAATGGAACTCAGCATCATACAATTCCGCATCGCTGATGCCGAACTTCTCGCGGCAGAAACGCTCGCCCACCACAAACGGGTCGAACGCGGCGTGAATATCCGGCGCCATCGGCAGCACTTCCTCGATCGCCGCGATCTGCGCCTCGCTGAACCCCTTAGCGCGCAGCGATTCCGCATTGATATGCGGCGCATGTTTCAGCGACGCATCCCCACACACATAGCGCGACATTTCTGCCATCTGACTAATGCTGTAACCCAGCGCCGCCAGGCCATAAGTCACATCCATACCCACTTTTTTCTGATGCGCACGCATGAGGTTTTTCATCGGCATCAAGCCCAGCGTCTCGCAATCCATCACCCGCGCGATGGTCGTCGTCGGCGGCACGCAACTAAATTGCGCATTGCGTAGTCCATAAGCCTCCGCCTTGATGAAGCCGATTTCCCACGCCCGCCGCGCCGCATCCATCAGCGTTGTTTGCGGCAGCGCCTCCCAATGCAACTCCTCCGCCGCCTCGCTCTCATGCGCCAGCAACTCGCGCCGCTTCGTAATCCAACTCAGGAAGGGTTCACGGTTTTTGCTGAATTCATGAAACGCGCCGAGCTCCTTCGCGAGCTCCGCCGAAACCGCGCATACCTCGCCCGTCATAAGCGCGCTGATCGCCGCTGCAGTGCTGCGCGCCTCGTCACTATCGTAAGCATAGCCCATACGCATGACGAGCGGCGCGAAATTCGCGAACCCCAAACCAATCGGGCGCGTGTCGAGCGTCCTGCGCGCCATCCCGCGCGAGGGGTACTGCGCCACACTCACCGAAATATCGAGCATCACCGTTGCCAGCCGCACCGCGTGGATCACCATCGCAATATTGAGGAAACCCTTGCCATCCGCACAGGCGAGCAAATTAATCGTCGCAAGCGGGCACGCCGTATCATCCAGGAACAAATATTCCGACGACGGCGTCGAGGCGCGAATCGCATCCGTCTCCGGGCAGGTATGGTTTTTCGCAATCACATCTGCGAATTGAATGGTCGGCTCACCCGTCGCCCAGGCCGCATGGGCGAGATCGTCGAACAAATCCCCCGCACTCAAATGCGCCGCCACACCGCCATCCTTGCGTTTGCGCAACGCGAAGCGCTGCTTGTGGTCCACCGCCTCCATAAACCGGTCCGTCACCCGCACCGCCTGGCGCGTTTGGTGCGCACTGACGGTGAAGAACACATCGGAATCCGCCTCCGACCCGTAAATCGGAATATGCAATTCGCGGTAACCCTCGCGCGCATAGGCCACCACGCGCTCAATCGCGGCCGATGGAATCATCGCGCGTTTCGCCTTCTCCATCGCCGTCGCCAGCGCCGGGTTGTGCTGCGGGTTAAACCGCGCCTCGCTCTGGCCGGTATGCACGGCCGCCATCACACCCGAGAGATATTTGCGCATCACCCGCGCGCCCGTGATCAGCGCCGCGATTTTATACTGCTCCTCGCCCTTCCAGCGGATGAAGCTCACCACATCCGGGTGGTCGATATCAACCACCACCATTTTGCCAGCCCGGCGCGGCAACCCGCCCGAGTGAATCGCCCCCGCTGCCTTATCGCCAATGGTGAGGAAGCGCATCAGCCCCAGCGCATTGCCGCCGCTCGAGAGCTCCTCGCCGCGTCCGCGGATCGCCGACATATTCGCACCCGCGCCCGAGCCATATTTGAACGCGCGCATTTCGCGTTCATAGAGATGCATGATGCCGCCTTCGCTCACCAGCTCATCCTTCACCGAATGCAGGAAGCACGCATGCAGCTGCGGCCGCGCATAAGCATTGCCGGAAAGTTTCAGCTTGCCCGTTTCATGGTCGCCGTAGCAATGGCCCTGTGCCGGGCCCTTCAACCCGTAAGCCCAGTGCAAGCCGCTATTGAACCATTGCGGTGAATTCGGCGCGAGCATTTGGCGCGCCAGCATTGCCGCCATTTCATCGTGGAAATTTTTTGCGTCGCCTTCCGTGTCGAAATAGCCGCATTTGAAACCCCAATAGGTCCACATGCCAGCTAAGCGCAAAAACACCTGCCGCGCGCTGGTTTCATGCGTGAAGCGTTCCTCCTCCGGCAAGGCTTGCAGCGCCGCGGTGTCCTCCACCGTCGCCCATAAAAATTGGGGGATGCCTTCTTCCTCGACCTTCAGCGTTTTCGTCGGCACACCGGCGCGGCGAATGTAATAATGCACGAAGGTTTCCGCCGCCTCGCGCGACCAATGGGCGGGCACTTCAATATCGGTGAGGCACACGCGCGCCGCCGGGTCGGCATGGCACACTTCCACATCCACCTTACGCCAGGTAAGCCCCGCGAACGGGTCGGAAGCAGCATCGGTAATCAGTCGCGCGATTTTCATGTACAGGCCTTCACTGCAGCGCTTTCACGCCGCATGGTTACGTCACAACTTGCCGATACATGATTTTATTGTTGGGATTATTCGTAGCACCACCCCGCGCCACTGACAAGCGCCGCGCATGCTCATCCACAAGATTGGTTAGGCGCGAGCCGGAACTTTCGGGGTAACTACTGCCGCAACTTTCGAACTGGTCGGCGTGCGTGGTACTTCTTTCGAACCGTAATCCGCTTGCGCCACCATCAGGGGTTTATTTTCGAGCTTGGTCCCAATATCTATTTGCTGCAACAGGCCGCTGAGCAGATTCAGCACAAAAGCCAGAAAGCCACCACCCAAAATATCTTTGGAGGAAAACTGCTTTACCAAATCCTCCGGCATGCAGAACAAACCGGTAAGAATGCCACGACGCTCTTTATCTTCCGTCGCTAGTGTAGTGGGATCGGTAATTTCCCCGCGCTCATAACGATTGGTAAAATCAACGCGGTCCGTAAAGTGGATGCGATCAAGAATTTCCTTACCGTATTTCTGCGTTTCAGGTTTGAGCGACGCAAGCCAGTTTGCACCATGGCTAGCGATCGCATCTTTCACATTGCCCAAACCCGCGTTGTAGGAAGAAAGCGCCTTCAGCAAATCGCCGCCGCAGCTTTTGCGTTGCTTGTCAATATAATAACCTGCGCATTCCGCACCGATACGCGGATTGGCGCTCCAAGGATCAAGGCCAATTTTCTGGATCATTTCATCGCGTGTAGCGGGCATGAACTGGAAATGGCTGCGTGCACCCGCATGCGATACCATAAATTGACCGCAACCCGATTCCTGCTTCCAAACGGAAGCAAGCAAGCCTGCTGGAAGGCCATATTTCGCATCAATATCTGTAAAAGGAACATTGCCCATACTGCCGATTATAGCAAATCTTGCCATCCCCAATTATGACAATTTGATGAAGATCGCGTACCCTAAAACGCTTAAACCTTACGGCTTTTTCACCGGTTTCACGGGCTTTTTCTCCACCTTATCCGCGGGTTTCTCCGCTTCCTTCTTCGCCGCGGGCTGCTGAATCACGCACTCTACCATCGTCACATCATACACCGGATGCTCGAGCGCGGTGATGGACGGGCTCGACGCATACATCCACCCGCGGAACAGCTGCTTCAGCGTTTTTTCACCCGGACGCTGCTCGGAAATATCGATGAGCCCGGCATGGTCCGTTTGGCTTTTCACCGCGGAGGTCTGGCAATTCACTGCCGTAATTTGCAACTGCCCCATGCGCACATTTTCGCTTGGCTTCAATGTAATCAGCTGCGATTGCCCCGTCACCTTATTCAGCACGCGCAGCACCAATTTGCGCGGCACATGCACACCGTTCTCCGGCTCAAAAATTGGGCTCGTCAGCTCGGTCGGGTCGGAAGGATCTTCCTTCGCCGGGTCCGCCCCATCCGCCACCGGCGTCGCAGGCGCGGCTTCGCTGGCTTCCACCGCATCCACATTCACCACCGGCACAGCGACGGTCGTGTGCGGCCCGCTCGGCACCACCGGGCCCGCAGGCTCCGCATGGCCGAACGGCACTTTGCCAAACGGCGAGGTGAAAGGTAACGCCGGTTTCGTGCCCGGTGCATTGGCAGGCGCAGGCTCCGTTTTCTGCCACGGCAACGTCGCCGCGGGCGCGCCTTCTTCCACCTTATGCGTCGTCAGCATGCCCGCATCTTTCGCGTTTTGCTCGGCTGGCACAATCCGCTGCTGATTATCTTCCACCGCAGGCAACGGCACAATCGCACCGCCCTCCTGCGCGCTGGCAGCACCCGCCACCAGCATTCCCGCTACATACACGATGGTGAGCACCCGCCGCATGAAGCGCCGCTACTCCTTCAAGCTAGGAACACCCGCATCCTCGGCGTCGCTTTTGTCCTTCGCCTCACCCGGCTTGCCGCCCTTATCCGCACCACCGCCGGAGAACATGAATTTGCCGATCATTTCCTCGAGGCTGACCGATGGCTGGGTGAAGGAAATTTTGTCGCCCTCGTTGAGGTTTTCATCTTCGCTCCCCGGCTCCACCGCCAGGAATTTCTCGCCAATCAGCCCCGTGCTTTGCACCGCCGCCGAAGAATCCTTCGGCAATTTCACCTCATTGCCGATGCGCAATTTCGCCACCGCCTGATAGGTCTTCGGGTCGAGCGCAAGCGTCTCCACCACGCCCACTTTAATCCCACCAATGCGCACCGAGCTGCCCGGCGCAATCCCGCTGATATTCGAGAAGGTCGCGTTCACCACATAGCCATCGATCGGCTTCACGTTGCTGTTATTATACGCGAAATAAAGAAACCCGCCGGCCACTGCCAGCACCACTGCACCCATCACCGTTTCGATTGCATTATTCGCCATCTTGGCCTCCAAAAAAATCACGAGAGAGATGTAAGCGACGTAACATGCGCTGTAGCAGATGGCAACTAGCAGCTGGTAGTTCGATTCAGTTGTGAGTTCTAATACAACGGCTCATCGCTTAAACGGGCAACGCGAAGCTCGACTAAGAATTACTAATGGCTCGGTGCAGCGTCGCTCGGGCCGATACCGCCGCCCCACATGCCGCCACCACCGCCGCCGCCTTCATCGCTACCGGGTTTACAGGTGCCCGCCCAGGTGCCGCAATGGTTTTTGCCGTAGAAGGATTTGAACCAAGCATCCTCCGCCTTGTCATCTTCCGTGATCGTGTCGAGGCGGCTCAAGCCATTGCCGGTTTCCGAACCCATGCAGCCGCCAAGTGCGAGCAGCACCACCACGCAGCCAATGCGAAGGCTGCGCATTATTTCGGCGTCCATGGTTCGTAATCCGCCGCCGCGGCCGCACGCGCGCCGCCCTTGCTGATATGGCCTTTGGGCAAATAGCGCCCCATCGTCCCCGTCAAATTCGGGATATGGGTTTTAATCCAGCTGTAATGCTTCTTCTCCGAAAGCGGCGCATTGAGCGTATAATGCATCCAGCCATGCCACGCGGGCGGAATTTTCGACGCATCCGCAATGCCGTTATAAATCACCCAGCGGCGCTTTTGCGTCTCGCCCCCACGGATGCATTTTGCTTCAAAATAGCGGTTGCCGAATTCGTCACGGCCCATAAATCGGCCGTACATCATCGTATGCAATTTAGTTCCAATCGTCGCGCTCATGAGGGGTTTTTACCAAAAGCAGCGCGCGGGCGCAAGCGGGCTTCGTCATATGCCTTCTTTATACCCACCGATTTTTCGCCAATCGCAAACTTATGCATCACCTGACATGCTTCTATCATTCCATCCATGAGGCTATGCCATGCAAACCGACCATTTTGCGAAAGACGAAACCAAGCCGAACAGCCTGCTGTTCGAAACGGCGCTGACGGTCATCGTGCTCGGTATTGGCATCGGCTTCTTCGCGGATAAAATCAACCTCGCGAGTCCAAACGCCACACCGACTCAAGATTACAAGGGCTTCACCACCGTGAACATCGCCCGCACCACGCGCTAAGCGATCCTAGTTATCGAGGAACGAGCGCATCTTGCGGCTACGGCTCGGGTGCTTCAGCTTGCGCAGCGCCTTCGCCTCGATCTGACGAATCCGCTCACGCGTTACGCTGAATTGCTGGCCCACTTCTTCAAGCGTATGATCCGTATTCATGCCGATACCAAACCGCATGCGCAGCACGCGCTCTTCCCGCGGCGTGAGGCTTGCCAGAATTCGCGTCGTCACTTCGCGCAAATTGCTCTGGATCGCCGAATCCACCGGCAGCACCGCATTCTTATCCTCGATGAAATCACCCAGATGCGAATCTTCCTCATCCCCAATCGGCGTTTCGAGCGACACCGGCTCCTTAGCAATTTTCATCACCTTGCGAACCTTGTCGAGCGGCATCACGAGGCGCTCAGCCAATTCTTCCGGTGTCGGTTCGCGGCCAATCTCGTGCAGCATCTGGCGGCTCGTGCGCACAATCTTGTTGATCGTCTCAATCATATGCACGGGAATACGAATCGTGCGCGCTTGATCCGCGATCGAACGCGTAATCGCCTGGCGAATCCACCAGGTCGCATAGGTTGAGAACTTATACCCGCGGCGATATTCGAATTTATCCACCGCCTTCATCAAACCAATGTTGCCTTCCTGAATGAGATCAAGGAACTGCAACCCGCGGTTCGTGTATTTCTTCGCGATCGAAATCACCAAGCGCAAGTTCGCCTCGATCATCTCCTTCTTCGCACGGCCCGCATCACGCTCACCCTTGCTCACCGCGAACACCACGCGCTTGAACTCGGAAATATCCATCCCGGTTTCCGTCGCAATTTTGCCGATTTCTTTGCGCAGTGTCTCAATATCCGCTTTGTATTTCTCGGCGAATTCCTTCCAGCCTTTTTCCTTCAGCTTGGCGACCGACTTCAACCAATCCGGGTCCAGCTCGCGGCCATTGTAATTGCTCAGGAAGCTCGGGCGCTTCACGCCGGCCTTCTCCGCCAGTTTCAGCAGCTGCATCTCGGTCGCGATCAGGCGCTTATTCACGCCATAAAGCGTATGCATCAGCTCTTCCACGCGCGCATTGTTGAAGCGGATCGAAAGCATAATCTCGACCGTTTCTTTCAGCAGCGTCGGGTATTTTTTATTGTCCGCATTCGTCACATCGCCTTCACCCAAAGCCTGGGCGTGGCGCTTCTCCTGCAATTTACGCAGCGCTTTGCTTACTTTCGCAAACGCATCGAGCTTCTCGAGCACCGCGGGCAACAATTCCTGCTCCATCGCGACAAGCGAGAGCACGGCCTCATCGTCATACTCGTCTTCTTCGACCTTCTCTTTGCGGCCGCCCTCGAGCGCGTCGTACTCGTCTTCCTCTTCCTCTTCTTCCTCAACCTCGTCGCCCTGCTCACGCTGGGCATCGGCGAATTTATCTTCCGTACCCGCGCCGTACGTCGCATCGAGGTCGATCACTTCACGCAATAGCATCTCGCTGTTCGCCAGCTTATCGCGCCAGCTTAACACCATATGCATCACCGTCGGCGATTCGCACAGGCTCGAGATCACCATCTCGCGACCCGATTCAATCCGCTTCGCAATCTCGATCTCACCTTCGCGGCTGAGCAATTCCACATTGCCCATCTCACGCAAATACATGCGCACCGGGTCATCCGAACGGCCGTAGGATTCCTCCGGTTTCTCGGATTCGATATCGATCACCATTTCACCACTGGCTTCCGCGTTCGGCGCGGCGTCATCATCGTCGCTCTCCACAAACGGCGCGTCGACTTTATCATCCACTTCCGGCAGCTCGATCACCTTCACGCCTTTCGCGGCCAGCTTCGTGATCAGCTCATCGATCACCTCGGGCGAAAACTCATCCACCGGGAGATATTTGTTAAGGTCATCATAGGTCAAAATGCCGCGCGCTTTGCCCAGCTTCAGCAGCTTCGCTTCGAGCGCATCGCTCACACCGGCAATATCCGCCGCACCTTTTTTGGCGGGCGCTTTGGCTTTCTTTGCGTCGGCTTTGGTTTCAACTTTTGCAGTCGCCTTCATGGGCGCTTTTTTCTGGGTCTCTTTTTTCGATGGCATAGGAACGGCTTGCGTCGCTTTCTTCGTTGGAATAGCAGGGGTGAGACGCGTTGATTTAGTGCCTGATGCCGATTTAGCAAGGGGTTTCGTCGCTTTTGTGGATGATTTGTTCGCGGACGCTTTGCCAACAGCTTTTTTTGCCACTGGCTTCGCGGCTGCTTTTTTCGCCACCGGCTTTTTCGCCACTATCTTCTTCGCGACCATTTTTTTCGCCGGTGCTGCCTTTTTCGCGACCGGTTTTTTCACCGGCGCGGATTTCTTCGCAGCTGTTTTGGATTTTGCGGCTACTGGTTTTTTCGCCAATTTCTTCGTCGCCATACTGCGTCACCCCACGCTGAGATTGCTCGATAGAGGCGTGAGTAATGCCATGGATTTCAAGGAAACTCAAGCGATTGAACGGATGATCCCCCGATTTGTGCATGCATTTCGGGGGCGGACCAATAAAACCAATAGATTACAATAGTCTAAAGCGCCCCACTCAGCGGGTCTTCCCGGTAAAACCGGCTGCGCTCACGGTCGATATTCTCCAGCTGGGCCTTCAGCAAAGTCAGCCGCTCGAAATTCTCCTCGTTCATCTCGGCCGCCAGCGCCGCTTCCGCCGCCGCACATTCGCCCTTGAGGCGCGCGCGCTCCACATCGTTGATCACCTCACCCCATAAACGCTGCGCCCGCGATTCGCGCTGGATAGCATCATGGCTTAAATCCACCCCGAGCGTTTCCATCGCCCGCAGCACATGCGCAATCGATTCCTGCGGTGCCTCTTCCTTCAGCGTCTGCCACACCAGCTCCGAATTCAGCTCGGGCGACTCAATATGCAGCTCCGTTATAAGATGATGCATCCGCTGCTGCCACGGGGCAGGCATCGGCGCATGCAGCCAGAACTCCTCCGCCGCGCCGCTCATCAGTAGTGTCGGGCTCGCAATGACGAGCGCCATCAAATTACTCGCCGGCGCGAGCAAACTCGTATCCGCATTGCGCGCAATCGGTGGCAGCGGTGCCCTAGGTACCGTCATTCCAGCGGAAGCTGGAATCCATCTGTTTTTTTCTTTGGAAGATGGATTCCATCTGGTTTTTTCTTTGGAAGCTGGAATCCATC
>JBEHYI010000063.1:0-9984 GCA_048498255.1 Pseudomonadota bacterium | reverse complement strand
GCAAGCCTTCCGCGATCAGTATAATGCGCTGCCGGGCGACCTTTCGCGCGCGACGAGTTATTGGACCGCGCAGGATGCAGTGGCCGCGACCTGTGCCACCACTTCGTCGAGCACCAAAGCGACTTGTAATGGTGATGGCGACGGTAAAATTTCGTTTGGTATTGTCGGCAGTAGCTCGCGTTACGAGCCTTATCGCGCGTGGCAGCATCTTGCCAATGCGGGCATGGTGACGGGTACGTTCACCGGCGTCGCTTATAGTGGCGATACCAAGCCTGGCAGCAACGTGCCGGAGCTAAAGCGCAAAGGGGTTGGCATCACGCTTTATTACGATGCGGGCGGCAGCACGGCGAATCGCTATAATTATCCGGCCGGGCATTATTTCAATATTGGGTCCTACTCGAGCGGGAATACCACGCAATTGCAAGCCGCCGCAGTGACACCAATTGAAGCTTTAAGCATCGATACGAAGCTGGATGATGGCTACCCGCATATGGGCCGTATGTTGAGCCTTGGGAATTATACTTGGAATGCCTATTGTGCGAATAGCAGCGATAATGGTTACAACACGACCATCGACAAACTCGCAATTGGTTCGCGCACCCCGGGTTGCCAGTTTGCTTACCGCATCGATTAGTTGGTGAGCGGTAAGGTGCGCTGTAAATTGTTCAGGTAATTTTCTGCCAAGCGGTGGTGGATACCATAACGACGTTCAATCAATTCGGCGAGTTCAGCTTTGCGGTAATGTGTCGCCTCGATATCTTCCTGGGTCAAGCTGCGCCATTGCTGCATGAGTAATTCCTTGATGGCGTTGCGGTTGCAATGAACAAGAATCGTTTCATCGTCGTGAGGTTCAAATGCATGTTGCATGGAGGCGAGTGGCGGCATGGACGTGCTCCTTTCTTTAAGATGGCTATTCGAAGGATCACATGAAGTTGCGGCACGACCTATGTCCTGATTTTAGTTTGGCATAGCACGCTTTCAAAAGGCGATGCGTGGTGCTGAGTCTCACATAAATGCCCAATAAAAAAACATGCCGGCACGAAAGGCCGGCATGTTTCGAACGCATTTGAATCACTAAAAAACCTAGTGTTCCGTAGTGTTCTCGACCACTTTACCGTTCACCGATTTCACTTTCGTGGTTTCTTTGGTGCGGTTCATGAGGCCTTTGGGGTCCGTCGTTTTTTCGGTTTTCACCGTGGTGTTGACGTTGCCGCTATCATCCACATCGACATCCGTCGTGTGCTCGACTTTGGTGTCGGTGCCTTCAGCGTCATGGTGTTTCGAGGTAGTGGTTTTTTTGTAACCGCCGTTTTTCTTTTCCGAATATTTTGATTTATCGCTGCTCGATTTGGCGTTCATCAAGCCTTTCGGATCGGTGCTGGATTCAGCATCCACCGTGGTTTTCACCTTGCCGTCGGAATCCACATCCACGTCGACATCTTTCTCCGCCGATTTGGTGGTGCCGTTGCTCATTTCCTGTTTGGCTTTGGATTTAGCTTCGTAACCGCCGTTTTTCTTATACTCGATTTTCGAGTCTGCTTGCGCTGCTTCATCGGCAGCATAGGCGGTCGTTGCAAGACCAACGGCGGCGGTGGTTGCAAGTGCGATCATCAAATGTTTCATGGTAGAAATTCCTTTCGTGGTTTAAGCGCCATGACGACATGCCATGTACTAGCCCGGTTATAGGCAGCAGCGGATAAGGAAACGAGGCGCGCCGCTTCATGCAATATAAAGAAACGATTAAACTATAATATGTTCGCCGCGCATAAAAAAAAAGCCCCGCACGAGGCGGGGCCAGTCCAGGGCTTTAGGATAAGAAAGGGGTTACCAAATGATGGTGACTTCCGAAGCTTTGCTTTTCGACACGCGCACGGTTTTGCGCTTCTCAACATTGTACTCATTGGTGGCAACGACAGTGTATTTGCCGGGCACGACTTCCGCGTAAAAGAGCGGACCGGCATCAACGCTCACGAGCTGCGTGCCGTGGCTATCGTAAATGCTCACATGCGCATCGCCCGCGAAGGCGCCTTCTTTATCGACATTGGTAACGCGCAAATTATAGTTGTGGCGCATCTCTTCCATTGCGAAGCGCTCATCATCGCCAATGCCGCCAGTGACATAGGCAATGCCCGGCTGTTCGCCCGCTTCCGGCGCTACCTGGCCGTAGGCGGAACCGTCATCGTAGCGGTTGGCGTTGGTATAATAATCATCCATCGCCGCTTGGGCGGAGGTACCGAACCCAAGCATGAGCACGGCGGCGAGCGTGGAAATAAGGCTGACTTTCTTCATGGAATACTCCTGCAAAGTTTTTGAAATAGAAATAATGATCCAAGCATTACGGTGGGCGCATAGGTTTGCGAGGGGCATCGGCCGCTTAAATATAAGCAATCCATAAAGACAAATATTTAGCCTCTCTTTAGTTCGGGTGCCGCCAAGGCATATCGCTACTTGATGGGGCTTGTCGCATTCTCCACCCATCGGGCTGCTCTTATGCGATTAGCCCGACCATTAACCATCATTCCACGAGGAGAGTTCCAATGACTGTATTTTCATCTGCTACGAAAGAATCGGCAAAAATGACCAAGGATTTCGCAGCCAACGACATTAAAAATGCGGCAAATAGCGCAACCAATCAGGCCGATCGCTCGGTGCATAACATGGTTGATCATTTGGCAGATTATGCCAATGATGCAGGCCATAAAGTGCGCCGTCTGTTTGATGAGGCTGGCAACGAGCTGAGCCATGTCAGCGAGCGCGTTACGTCCGAAATCCGTACCAACCCGGTGCGTGCAAGCTTGATTGCGCTGGCGGCTGGTTTCGTGATCGGTGCGATTGCACGTCGTTAGTAAAGACTAAAAACCAAGGGGGATGGTTGCAATGCGTATAGTCATGAAATTGCTGGGCCTATGGGCAGTGGGTAGAACGGTAACGTCCACCACGCCGCTCTTTGCCCGTCTTGCTATTCATGTTGCGACCATCGCCTTTCTTGGTTTGTTTATTTTGCTGCTGGCGATGACGCTGGTTATCAGCGGGCTCTGGGTGATTTACGACCAGATGCTTGTTATGGGTATTGCGGGTGTGACCGCCAAAATGATTGTGTTCTTGCTCATTCTAATTTTGATGCTGGTGGCGGCAATTTTCATCCAGCGTTATGTGCTTAAAATCCGCGCCAATGCGCATGAAATCATGTTCGCGCAAGCCCCGGTCAGTGGGCGCGTGACCTATGTTGTAGATGCGTTCTTGCGCGGTCTGCAGAAGCCTTCCAAGCTTTAGCATGGGTCGTTTTTCTCCATTTTTTGTGCGCAGTTTTGCTGCAGCATTTTTGTTTTCTGCCTTGCCAGCACAAGCACAAATTATTCCGCTCGAGGAAGACGACAAAGCTATTCTCAGTGCGGTGTTTGAGAATGACCTGTTTGCTGGGACGGATAACGGCTACACGAATGGCTTTCGCCTCTCGATGATCTCGTCGGAGGCGGCGACGCCCGGCTCGATCCGTTGGGCGGCGAATCATTTGCTGCCGCTTTCTTACGAAGGCAAAAAACGCATCGATTTCGCACTTGGGCAAAATATCTACGCACCAGAAAATATCAGTCTAAGCACACCCGACCCGAATGATCGACCGTACGCCGGATGGCTTTACGGCTCGGTGGGCGTGGTTTCCGATCGCGGCGACCGCCTCGATAATGTTATGCTCACGCTCGGCGTGGTCGGCCCGCATGCTTATGCCGCGCAAACCCAGGATTATGTGCACCGCATCATCGATTACCAGCGCCCGAACGGGTGGGACCATCAGCTGAAGGATGAGCCCGGCGTGATGCTCACTATGGAGCGCACTTGGCGCAGCCTCTACCAACTCAACCCCGGCGGATGGGGAGTAGATGCGAGCCCCTATATCGGCACAAATCTTGGGAATGTGGAAACGGATGCTTCCGCCGGTGCGACCTTACGGTTGGGTTTCGATTTACCCGCCGATTACGGCCCGCCGCGTATTCGTCCAAGCCTTCCGGGATCGGACTTTTTTATCCCGACGCAAGAACTTGGCGGGTATCTGTTCGTCGGCGCCGAAGGACGCGCGGTTGGGCGCAATATTTTCCTCGATGGCAACAGTTTCCGCGATTCGCCCAGCGTCGATAAAAAATGGCTGGTCGGCAGTTTGCAAGGCGGGGTCGCCCTTACCTACCGCAACACGCGGCTTTCCTACACCCATGTGCTGATGACCAAGGAATTCGACACGCAGCGCGAAGCGGAACAGTTCGGCGCACTGACGCTTTCCTACCGTTTCTGACGATCTTTATGGATTTTTTATATCGCGATTTCTAAATTAGCTTAGTCGCCGAAAATGGCGGGCCTACGCTGTCATCCACCCGCTACGGGCAAAGGAAATTCGATTCATGCTTGTGAAGGGTATCTCGCGCACGCCCGGCCGCCATTATTTCATCTCGATGTTTATCATCGCGGCGGCGCTGTTTGCGACCTTCACCACCGTGATTTATCGGCATTACGACGATTCAGCGCAGCTGAACCGCTGGGTGATTTACAATTACGAGCTCGCGCGCCGCAGCCGGCTGATCCTGATCGATTTGCTGAATATGGAAACCGGCATGCGCGGTTATTTGCTGACCGGCAAGCAGGAATTTCTCGAGCCTTACAATAAATCCACTGCCGCGCTGCCGGATCAAATCAGCGGTTTGCTGCATTATAAAATGAAGGAGAGCGATAACGATAAAGATATCGCGTTATGGACAAGCCGTATCCAAGCTTTGCAGAAATTATTTGATGCCCAGATCAAAAACCGTAACCACCTGTCGCAGGCACAAATTGTGCAGACTTTGTACCAGCAAAAACAACAGATGGATAAGGTGCGCGGCGTCATCGAGCGCGACATTGCCACGCGCGTAAATATTGTGCGCGACCAGCTCGATAAATTCCACACCGAACAGCGGCGATTCCTAGTAATTTTGATAGCGGGCACGGTGCTCGTTATCCTCGCCATGTTGCTCGCTACACTGATTATTCTGAGCCTGATTGCCCGCAACAAAAAAGCGCATGAGGAAACGGAACTTGCCGAAGAGCGCTTCCGCGCGGTGATGAATGGTTTGGGTGATGGGATGTATGATTTTCATCCGATCGATAAAACCATCTATGTTTCGCCCGCCTATCACGAAATGCTCGGCTATGATGCGTCGGAATTCCCGCAGGAGCTTAACAGCATCACCCGCATTATGCATTCCGAAGATGCGGAGCAGGTTTGGGCGAGCCTCGAGCGTTACGCAAAAAAAGAGCTTTCGCATTTCAGCGTGGCGTTTCGCATGCTGCACAAAAACGGCACCTGGCGCTGGGTGCTTTCACGCGGGATCGGCTTTTGGGATAAGAAGGGCCAGCTCGTGCGCCTCATCGGCACGCATAGCGACATCACCGAACAAAAGCAGCGCGAGGAAGAGCTCAGCTTACTCAATAGCGAGCTTGAGACTTATACCTACATCGCTTCGCATGATTTGCGCTCGCCGCTGGTGAATCTCAAGGGTTTTGCGCGCGAGCTGAAATATTCGGTGGATGAGCTGACGCCGGTGATTCGCAAACTCGAGCCGACGCTTTCGGCCGAGGATCTCGCTATTGTGAACCGCAGTTTCGAGCACGATATTCCGGAAGCGGTCGATTTCATTATCAAATCCGCCGAACGGATGGATACGCTGACGACCGCGGTGCTCGACCTCAGCCGCATTGGCAAGCGGGACTATACGCGCCAGCGGGTGAAGGTGAATGAGATTGTCCAAAAATGCCTCGACGGTCAAGCCTATGAAATCAGCCGCAATACTATCACGATCACGGTCGACCCACTGCCGCAATTGATGACAGATCCGCTCGCACTTGAGCAGATTTTTACCAATCTGATCGATAATGCGATTAAATATCTGAGACCGGATGTGCCAGGAATCATCCATATCGCGGTGCGCGAAACTGCAAGCGACGCGATTTTCGAAGTGCGCGATAATGGGCGCGGCATTGCCGAGGAGGATTTACCGAAAGTGTTCGAGATTTTCCGCCGCGCGCGCAACACGGATAATATTCGCGGTCAGGGCATGGGCATGGCGTTTGTGAAAGCGACCGTACGCAAACTTGGCGGCACCATTTGGTGCAGCTCCGTGCTCGGCGAAGGCACCATTTTTTATGTGCGGTTACCGCGCATCATGCACAAAGAACAAACGAAAGGATAGTTATGCTCAGCAATTTTGTGGAACCGTTTACGTTGGTAATGATCGAAGATGACGATGGGCACGCACTGCTCATTCAGAAGAATTTGCAGCGCTCGGGCATCGGCAATGTGCTGGTGCATTTGAAAACAGGCAGCGAGGCCATCGATTATTTTTTTGCGCAGCAAAACCTCACCAACTTGCATGAAAAAACCTTGGTGCTGCTGGATTTGAACCTGCCGGGGGTGGATGGGTATGAGATTTTAAAACGCCTCAAAGCCGAGGAGCGCACCCGCCGCATTCCGGTGATTGTGCTGACAACGACGGATAATCCCAAGGAAATCGACCGCTGCTACCAGCTCGGCTGCAATGTATACATCACGAAGCCGGTGGAGTATGAAAGCTTCTCGGAAGCGATTCGCAAACTCGGCCTCATTCTCGCGGTGGTAAAAGTTCCGCACGCCTAAGCTTTCAGGAGAGACCCATGCCGCATACTAGCCTACATCGAATTCTCTATGTCGAAGATGACGCGGCGCTCGCGCGGCTGCTGCAAAAGCGCATGGAGCGGCAGCAATACCAGATCGACATCGCGGCAGATGCAGAAGAAGGGCTGCGTATGCTGCACGCGCAGCCTTACGATCTGGTACTGGTAGATTACAATTTACCGGGCATGAGCGGGCTCGAATTTCTTGACCATATCGCGGCAATGGAACAACCGGTGCCGGCGATTATCCTCACCGCGGGTGGGGATGAGCGCGTGGCGCTGCAGGCGCTTGAAAAAGGTGCGGCAGATTACGCGGTGAAGGATACCGGCCAGGCCTATCTCGATCTGCTGCCAACCGTGATGCAAGCGGCCTATGCGCGCGAGCGGCTGATGCGCGAGAATGAGCGCCAGCGCCAGGAATTGACCCTTGCGAAAGAAATCGCAGAGGCGGCGAACGAGGCGAAATCGAACTTCCTTGCGACGATGAGCCACGAGATTCGCACGCCGATGAATGTGGTGACAGGCCTGGCGCGCCTGCTCAACAACACGCCACTCAATACCGACCAACAAAAAATGGTTGAGACGCTGCAAGCTAACGCCGATTTGCTGCTGAAACTGATTAACGATCTGCTCGATATCAGCCGCATCGAAGCCGGTCAGGTGGCGCTTGAGGCAATCGATTTTTCAGTCGGTAACGTGCTCGAAGATATTCAGCTGATGTTCGAAAGCGGTGCGCAGCAAAAGAATATTACGCTCACTACTATCGACCAAACGAATGATATTCATTTGCTGGGCGACCGCACGCGCGTGCAGCAAATTCTGATGAATCTCGTCAGCAATGCAGTGAAATTTACCGATGGCGGCGTGATCGAGGTGAAGGCGGTGGCAGAGCGCGTCCAGGCCGATTATTGCGATTTGGTGTTTACCGTCAGCGATACCGGCATCGGCATTCCGCGCGATAAGCTTGGCATGATTTTCAGTAAGTTCACCCAGGCTGATGCCAGTATCACCCGCCGGTTCGGTGGCTCGGGCCTTGGTCTTTCCATCGCCCATTCGCTGGCGGTGATGATGGGTGGCGGCATTGCAGCGGCACAAAATACACCAACCGGTTCCATTTTTACCGTGCGCTTGCGCCTGCCGGTTAGCCATGAAGCGAAGAAAAATATCCCAGCCCCGCATGCCGTGGCGCAATCGGTGCGCGGGACGCATGTGCTCCTTGTCGAGGATTACGCGCCCAACATCATGGTCGCGCGCATGATGCTCGAGGAGCTCGGCATTGATGTTACAGTGGCGGAAAGCGGCGCGCAGGCAATTACGCGCATGCAAGAGGCGACGGAGCCATTTCTGGCAATCCTGATGGATGTGCAAATGCACGGCATGGATGGGCTTGAAACCACCCGGCGCATCCGCGCGCTGGAGGCAGAGCGCGGCGCACGCACCACCATCATCGGGGTGACGGCGCATGCCTTGGCGGGCGACCGCGACCGGTGCTTAGGCGCGGGGATGGATGATTACATCAGCAAGCCCATTAACCCCGATATTCTAGCGGCGAAGCTGGGGCAATTAAACAGCGAAGCTGCTGCTTAATATACATTTATTAGCCTTTTAATATCCTTGCCGTTTTCTTACGAAATGCGTGCTCTCCCCTACTGCTTCCTTACTGCGCGGCGCTTACTGTTTGATCCATCACACAGGATAGGAGCACGCCATGATCCAGGATATTGTCACGAACGAAATGCCTTCGGAAGTGCCACCGCTCTCGCAGCCGATTACGCTCGAGGAAGCGGAACTGCTGGGGCTCGATTTGAAGAAACTGCTGGTGCGTTCGCAAAACGAACTGGTGCGCGGCAATGCACGCGATAAGGTCGAGCAACTCGAACGCTGGGTGGAATCCTACCGCCGTGGGCTTTCGGCAGCGTATAAAATTTCGCATAGCGGGGTTGGTATGCTGATTGAAGCGCGCGACCAGCTGCGCCTGGCGCTTGAGGAGCAATTGCGCCTTGAGGATGAGGGCGGCAACCCCGCCACCAAGGAGCAAGCCGCACAGGTCGAGCAGCTTACGGCTGCCGTGCGTCGCATGGATCGTCTCATTCCGCTGATTGAGGGCAGCTTCCACGCTGTCCACCACCCCGAAGCGGCCTAAGACCGCTCCAATTCAAGGAGAGTAGTATGGCATCCTTTCACCACCACGTTGTCGATGCGCAGTTCGTTGAACTGCCGATGCTCGACGAAGAGTTCGACATTACCGAAGAACCGTTTGAAACGCTGGTCGTCTATGACGCATTCGGCGGTATCAAACACACGATTGCACCCACCATCCATGAGGTTATGTATGAGTAGTTTGACCACCAATAGTTCATTCCGCGGCCTTGGCGCTGCTATCATTATCCTGGCGATTGCGGTTGTTGCCTGGGCAGTGCTGACCATGCCCGATCAGCGCAGCACCGGTCAAAAAGTCGGCGATGCGATCGATGCGCTGCCGCAAGGCGTCGATAAAGCGGCGCGCCAGCTTGAGAACCGTAGCCCCGGCGAAAAACTGGGCGATGCGGTGAAAGATGCGGGCGACGACATCAAGAACCGCACAAACCGCTAATCATTTTGTCTAACCCTCACCTGGAGCCTTGCATGAAAAGCACGCTGCTTTGGCTGGTCGGCATTCCCATTCCGATCATCATTCTACTAAATCTCACCCATGTGATTTAGGGCGAAGGGGCGGCGAATGCTGCCCCTTCTCTTTCACGATTGCGGCTGGACGCTTTGCATGCGTTCAGCTATTTGCATATAAAAGCGAGAATTCCATGGCCGATAAAAAGAGCCGCATTTCACTGCCAACTGACATTGACGTTGCACGCGAAAAAATGCATCGGCAAATGCTGTCGTCGGTGTCGCATGATTTGAAGACACCGCTCGCGACCATGATCGGCTCGCTTGAGATCTATTGCCGCATGGAACAGAAACTTTCCGATGAGAAAAAACGCACGCTCGTTACCTCGGCGCTGAATGAGGCCTATCGCCTGGATTCCTTCATCACCAATATTCTCGACATGGCGAAATTCGAGGCGGGTATGGTCGCCACGCGCTTTGAGAAGCTCGATGCGGCGCAAATCGTTTCCGATTGTTTGCTGCGGCTTGGGCCCAAGCGCGACCGCGGCCGCATTGACGTGAAAACGCATGGCCCCACGCAGGTGCATACGGATGGTATGTTACTCATGCGCGCCATCACCCAGCTGCTCGATAATGCGCTGAAACATGGCGGGGCCGGCGCGACGGAGCAAGAGCTCGATGGTTTCCCCCTGAGGGAACGGTTCG
>JBEHYI010000062.1:0-10102 GCA_048498255.1 Pseudomonadota bacterium | reverse complement strand
AGCAGATACGGGTGCGCGGAAGGCACGGTTGGGTGCGCGAAAGCCCCAGTGGCCTTACCCGGACGCACCGGCACATCGATCCAGGCATTGTCAAAAAACTTATCGCCCACTTTCGCGAGCTCTGGCGAAAAGGCGCGGTACGCCTCACGTACCAGCTTCACCCCATCCGCCCATTCGATGGTTTTGTCACCAGCCGCAGGCAGCGGCGCGTTGCGGTCCCAATAATCCAGCGTTTTTACGCCGAATTGTTTGGCTTTCCACGCGTAATAACGGTGCGAAAGGTCTTTGTAATTTTTCTTCACGGTCGCAATCAGCGCATCCACCACCGCGTCTTCCACCTGGTTGCTCACATTGCGACTCGAGATCGGCCGCGCAAATTTGCGCTTCTCATCCTCGATATGTTTCGCCTTCGCGAGCGTGTTCGTAATCAGCGCGAACAGCGGTGCATTCGCCCCAAACACGCGGCCAATCTCCTTCGCCGCCGCTTTGCGCTTCTTCGCATCGCTGCGCGACAGCATGTCGAGCGCTTCAGGCTCGGTCACTTTTTTACCGTCGATGGTGAATTCGAGGCGCGAAATACTCTCATCGAACAAGCGCTGCCACGCGCCCATCGTCACGCTAGTTTCGTGAATGTACCCCTCGAGCTCATCGCTCAGCTGATAAGGCTTGTAGCTGCGTACCGAATCGAGCCACGGCTTGTAATGCGTCAATTTTTTCGAGGATTTGAGCGCCTTTGCGAGCTGCGCGTCGCTCAGCTTATTCATCTCAAGCCCGAAGAAAATCAGCTGGCTTGAAATCACCGTCAGCTGCTCCTGCGCGTTTTGGTAGAATTGCGTGTTCTCTGGCTTCGCCATGTCGCTCGCATAGAGCAGCTGCGCGTAGCTGCCGAGCTTGCCGAGGCCATCCTGCATTTTCTCATACTCGGCCACCGCCGCCGCGAGCTGATCGCCGCTCAACTTCGCGAGCTTACCCTGATAGGTTTTCGCGAACGCCGTCGCCTTTTTCGCCAGCGCCTTAAAATCCGCCGCCACCTTCGCATCCTTTGGCGAGGCGTAGAGATCCGACAAATCCCACACCGGCAGTTTCGGGGATTTCAACGGTTTCACCGGCGCTTTTTTCGCTGCAACTTTTTTGACGACAGGTTTTTTAGCCATAGTGAATCTCGCAGTATGTTAAAGTTTGTCATCCCGGGCTCGCCCCGGGATCCAGCCCCACCGCGAGCTCAGTGCCTATTTTTAAGCTGGATCCCGGCACAGGGCCGGGATGACAACCTGTGGTGAGGCTAATTCTCAGCTACCCGCGTACGCCATGATCCGGCACGGCAATCGGCGCCGCTTTCGGCTTATCCGCCGCGGGGAGTTGCGGCGTGTGCGGCGCTTGCTCAGCAGCGGGTGCGATTGGCGCAACGGTTGCTGGTGCCGAAGCAGCAGGTGCGGCAGCCCCTTCCGCCGGAACAGAAGCGCCCGGAGCCGCAGGAGCAACCGCATCCGCCGGAACACCCGCCTTCGCGCGCATCGCCTCACCCAAAAACAGCGCCACCAATTCCTCGAAACTCGCCTGGCCAATCTTGAATGCCCCGCCGCGTACGCGCTCGACCGGAATCTCAACATCCGTCAGCTGATCCACCGGTTTGCCGGTAATCGCCTGCAGCACCTTGCCCACAAAGCTTTCCGATTGCGGGTTCAGCACGCCGAACTGACGCAGCTCACCCAGCACAAACGGCGCATTCTTGAGCGCAATATTCGCCTTACCCACCGGCAACATATCCGATGCATTAGCGTTGAAATCCGCCGTCGCCGTCAGGCTCGCATCCTTCGTCGTCAGGCTGAATTGCTTCAATTTAATCAGCGATTCGGGTGACTGAATGCTCGCAATCGCCTCCGGCGTTTTCGGCATCGCGCCCTCGTAGCTCGCATCCACATCGAGCATAATCGGCAGATACGGCGCGTCCTTCGCCTCCGAAGTCACCGGACCAGCCTTCAGCGAAGTCTGAATCACGTTCAGCTTTTTCTCATTCAGCCCATTGCTCCAGCCACCGGTGATCTCAGCGATTTTGATCGCCCCTTCGGTCGCCGCCATCGGCGTTAGCACAATGTTTTTGAAATTCACCTTCACATCACCGAGGCCACTTTTATCCGTCGCGAGGTTCGAATCCACCCCACTACCCTGCGCCACCGCGAGGCGCAGCGTCTCATAGACCGGCACCACTGTCGGCGTCGCTTCCTCCACACCCGCCGCCTGATTCTCGCGCAGATAGGTCAGATCAATCTCCGTCGGCGATTGGTAATGCGTCTCGATATAGGGCACATCATTCACCGTTTTTTGCGTAATCGTCTCGATAAACGGCACATTCGCTTTCACCTTCAGCAGCGATTTTTCGGGCGTCTCATTATCCGCGAAATCAATCGGCTCGCTCGCTTGAATGCGAAGCGACGACATATCCATCGCCAGCGCGTAAATCTCGAGTGTCGGTGTCGAAACGCGCAGCGAATCCGTGCGTTTCACCTCACCCGGCTTCAGCGGTTGGCGCTCCAGCGGTTGCACCACCAACACCGGATTATGCACCACTACATGCTTGCTCGCGAAGCTGCCGACCACCTCGAGCTCGCCATAACGCAAATCGATATCGCGCCCCTGCGCACGCCCACGCTCCTTAATTTGCGCAATGAAATTGTCGAGCTGCTGCTTCACCAGTACCTTGTCGATGCCCGCGCGCGACGCCAGGAAACCCGCCAGCGCCAGCGCTATAATCGCCACCGCAATCGGCACCACCAGGCCACGTTTTTTCTTTTTGCTCGTTTCGGTCGCTGGGGTTTCGTCGGTCATATTCTTCTCGTGCGTTAAGGTTTTTTCGTTCTTATTTTTTGCCCACTTGCATGTTGCGGGTGGCAGCCGGGAGCTTCACTTTGAGGCCCTCGAGGCTATCATTCATCATGATTTGGCAGCCCAAACGCGAAGTGTGGGTGAGGCCAAACGCGAGGTCCAGCATATCCTCTTCATCCTCGCTCGCGGGCGGCAGCTGGTTGTAAAACGCCTCGTCAATAATCACATGGCAGGTGCTGCACGCGAGCGATCCTTCGCATGCCCCTTCAAGCGAAACCGCGTTTTTATGTGCTACTTCCAGCAGCGAAATTCCGTTCGGTGCATCGACGGTTTTTTCAGAGCCGTCGTTCAAAACAAAAATAATCTTAGGCATAGTTTTTCTTTCTTATTTCACTTCATCCACTTGCTTACCCGTCAACTGCCCCGCAATTGCCGCATTCATGCGCCGCTCGGCGAATGGCCCGACCATCGCGCTCAGCTGATGCGATTCATGGTCGATCCGCTCGCGGTTCGTGCCCGCAATCATCTCTCTCAACCGCGCAACTTGGCCCATAATCATCGCCTCCTCACCCGGTTTCAGCAACCCGCCATCCGCACCAATCGCCGATTGCAGGTCCGAAATCGTCCGCTCCGCCTCCACCCGCGCCTCGATCAGAAGCCGCTGGCTAATATCAGAACGCGCATGTTCCATGCTGTCGCTCACCATACGTTCGATTTCCTCGAATTCAAGGCCGTAGGAAGGTTTCACCTCCACTTGCGCCTCGATCCCGCTCACCAGTTCCTTCGCGGCAACAGTGAGCAACCCATCCGCATCAATCGCGAAACTCACGCGAATGCGCGCCGCGCCCGCCACCATCGGCGGAATGCCGCGCAGCGTAAATTCCGCCAGCGACCGGCAATCCGCCACCAGCTCGCGCTCGCCCTGCACCACATGGATTTTCATCGCCGTTTGGCCATCCTGATAGGTCGTGAATTCCTGCGCCACGGCGGCCGGAACCGGGCTGTTGCGGTAAATCACCTTCTCCACAATCCCGCCCATGGTCTCAAGGCCGAGCGACAGTGGCGTCACATCCAGCAGCAAATTATCCGAGCCCTTGGTGAGGGCCTCGGCCTGCAGCGCCGCGCCCATGGCGACGACGAGATCCGGGTCAATCGTATCGAGCGCTTGCTTGCCGAAAAACGCCGACACCTGGCGCTTCACCAGCTTCATGCGGGTAGAGCCACCCACCAGCACCACCCCATCGATGGCTTCGGGCGTGAGATTCGCATCCGTAAGCGCCGCCTCGCAACTCATCAACGTGCAATGCACCAGCGGCTCGAGCAGCGACTCGAACAATTTCACATCCAGCGCGAGGTGAATCCCCTCCCACACCAGATCAACCTCATCCTGCGTGGTCAGCTTTTCCTTCGCCGCACGGCTTAAGCTAAGCAATTCGCCAAGCTCAGCGGGGGAAAGCGCATCCGGCGCAGTGCGCGCTTTCTCAAGCATCAATTTCGCAATCGCGCGGTCAACATCATCCCCACCCAGCTGCGTATCACCGGCCGTGGCGAGCACCTGGAACACGCCCTCTTCCAACTTCAAAATCGAAATATCGAACGTGCCGCCGCCGAAATCATAAATCGCGAACACGCCGCGCGCGTTACTATCGAGCCCATACGCCAGCGCCGCCGCAGTCGGCTCGTTGATGAGGCGCAACACATCCAGCCCCGCCAAGCGCGCCGCATCCTTCGTCGCCGCGCGCGCCGCATCGTCGAAATACGCCGGCACCGTAATCACCGCACTGCGCACCTCGCGCCCCAGCGCTTCCGTCGCCATTTCCTTCAAATGCTTCAAAATATCCGCCGAAATTTCGATGGCGGTTAAGCTGCGCCCACCGGCCATCACGCGCACGGCACCCGCTTGGCTCGCATCGAACTCATACGCCTGCTGGCCCGCCACATCGCCAATATCCGCCGCGGATTTGCCCATCAGCCGCTTGGCAGAGGCAATCACCCCGCTCTCGCCCTCGCCGTAAGCCTTGCGCGCCTCGTGCCCCACCGTCACGCTTTTGCCGTGATACTGCACCACGGAGGGGATAATCGCGCGCCCATGCGCATCATGAATCGCCTCGGGTTCGCCCTCGCTCGCAATTGCCACCACGCTGTGGGTGGTGCCAAGGTCAATCCCAATCGCCGCCGTATCCGCATGTGGCAGCGGCGTTTGCCCGGGTTCGTAGATTTGCATGAGATTAGCCATGACGAACCCCAAAACTTGTCATTCCCGAGTTAGCTTTGCCCAAAAACTTCTTCAGTTTTTGGTTGCAAAGCTTCATCGGGAATCCAGTGACAAAAAAGATAAAACTGGATTCCCGATGAAGTGTCGTGACCAAATGTTGAAGGAACATTTGGACGACACTAGCTCGGGAATGACAAACTGAAAGTATCGTGCTCATGCCTGCGCCGCCTTCATCCGGTAAACCAGCATATGCGCCTCTTCCATCGCCTTGCCGAGATATTGCAGGCGGATGGTTTCGTGCGCCGCCTTCGCCAAATCAGCGCCTGCAAACGCTGCCGAAAGCTCGGTTTGGTTCGCCGCCGCCAGCGCCTTGATTTCCACAATCATGCACATCAACCCCGCGCCATCCGTATCGGCAATGCGCTCGCGCAGCTCCATCATCTCCATCAAAATCGCGGGCGGCACAGCAGCATCGTCACTCAGCGCATGAATGCCTTGCAGCTCCAGCAAATGCTCCGCGCGGCGCAGCGGGTCCTTCAGCGTTTCGTAAGCATCATTCACCAATTGCGATTTCTCAATCGCTGCGATTCGCTCCGCCTCAGGCTTGCCGATAAACCGGTCCGGATGCGTCGCGCGCTGCGCCGCGAAATAGGCCTGCTCCAGCGATTTCAGATTCACATCGAACCCCTGCGCCATGCCCAAAATCTCAAACAAATTCTGCATGCGCGCGTAATAGGGGAATTTGCGGAGCATGTCTAGGGTTGTTAAGGGTTTTAAAAGTTTAAAGGGTCTAAAAAGTTTGAGAGAATGTAGGCATGCGCCACGCTTCCAACGTGAAAACTTTTAAAACCCTAAAAACTCTTACCCCATCACCCGGCTCGGCGCATCCTTGTCCGCATAAAGCGGGTACAGCGCGCGGGCGTTGAACAGCTGGTAATGCCACCACTCATTGCGGTAAAAATCGAAGCCCGCGCTGGTCATAATGCCCATCAGCAAAAGCCGATTGCGCTGCGCTTCCGCGTTGATATCCAGCCGTCCATGGTGCGAACGCGGATGAAATTCATCGAACGCCGTGCCCATATCGAGCGGCGTCCAATCCCACTTGCACAGCACCAAATCCACCGCCGCCCCGCGCGAATGGGGCGAGCCTTTCGCGGGGTCGGCCAAAAAATTCGGGTCCGGTGTGTGCTCCCACAATTTCCACTGCGCTTCGGTCGGGCGGAATGCATCATAGATAATGAACCGATAGCCCTGCGTTTTCGCGAGCGCCACCGCCTTATGCAACAGCCCCGAAGCAACCGCATTCAAATAGCATTTCGCATCTTTGCGATAGACCGGCTTGCCGGTGAAATTATCCTTCGTCGCATATTTCAGCTCGATGCGCACATCATGCGATTCCGGCGTGATTTCAACTAGTGACACCATTCGCCTCCAACGTCTCCATCAGCCCCACGCGGATGATCGACTCGCAGGACTTCGCCAATTCCTTGCGATCCTCGTAATTCGTGATCCGCTCGATCGGCAAATAACGCACATGCGCGGTGACGCTTTTAAACTGCAGCAATTTCCAGAAATGCCCGCCAAACGTCGCCTCGCCAATCCACGCTACCAGCTCGCGGTTGCTGGCCTCGAGCGGCACATCGCCAATATGCGTGTAGGCAATCACCACCGGCTGCAGCGGCAAATCATGCGCCTCCACCAAATTTAAAAACCCGCTCTTAAACGGCATCACATGGAACCCGTCGCCTGTCGTCCCTTCCGGGAACAGCGCTAGCACCTTATCGCGGTTCAACCGATGGCTCATTTCGGCCTGCGCGCGCTGCATATCCGCCGGGCGGCGCTCGATAAACACGCAATCCGCCAGCACACACAAAAACCCGATAATCGGCCAGCTACGAATCTCGAGCTTCGGCGTAAACGACAGCGGCATCGCCGAGCCCAGCACGAAAATATCGAGGTAGCTCGAATGGTTCGCGACTTGCATCAGCGGCCGCAACTTGCTCACCTCGCCCTCGCGAATCACCTTCAGGCCCGTAATATAACGGCACCCGCCGAAGAAAAACCGCACCAGCTGCGCGCGAATCCGCTCCAGCGCAAAGCCCCACAGCAGCAGCACCGGCACAAACATCACCAGCACAAAACTAATTAGCAACGTGCAGCGCACATAGGCGCGCAGGCTCGAAGTCGTAATTTGTTTATCCACGATCATGCATTATTCCGGCAAATAGCGATCGGCATAACGCTCCTGAATCGCATCCGTTTGCACCACGATCGAGACATCGCAGGTGTTGTACGCATAATCGAGCACCGCGCCATCGCCCACCATGCCGTTGAGGCGCAAATAACCCTTAATCAGCGGCGGCAATACGGCCAGCGCCGCACGCGGCACCACCTCTTCTTTCGGCATCAAATTCATGTTCGTGTAATGCGCCGGCAGCGCCTTCGGGCGAATATTTTCCGGCGCGAGATGATAATGGTACAAATACGAAAGCGCATGGATATGCTCCTTCACATTCACCCCGTGGAAGCTCGCGCAGCCCACCATCAGCTTAATATCCTTCGCGACGATGAACGAACCAATCCCCTGCCATAACATCTGGATCACCGGCCGCGTACGGTATTGCTGCTCCACGCAGCTACGCCCCAGCTCCATCATCTCACCCGGCGTCGCCTTCAGCGCGCTGATGTCATATTCCGTTTCCGTATAAAAACTGCCAACTTTTGGCATGTTTTGGCGCGTCAGCAAGCGGTAGGTGCCCACCACCCGCGCATCCCCCACACGGTTATTGTCGATCACGATGAGGTGGTAACACGCATCGTCGAACATGTCGAAATCGCGCTTTTGCTGCTGCACCGCCAGGTTCGCCACCGCGCCCATTTCCTCGCAGAAAATGCGGTAACGTAAGCGCTGCGCCGCATGCACATCGGCCTCATTTTCAGCCAGGCGCAGGGTCAAATGCCCCGCAGTGATCGGCTCGAAGACCTTCTCAAATAACATGCTATTCCTCAGTTTCCCTTGTCATCCAGCGGAACGCAGAACAGCTCCAGCCGGTGATCGACAAGTTTATAGCCCAGCTCGCGGGCGATTCTTTCCTGCAATTTTTCAATTTCGTCGTTGTGGAATTCCACCACCTTGCCACTGCGTAAATCGAGCAGATGGTCGTGGTGCTCCTCCGGCATTTCCTCGTAGCGCGCGCGGCCATCGCCGAAATCATGGCGCTCGATAATCTGCGCATCCTCGAACAATTTCACCGTGCGATACACCGTCGCGATGCTGATTTTCGAATCAATCGCACTCGCGCGGCTATACAAAGCCTCCACGTCCGGATGATCGTGCGAATCCGACAGCACCCGGGCAATGACCCGCCGCTGCTCGGTCATTTTCAGGCCTTTTTCAATACATTTCTTCTCGAGAATACTCGGCATAGGGGGCGGAGCATAGTGCCTCGCGCCCGAAGCGCAAGTTTTTCGAGTAACCGCATGTGTAAACTTGACGTTTTGCCTCCGATCGACTACGAATGGTCACAACTACAATAAAATGAACATACGTTCAATAATAAGCGTCACCCACTACCCGTTAGGCAAAGCCATGAAAAAGAAAACCAGCAAGCTCACGCTCGCCGCAATTAGCGAACCCGCGACCCTCCCAACCCCAATCGCTACGCACGATACCCTCATTGCCGCGACCTCGCAGATTGTGAGTGCTTACATCGTCAACCGCGCGAATGAGGAGCTGAATATTCATGCGTTGATGGCGGATGTGTACGCGACCCTCGCCCAGTTGGCACAAGCAGGCCAGGCCTATGCGGTCGCCCCCTCCGGCAGCACCAGCGCGCGCAAGCCCGTCGTCGCGGTCGAAGATTCGGTGAAAGCGGATTACCTGGTGTGCCTGGAAGACGGCAAACGCGTGAAAATGCTCAAACGCCACCTAAAAACGGCCTACAACATGAGCCCCGAGCAATACCGCGCGCGGTGGGACCTGCCCGCAACCTACCCGATGGTAGCCCCGAATTACGCCAAAGTACGCAGCCAACTGGCGAAGCAAATCGGCCTCGGCCGTAGGGCTGGCCTCCCCACCGCGAAACAGCGCATGAACGCCGCTGCCGGGAATTTACGGTAAAACTTCACTAAATCGTCATATTTCTTACGTTTTCAGCTGCTAAGCTCGCCGACGTCTACTGCCTTATTTGCCCCTCTTAAATGAAACGCAAGGAAGGCTACGGACATCTTTGTCTGAACTATCACAAGCAATCGTGCGCGTGATTCAGAAGGAGAAACGTGATGAACAGCGCAGAGAGTACCATTATCAAGTACCATCTAACGGGCAAAAAGATCACTTCGCTTCACTTCCTAATGGATAGGAAGCGGCCTGTTCTTCTTGCCTTTATCGAAGGAGGAGAATTCTTTCACTTCACTGGTCACAACCCCATCGGGTACGAGGAATCGTGTAGCGTTGAGCTACGTTTTACTCGTGGTGACGGCCCGCGCCCCATCGCCATGGAGCTTACCGAAGACGGCTGGATCGAGCAGCTCCGCCCTATGTTAGGCATCCCAGCCCGCGCCGATGAAATGCATGAGTTGGAAACACAATTCCGGCCTGCATTCACCTTCGGTTACCCGGGTCAACTGTATGAGGCCACATGGAAGGAATCGCCCCTTGCTTCACGTAAGTCTGCGTAACGTTTCGGAATATGGGAAGAGCCAAGGCTCTTCCCATATCTTCTAAACCTCATCCAGCCCCACATCCACCGCCACCGCGGAATGCGTCAGCTTGCCGACGCTGATAAAATCCACGCCCGTTTCCGCAATCGCGCGCACCGTTTCCAGCGAAACATTGCCCGAGGCTTCCACCTTCACTCGCTGCCCCGTCGCTAAGTTATGCGCGCGCACCTTCGCGACACCCTCGCGCAGCTGATCGTTCGTCATATTATCGAGCAGCACCATGTCGCAGCCCACACCGAGCGCCTCATCGAGCTGCGCCAGCGTGTCGCATTCCACCTCGATGAGTAGGGGTTGAGATAATGCCCCAAACGGACGTTCTTGCGCCCCTTCTCCCACAAGGGG
>JBEHYI010000061.1:0-10158 GCA_048498255.1 Pseudomonadota bacterium | reverse complement strand
CCCCATCCGCCGGCAGCGGTAAATCCTTCGATTGGCGCTTGCTCAAAAACCTCCAGCTCAAAAAAGCATGGTTCCTCGCCGGTGGCCTCACGCCCGAGAACGTCGCCGAAGCCATCCGCCTCACCCACGCACCGATGGTGGATGTGAGTAGCGGCCTTGAGGAACCCACCGGCAGCGGCAACAAATCGCTCGAAAAGATTGCGGCGTTTAATGCAGCTGTGCTACAGCAAGGCAACCATTAATAGTTTGTCATCCCCGAGCTAGCTTTGCCAAAAAACGCCTTCGTTTTTTGCTGCAAAGCTTCATCGGGGATCCAGTTAAAATGCTGGATTCCCGATGAAGCGCCGTTACCAAAAACTGAAGTAGTTTTTGGACGGCACTAACTCGGGAATGACATACCGAGAGATATGAACAACGCATGACTAAACCCAACACCACCCCCGACGCATCCGGCCATTTTGGCATCTATGGCGGCCGCTATGTTTCGGAAACCCTCATGCCGCTGATCCTCGAGGTCGAGCGCGCCTATGAAGCCATGCGCGTGGACCCCGCTTTCAAAAAACAATTCGCCGAGCTGCTGAAATATTATGTCGGCCGCCCCTCGCCGCTCTATTTCGCCGAGCGCCTCACCGAAAAACTCGGCGGCGCGCAAATTTATCTCAAGCGCGAGGAGCTGAACCATACCGGCGCGCATAAAATCAACAATTGCATCGGCCAGGTGCTGCTCGCCATGCGCATGGGCAAAAAGCGCATCATTGCGGAAACGGGTGCGGGCCAACACGGCGTCGCCACCGCCACCGTCTGCGCGCGTTTTGGCCTGAAATGCATCATCTATATGGGTGCGAAGGACATGGAGCGGCAAAAGCCGAACGTGTTCCGCATGAAGCTTCTGGGCGCGGAAGTCATCCCCGTCACCGCTGGTTCGCAAAGCCTGAAGGATGCGATGAACGAAGCCATGCGTGACTGGGTGACGAATGTGCACGACACCTATTACCTCATCGGCACCGCGTCCGGCCCCCACCCTTTCCCCATGATGGTGCGCGATTTCCAATGCGTCATCGGCGATGAGGTGAAGGAAGAATCGATGGCGCGGTTTGGGCGTTTGCCGGATGAAATCGTCGCCTGCATCGGCGGCGGGTCGAACGCCATCGGCATTTTCCATCCGTTTCTGAACGATAAGGTAAAACTCACCGCCGTCGAAGCCGCGGGCCATGGTGTCGATACGGACCTCCATGCCGCCTCTATCACCAAAGGCACGCCCGGCATTTTGCACGGCACGCGCACTTATCTGCTGCAAACATCGGATGGGCAAATCACCGAAGCCCACTCCATTTCCGCGGGGCTCGACTATCCCGGCATCGGCCCCGAACATGCGTATTTGAAAGACATTGGCCGCGTGGAATATGTTAGCGCGACGGATGCGGAGTCGCTCGAAGCCTTCAAACTCCTCGCCGCGTATGAAGGCATCCTCCCCGCGCTCGAATCCAGCCATGCGCTCGCTTACATCATCACCGCCGCACCCAAATTGCCGAAGGATCACCTCATAGTCCTCAACCTCAGCGGCCGCGGGGATAAAGATATTTTCACCGTCGCCGGTGCGTTAGGGTTCGATCTATGACCCGCATCGCTGAAACCTTCACCCGCTGCAAAGCCGAAAAACGCGCGGCGTTTATCCCATTCATCATGGGTGGTGACCCATCGCTCGAAGCCTGCGCTAAATTGCTCGATGCCATGCCGAGCGCAGGTGCCGATATCATCGAACTCGGCATTCCCTTTTCCGATCCGATGGCGGATGGCCCCACCATCGCCGCTGCCGGCAAACGCGCGCTGGATGCGGGCGTGACACTGAAATCCATCCTCGAACTCGCGCGTAATTTCCGCGCGCGTCACACCACACCGCTCGTGCTCATGGGCTACCTCAACCCGATTTATATTTACGGCTACGAAGCCTTCGCGCGTGACGCTGCAGCAAGCGGGGTCGATGGCATCATTATCGTCGATCTCCCACCGGAAGAAGCGGGCGAACTCGCGCCGCTGCTCGCCAAAAACAACATCGCTCTCGTCACGCTGATCGCGCCGACCTCCGTGCCAGATCGCCTCAAACTCCTCACCGAACATGCCAATGGCTATGTCTATTACATCTCCATCACCGGCATCACGGGTGCGGCTTCCGCCAGTGCGGAGTCGGTGAAAGCCAACATCGCCGCCATCCGTAAAACCACGAACCTTCCCATCTCCGTCGGCTTCGGCATCAAAACACCGGCGGATGTGAAATCCATGGCCCCCCTCGCCGATGGCGTCGTCGTTGGCTCAGCGATCGTGCGTTATATCGAAGAAAACAAAGCCGATGCCGCGAAACTCAGCACCTATGTGCGCTCACTAGCGGATGGATGTAAGCTTTAATCTGCCAAACCCGCAGCCACCAACTGCTTCACGCTCGATTGTCCCGTGCGGCCATGCTGCTGCTCCGGCGGTTCGATCTGCTCGCGCAGGCCCTTCACCACGCCCGTCAACATCGCCGCAATCGCGAATTGCGGGTCAGCGTTCGCACATGGTACGCGATGCTCGATGCGCTTGTCATACGGGTCCGGATAAGCCGGAATCCTCAGCGCGCAGTAGCGGTTATTCACGCCCCAACCGAAAATTTTCGGCACATGGTCGGGGTCATTCAACCGCGCGTAATCCGTAATATCCGGGAAGAAAATCGGCATGTGCGACGCCATCGTATCGAGCAACCCGCCCAAACTATGGCGCAGGTAATCGCTCGTCCATTCCTCGGTTTTATGGAACACATTAATCCCATTTTCATCCGACAAATGCAGGTGCAAATGCATGCCGCTCGAGGGCTGATCGATAAATGGTTTCGCCGCGAAACTCACCGGCACGTTAAACCGCGCCGCATATTTCTCGATGATTGCACGCACCGAACGTAGCGTTTCCGCCAACTCCGCCGGTGTGCTCATCGCCGTGATGATCTCATATTGGTGAAACCCGCGCTCCTTCTCAATCCGCAAAATCGGCAGCGCCTCATGCAAAAACGCCTTATGGACGGGCCCCCAAAAATGGTCCATCGCCTCCTGCGTTTCGGTCTCAGCGAGCAGCACATAGCACTCGATCTCCGCCGCGATGACCGGCGTTAAGCCGAATTCCTCGCGCAAAAACCGCGTGCTGTCGGTGATGCTAAGCAACGTGGCTGTTCAGCCATTCCACTAATTGCGATTTCGGCAGGCTGCCCACTTTGGTCGCCACCGCTTTGCCATCCTTGAACAGGATCATCGTCGGAATGCCGCGCACGCCGTATTTTTGCGGCGATTCGGGATTGTTGTCGATGTTCACTTTCGCCACCGTCAACTTGCCCGCCATATCATTCGCAATTTCATCCAGCACCGGGCCGATCTGCTTGCATGGGCCGCACCATTCTGCCCAGAAATCCACCAATACTGGCTGGCTGCTCGAAAGCACCGTGCCATCGAATTCGTCATCAGAAATATGTTTGGTCGCCATAGTATGCCTCGTGTTTTTTGTTCCTATTGCGCGTAAGATAGGATTCGTATTGCACTGCGTCAAGCGGCAACGGCGGTTTTATCCCGCGATTTTCAGCTCGGAAAGCGTGTATTTCTCCACCGCCGCATCCAGCCACATCAGGCTGGCGTTATGCGTCCATAAAATCGCGGTGCGTACGGGAATGCCAGGGTAAAGCTGGCGCACCAAATCCTGATAAATCTTGAGTTGCCGCAGGTAATTCCCCGAAACCTTCTCCGCCGCTTTAGGTACATTCGCCGTGGTTTTATAATCAATAATCACGATATCGCGGCCTGTATTGACCAGCAAATCGATCTGCCGATGCGTCGCCACTCCGCCAACCACGCCATGAATCGCCACCTCCGCCTGATGCGGAAATTCCCACAGCCACATCTCCTTGCGGTGCAGCTCCTGAATCTGCGCCATTACCTGCGCGTGTGTGTCCTCGTCCCAATCTGGGCTGATATGCGCGATATACTCCGCGAGCTGCGCAAACGCCGCGCGGGTCCGCACTAACTCCAAAATGCGGTGAATGCGCACTCCGCGCGAGCGTGAATCGGAGATCGCATCCGCGCGCGCTACCGCCTCGCTCTCCGCCCGCGCACTTGTGGTCTCCAGCGGTGGGTGCGCATGAAGCCAAGCCGGCAAATCCGCGGCCACAACGGTGCTAGGTTGGGGTGAGGATGGAGGAGTTGCCGCCCGCACATCCCGCAAAGCGAGCGCGCCTTCCAGCTCCTCCGCTCCACACGCCTGCATCGCCGTTTCCACCACGCCATACCAACTCGCAGGCTTAATTTCGCCCTTTTTATCCGCCGTGCCAAAGATGTGCAATTCGTCCCGCGCGCGAGTGAGCGCCACATACAGCAGCCGGTAATATTCCGCGTTCAGCTTGCTCAGCTTCTCCTGCTTCGCCTCTGCATAGCGCACAGCATCCTTCGCCGGGGCCGACATCGCCAACAGCGGCAGTAGCTGACCGTGCGAAGTGCGCAGCGTAAAAAAACGCTCATCCTTCGTGCTCGGCAAGCTGACCGTATCCGCCAAAATCACCACCGGCGCTTCGAGGCCCTTCGCGCCATGCACCGTCATAATGCGCACCTGGTCATGCGTTCCGGATTCCTGCTCGCGCTTCACCTGGCGGCGGCTCGCTGTCATCCAATCGTGGAAATTCGCCAGGGTCGGCGCCATATCGGCAGGGAGTGCGGCCGCCTGCGCTTTCAACTCGTCGAGAATTTCGTGTACCTCCTCACCAAACCGCCGCGCGAAATCCCGCCGACGGCCGGAAACTTCCAGCACCTGCGTCAGGAAATCATACGGCGTTAGGTGGCGCAGACCGAGCATTTCCGCCAGCCACGCATGCTGCGTCACGCTCCACAAACTGCCCGCGCGCCCATAAGCCAGCGCACGCAATTCCTCATCGCTCATACCAATCAGCGGCGAGCGCAGCACCTGCGCCAGCGCCATATCGTCGTGGGTATTCCCACACCAGCGCATGAGCGCCAGCAGATCCGCCACCGCGAGGTGGTCCGAAAGCGTCAGCCGATCCATGCCCGCCACCGGCACGTGGCGACGCTCCAGCGCGCGGATCAACGCCTGCACCATCCGCGTGCGGTGCCGCACGAGAATGAGGATATCTCCTGCTTTCAGCGCCCTGCCTTCACTCGCGAGCATGCACTTTTCCACCTGCAGCCAGGTTGCAATCTGCTCGGCGATATGCTCCGCCAGCAGTGTCGCCGCATGGCTGCTCACACCATAATCCAGCGGAATCGTCAGCGGTGGCAGGGGCGTCTTCTCCGGCGCAATCAGCGACGCGTGCAGCATCACCTGCCCCGCCGCCTCGGTGCGTTTCAGCACATGCGCCTGCACCGCACCGCTACTGCTCAGCGCCGCCGCAATCTCGGGCATCCCCGCCACCTGATCCACCAGCCGCAGTACGGCTTCTGCCGAGCGGTAGGAATTGAGCAAACTCTCCGCCGCAAGCGGTGAGGCACTTCCCTCTAGCATCGCCGAAAAGAGCTGCCGGTTGCGGCCGAATTCCTCCGGCGCGGCACCCTGGAAACTATAAATCGACTGCTTCTCATCCCCCACCACCAGCAAGCTGCGCGGCAGGCCCACATGGTCGCGCCCGTCATTCGCGGCAATCAATTCCTCCACCAGCACCCGCGCCAGCTCCCACTGCTCGCCGCTATTATCCTGCGCCTCGTCGATCAGCAGATGGTCAATGCGGTGGTCGAGCTTGCTCATCACCCAGCCGAGCATTTCAGGCAGGCTCATCAGCTGCAGCGTGCGCAAAATCAAATCGTCGTAATCGAGGGCGTGGCGCGCTTCCTTCGCCGCTTCATACTGCTGCATCAACGCGCGGGCGAGGATGCCGACGGCGAAACTTTCCTCCGCGCAGCACAGCGCCGAAAATTGCGCCAGATAACGCTGCGCCGTTTCGCACGCCCGCACCATCAGCAGCTGCAGCGGCGAGCCTTCGGGGTGCTGTTTTTTATCCACCATGTAACGCTGCGATGTTTTATTTTCTTTGGTCAGCAGCAAGCGAATCAGCGCAGCGCACTGCCCCGCACGCGATGGTGCATCAAGCTCCAGCCAGCCACTCAGCCCTTCCGCAAATTCACGATAAGATTTGGTGCCATGCGCCAACATCTGTGGCAAATGCCCGCGGATCAGCGCTTCATCCGCCGCGCTGAACATCTCCGCGAGCCAGCGATTCAGCCCCTCGCGCGTTGCATCCTCCGCCACATCATGCAGCGCGAACATCGCCACGCGCAACGACTCTGGCGATTGCCCCTGCCAAATGCGCTGCCAAATCCGCCGTTTTTTGATGATGTCATTCGCGAGCGCATCGAAACGGCTTTCGCCCCCGCGCATGCCGATTAGCGCCAGCGCCGCCTGCAAATCCGCATCCGCCGACATTAACCCGCCCAGCAGTGCATGCTTCGCCTTGCGCAACAGCTCATCCGCCGCCGCTTCCTCGAGGATGGTGAAATGCGGCGCAATCCCGGCCTCGAGCGGAAAACGCCGTAGAATATTCTGGCAAAATCCGTGGATGGTGGTTAGCTGCAGCCCGCCGCTTGGGCTATCGAGCACCATGCCAAACAGCAGCCGCGCGCGGGTCAGCTGCGCGGGCGATGGCGTCATTTCCGTGAGCGTCGCCACGCGTGCAACCAGCGCCGTTTCCTCCATCAGCAGCAATTCGCGCAGTTTTTTCAGCACCCGCGCGCGCATCTCGCTCGCCGCCGCTTTTGTATAAGTGATGCAAACAATATGTTCCGGCGCAACGCCGAGCAGCAATAAGCGCACCACGCGTTCGGTCAGAGCCGTGGTTTTTCCACTGCCTGCATTGGCCATAATCCACGATGATTTAACGTTGATAGTCAATGACAAACCAATAATGAATGAACGTACAGATTAAAATTCCCCAAACGCCACAAAGCTTTACGCATTATTAAATTTCAACGGCATTTTAGCCATCGTTCTTAACCTAATGTTTACCACTTCCACGCTATAGTAACGAGAGATTCGGGCCAACCGAACGCACACACCAACAGCTAGAGGCCTCGCATGCATCCCGTCGCTCGACAAGCAACCGACGATACCCAGTTACTCTTTTTACCCGGCGTGTTCAACGAAACCTTGGCGTTGCTGTTCGATGCCCACCATTATTTCCAATCCCGCGGCGCGGAGGACCAGGCGAGCATCGGCCCCGAACTGCGCATCACCTACGCTAACGAAATGACCCGCGTCACCATGCGCCTCACCGCTGTCATGGCGTGGCTGATGGTGCGCCGCGCGATTTACGCCGGCCGTATCGATGAGGAAAAAGCCGCGGATTCCTACCGTCTCGATGGCGCGGATATCTGCCTCAACCACCTGCCGGACGTGCTCGCCAACATGCCCTATTACCTGAACTACCTCTCCGAGCGCTCACACGCGGTCTACACCCGCATTCACCGCCTGGATGCGATGGCGTACGGCGAGACAGCGATCGATGCGCCGGTGACGCAGCATTAATCTCCAAACGGACGAATCAGCCATAAACGGCGCGGCTGATGATGCGCCATCCATCCAGGCTCGCCCCAAGATTTCACACAACTGTCACAATGTTTAACGCCCACGCGTGCTATAACATAAGGTGAAATAAACCCTTAGTGACGGCCATGACCCCTGAAATAACCCTACCAACCAAGCAGCCCAGCAGCGAGCGCCCCATCGAGTGGGGCGGCGTGCTGAAAGGCGCTGCCATCGTGGCTGGCGTGGCGCTTGCGGCCGTGGTTGGGGTAGCGGTTTTCTCAGCCATTGGCGCTGCTGCGGTCGGCGCTGCTAGCCCCTCGATGGTCACGCTGCTTGGTACCAGCATCCAAGCCATCGGCTCGGCGTTAAGCTACGGTTGGGGGTTTCTCACCGGCATTCCGACCTTGCTGGTGAACGCCTTTGGCCTCACCGGCGGCGGGCTCACCTTCGCGGCAGCAGGCCACAGCATCGCCACGGCCCTTGGCATCGCCGGTGGCACCACCGCAGCCGCCATGGCCGCGCACGGCGCAATGGCCCCCCACACCACCGCAGCAGCTTCCAGCACCCCACCGGATGTTAGCGGCCCTACACCGGATGTTCCGCCCACCCCAGGGCCAACCACACCCGGCAGCACCTCAACCGTCGCCCCCAACATGTTCGCCGCAGGCACCGGCGCCCATACCGCCGCCACCGTTGCGGAAACCGCCCACGCCGCCCATGGCGCGCACGAGCTCAACGAAATGCAGCGCGAACATACGCAGCGCCAGTACCAAAACGCCAACTGGAGCGACAAATTTGCAAGCCGCGCCGGTGCAAGCCACGGCAGCCATGCGGATGCCGTGCGTGCCCGCAGCGAAACGAAACCGCCCATCCAACCGCGCGAAGCATCCTTCACCGCCCAAGCTGCCGCTGAGCGCGCCGCCACTACCGATGAATTCGCGGTGGATCGCTAGATCAGCCCTTATTTGTTGTCCGCTCGTGACTGCGCTGAGCCACCCACAAATTCCCTAAAATTTTACCTAATTTCAGTCCGTTTTGTCATCAAACTGTCACATAAAACTGCGTCCATCGTCACAGAATTGTAACAATTCTATGATAGGTTCAAAGTAAGGAAAAACACCTTCGCACTTTAGGATCACCTATGGCTTTTGATTTTCACAGCGGTTCCATCGAGAACATCAAAGAGAACGTGGCGCGTCTGCGTGGCGAATCGCATGAGCCAGCAGTCGTGAATGCGGAGCTCGCAAAACTGAGCGTCGATTTCCAAAACCAGCGCGAAGCAGCGGTGCGCCTGCTTGAAACCGAGCGTACCCTGGCAGGTGAAGCTACCCACCGCGGCGGCTATATCGGCGGCTTTGCCCAGCACAGCAACCCGAAAGTGCAAAAATTCATGAGCATGTTCGCAGCGGAAACCGCACCGGTTGCAGCCAAGAAAATCGAATCCACCCCATCCGTGCGCATCTAAACTTTTATACCGCACCCAACAAAAAAGCCCGCTTCATAGCGGGCTTTTCTTTTGCTCGGAAAACTCCCCGAACCTATTTCTTCTTATTCGTCCCCGTAGCGCCCGCTTCCGGTGCCGCAAACGGTGTAAACATCGAGAAGGCCTTCGTGAACATTTCCATGTTCTGTTTCCCAATTTCCTCGAGCTGCTGCGCCACCTGGCCGAAGCTGCCGAGATTCCCCATGCCCATCATCTCGCGCATTTTCTCTTGGTTGCCGGTGAACGACTTCATTGCGCTATCGAGGTAATGCGGCACAAAATCCTTCAGCGAATTATCGTAAAACCCGATGATGCTGCGCAGGAAATTCGTCGGCAGCAAATGCTCGCCCGAAGATTCCTGCTCGAAAATCACCTGCGTTAGAATCTGACGGGTGAGGTCCTCGCCGGATTTCGCATCATACACGATGAACTCCGCGCCTTCCTTCACCATGTTGCACAAATCCTCGAGCGTCACATAGCTCGACGTATCCGTGTTGTACAAACGGCGGTTCGCGTATTTTTTGATGACGATCGGTTCGCTGGTCGCAGGTTTTTTCGTGGTCATAAATTCCTCTGTCTACGTTCAAGCTTTCTTTTTCCTTGTCCTTGACCTAGCATCAGTTAATTGCCTTTTGCAAGCTTTCAGGAAAAGATGACCACAAAACAACATCATCAACAGCGCGCTGCGGATTTTTTGCGACAATGGCAGTCCGAGATGACCCGCCAGATGACCAACCCCGACGCCATCCGCGCCATGCTCGAGGCGATGCAACATTTCGGAAACGGTAACGCCCATGATGCGAATGCCCGACGCTCTGCCCATGCACCTGATGCTCGCGATGCTACAATCGGGGATCTTACCGAACGTCTCGACGCCGTGGAGCGGCAATTGGCAAAACTCCATGACCGACTTTTTCCCGTGGCTGCCAAAGCCAAAAACCCCGCTGGAACAAGCAAGCGAGGAGCTGCAAAATCTGTGGGCCAAAACAAGCGAGCAGTGGCAAAACGCAAGCCAACAAATGCTAAACGCAAACCCGTGGCTAAACCCAAGCGGGCCGCAAAATCAACCGGACGAAAAAAGTAAGGCCTCGCAACGCGAAGACTCGTCGCCCCCGCGCAGGCGGGGGCCCACGCCATCG
>JBEHYI010000060.1:0-10191 GCA_048498255.1 Pseudomonadota bacterium | reverse complement strand
TGGACGTGGGTTTTGAGCCGCTCGATCGCGGTCTCCAAAATGGGGCTGAAACAGCCGAATCTGCTGGTGCTGGATGAGCCGACCGCGGGCGTGGATATTGGCGGGCAGAGCGAGCTTTACCGCCTGCTGAAGCAGCTGAGCGAGGAGCTCCATTTCGCGGTGCTGATGGTGAGCCATGACCTCTATGTGGTGATGGCCGGCGCCGAGCGCGTGGTGTGTTTGAACCACCATGTGTGCTGCGAGGGCACGCCGCAGCAGGTGGGTGGCGACGCCAGCTTCCGCGCGATGTTTGGCGATACGCTGGCCGATCAGGTGGCGCTCTATCACCACCATCACACCCACAGCCACGGGCTGGGGGATGAGGATTACCCGCACACGCACCACCATAAGCCGGGGGAGGTGTGCCATCATGAGTGAGTTGGTGATGCGCGCGCTTGCGGCTTCCGTGTTGCTTGCGGCCATGCTCGGGCCGCTGGGCGCATTTGTGGTGTGGCGGCGCATGGCGTATTTTGGCGATACGATTGCGCATTCGGCGTTGCTGGGGGTTGCGCTGTCGCTGCTGGTGGGTGAGGCGTTGCCGATGACACTCGCGATTTTTCTCGTTGCGATTGCGCTCGCGTTTATCCTCAGCCGCTATAGCCGCGATGCGCGGTTTCATGCGGATACGGTGCTGGGTATTCTCTCGCACGGCGCGCTGGCGCTGGGGTTGGTGCTGGTGGCGCTGAACCGCGAGGTGCAGGTGGATGTGAATGCCTATTTGTTCGGCGATGTGCTGGCGCTGGGCTGGGGTGATGTGGTGGTGCTTGCGGCGCTTGCGGTGACGGTGGTGGCACTGCTCGCGCATTTCTGGCGGCCGTTGTTGATGGCAACGCTCGACGGGGCGATTGCACAGGTGGAAGGCATCAACGTGACGCGCATGCAGTTGCTGCTGACATTGCTGCTGGCAACTGTGATTGCGGTGGCGATTAAGCTCACCGGCATGTTGCTGATTACGGCGCTGCTGATTATTCCGGCGGCGACGGCGCGTTATTTCTCCCGCACGCCGCTGCAGATGGCGGTGCTTGCGGCCGTGGCCGGCATGGTGAGTGTTGTCGGCGGGTTGTTCGCGTCACTCGCGCTCGATACGCCGACGGGGCCGATGATGGTGGTGGCGGCGACGGTGGTTTTTGTGGGCAGTGCGGTGGCGCGGGTGCGCTAACTTACTCCATCAGCATCGGCACGGTGCATTGCTCGCGGAACCATTTGGTGATGATGACTTTGGTGCCCGCTTCCACCGGTTGGCCCCAATGGAGCGTGTCGTAATTGGGCGTGCCATCTGCGTAGAGATTGTTCCACACCACGGCGCGGCCTTTTTTAGGGTAGAAAGTTTGGTCGATGTTGACGAACTTTGTGCCGCCGCCTTTTTCCGTATCGGTGAGATAGACCATGAATGTCCAGGTGCGGTTGCCGCTGGTGCTGGCGAATTTGAGGTATTCCGCAGAGTCCGGCTCGAAATAATCGGTGTGGGCTTTGAACTCCTGCTCGACGCTGTAATGCTGGATTTGTGTGACCTCGGCATAAGCGAGGTTGATGCCAAGCGTGGCGGCGATGCGCTCATCGATGGTGCGCACGAGCGGGTGGACGCGTTCGTAGAGATCGCAGGTGGAGCTGGTGCGGAAATATTTGTCGCGATCGCCCGTGGTGACGGTGGAGGGGCGGTAGGAATCTTTCGCGCAATCGACGAGTGTGTCGCATTCCTCGGGCGTCATGAAATTTTCCAGCACGTAGAGCTGGAGCCACTCGCTGGCGATAGGTTTGGCGTTGCGGGTGAGCTTGATTTTGGTGAGGGCTTCGTGGTTCACGGGTTTGGCGCGGATTTCGCGCGCGACGGTGGCGATGGTGTTAAATTCGGCCTCGATATCCTCTTCCGAGAATTTTTCGCGGCGTAAAATCGCGCGCAGCTCATCGACATCGCAGCCGCGATCGACATTCTCGCGCACCCAGGATTTCCACCGCGCATCCATCGCCATGGGGCCTCCTACGCCGCTTCCTTCAGGGCTTTGCTGAAGCGTTTGAACCCGGCATCGAGGTCGGCGATCAAATCTTTCGGCGCTTCGAGCCCGATATGCAGGCGCAAATAGGTCGCGTTTTTATCGACCTTGCTCACCTCGCGCATTTGGTGCGGTTTGTAGGCGATGATGAGCGACTCGAACCCACCCCAGCTATAGCCGATGCCGAAATGTTTCAGCCCATCCAGCATGGCGGCGAGCGCGGCGTCGTTGGCGTGGGTGAGTTCGATGGCAAAGAGGCCGGAAGCGCCGGTCATGTCGCGTTTCCAGAGTTGGTGGCCCGGGTCGCTGGGCAATGCGGGATAGAGCACGCGCTTCACTTGCGGCAGGGTTTGCAGCCAGGCGGCGACTTCGATCGCATGCGCTTCGTGCTGTTTGAGGCGCACGGCGATGGTGCGCAGGCCACGTAGTGCGAGGTAAGCGTTATCGCCGCTCGGCACCGCGCCGAGATTGCGGTGGACGCGGTTGAGCTGCGCGAAATGCTTGGCTTTGCACAGCACCGCGCCCATGACGAGATCCGAGTGCCCGCCGATATATTTGGTGGCGGAGTGGATGGAGATATCGATGCCGAGCTCGAACGGGCGCTGCAGCAGCGGCGTGGCCCAAGTGTTATCCGCCATGACCACCGCGCCCGCGGCGTGGGCGATTTTGGCGATGGCGGGGATGTCCTGCATCTCGAACGTGTTGGAGCCTGGGCTTTCGCAATAGACGACTTTGGTGTTGGGCTTCATGTGCGCTTGGATTCCCGCGCCGATGGTGGGTTCGTAAAATTCGACTTCGACGCCGAAGCGCACGAGCTCTTTTTTCACGAATTGGCGGGCGGAGCTGTAGATGGAATCCGGGATGAGCACGTGGTCGCCAGCGCTTAAGAAAGCGAGCAGTGGCGTGGTGATGGCGGCTAAGCCCGAGGCGGTGATGATGGCGTGGTCTGCGCCTTCGAGCGCAGCGAGGGCCTGCTCGATGCCATCCGTTGTCGGCGAGCCGTGGCGGCCGTAACCGCGATGCGCGCCTTTGCCGCTCTCATATTCGTGGAAGCTGGCGTAATCGTTGAAAATCACCGTGCTGGTGCGGTGCACCGGCGGGTTGACGGAGCCGCAATCGCGCTTCGGGTCGCGGCCGAGATAGACGAGCTGGGTATCGAGCTCGGTATTTTCGTGGTGGGTGCTCATAGGGCCTCTAGGTGGTGTCATTCTCGAGTTAGTCTTGCCCAAAAACTTCTTAGTTTTTGCTGGCAAGGCTTCATCGGGAATCCAGTTTTGCAGCGGAGCTGGATTCCCGATGAAGCATCGTTACCAAATTTTGAAGGAAAATTTGGACGATGCTAGCTCGGGAATGACAAATTCATAGTTATTGCATTCATTCTAATATTCCCGCCAGCTGAGGCCGGCGACGACATGGGAAACTTTACCGTCGCGCCCACCGAAGGGCAGCAGGCAGGAGCGGTATTTGACGACTTTGCTTTTCTCGTTGATGAACTGGCCGACATCGCTCAACGGTGCGGGGGTGGCGATGATTTGCTCCACCCGGCGCACGACCGCGGCGCCTTGGAAATGGCGCTGGGCGGTGTTGAAGCTTTGGCCGAGCATGTCGCTGCCATAGATGCCGCGCAGCTGGTCGCCGATTTGGTAGAAATTCAGCACGTGGGGTTTGGAGTCCACCTCCGGCGCAACCGTAAATAGAATGCATTGCTGCCAAATATCGGCGATGGCGGAGGCGTTGAAATGCGCGTAATCCGGCATTGGCGCTTCTTTGCGCAGGTTGTTCCAGTAGGTAATCAGCCGTTCGGCCATGCGGTGTTCGTTGATCATATTTGCCCTTTCGCGCTTGCAACCATAGCGCGATTATGTTAAACCTATAGTTGTATGCGGCGCTTCCAGTTCATCCTCGCTTTCGCCGATTTGCTGGTTAGTCCCGCAATGCTGCTCGTATACGCAGTTCAGCCGCTAAATGCAAATATTCGCCGTCGGAATGGCGCGGACAAACCCCATCGCTAAGCAAGCGTGGCAAAGATGTGCCGCGGGCGCGGATAAAGGTGCAAGAAGGCTGGATTTTTCGTTCCCTGTTGGCTAGAACGCTCGCTCACCTATTGATAAGCGCGAGCCATGACCACTAAACATTACCCGGAAATTGAAGCAAACCCTGACTTTGCCAAGCTGGAGGAGGGGATTCTGCATTTCTGGAAGCAGGACCGGACGTTTGAAAAATCGGTCACGAACCGCGCTGCGGCGAAGGCAGATGGGGCGAGCAATGCGTTTGTGTTTTACGATGGCCCGCCATTCGCCAACGGTATGCCGCATTACGGGCATCTCCTCACCGGTTATGTGAAGGATGCGATTGCGCGTTACCAGACCATGCGCGGCAGCCGTGTGGAGCGCCGCTTCGGGTGGGATTGCCATGGGTTACCTGCGGAAATGGGCGCGGAAAAGGAGCTGAACATTGCGGGGCGGCTCGCGATTCTCGATTACGGCATCGGCAAATTCAATGATTATTGCCGCAGCAGCGTGATGCGCTATGTCGCGGATTGGGAATATTACGTGACGCGCCAGGGCCGCTGGGTGGACTTCCAGAATGACTATAAAACGATGGACATGCCGTTCATGGAGTCCGTCATCTGGGCGTTTTCGGAGCTGTATAAGAAGGATTACGTGTTCGAGGCCTTCCGCGTGATGCCTTATAGCTGGGCGGCGGAATCGACGCTTTCGAACTTTGAAATCCGCATGGATAATGCCACGCGGGAGCGGGAGGATAAGGCGGCTTATGTGAAGTTTAAGCTGAAGGAAAAGCCGAAGGGCGCACCGGATGCGACACATTACCACTTAGTAGCATGGACAACAACACCTTGGACATTGCCAAGTAATTTGGCTTTGGCGGTAAGTCCTGAGAGAGAGTATTTGGCTCTCACTACGCTTGATAGTCAAAGAGAGTGTCTTATTGTTGGGAAAAGTGATGCACTAAAGCTTGCGAAAGCGCTTGCTCAGAATTTGGAGCCTACGAATGCAGATAAAGCGACTGCGTTGGAAGCATTGCTTGCTAAATACCATCCTTTTAATGATCCTGCAGAGTTTAAGGATGAAAGAAATCTAAGAATTATTAGTAGTGAAGATTTAATCGGCCAATCTTACGAACCTTTATTTCCCTACTTTGATGATGAGGCTCGTAGAGACCAAAAAGCCTTTCGCGTACTAAATGGTGGTGCATTTATCGATGAGGGTGATGGTACGGGAATTGTACACCTCGCGCCAGGTTTTGGTGAGGTGGATCAACAATGCTGCTTTGAAAGTGGTATTAAAGTGATTGTACCTGTCGATGGTCAAGGGCGTTTCACTAATGAAATACGCGATCTGCCGGATTTGTCGCTGAAGGGCCTCGTCGTCGTGCCCGACACGCGCATTGCGGTGGCGAATATCCATATTGAGGATGCCGACCGCGCGCAGCATATCGAGGCGAAGGATGTCGCAAAATACGGCCTTGCGAATATGCGGATTGTGCGGTGGTTGAAGGCGCGTGGGTTGCTGGTGAAGGACGAGCCGTATAAGCACAACTATCCGCATTGCTACCGCACGGATACGCCGATTATCTACCGCGCGATGCCGAGCTGGTATGTGGCGGTGACGAAATTCCGCGACCGTGCGGTGGAGCTGAACCAGCAGATTAACTGGTTCCCCGAGCATGTGAAAAACGGGCAGATGGGCCATATGCTCGCGACCGCGCCGGATTGGAGCATTTCGCGCAACCGTTTCTGGGGCACGCCGATTCCGATCTGGCGGAGCCCCAGCGGCAAAATGATTGTGCCGGGTTCGATTGCGGAGATTGAGCAATTGAGTGGCAAAAAGGTGGAGGATCTGCACCGCCCGTTCATCGATACGATTACGTTCGAGCGGGATGGCGAGCTGTATACACGCGTTGAGGATGTGTTCGATTGCTGGTTTGAAAGCGGCAGCATGCCTTACGCGCAGCTGCATTACCCGTTCGAGAATAAGCAGCTGTTCGAGGAAAATTTCCCGGCGGATTTCATCACCGAATATGTCGGCCAGACGCGCGGGTGGTTCAACACGCTGATCATGCTGAGCACGGCGTTGTTCGATAAGCCGCCGTTTAAAAACGTCATCTGCCACGGCGTGGTGCTGGGCGAATCGGTGCGTGATGAAAACACCGGGAAAATGATGGCGCAAAAATTGTCGAAACGCCTGAAAAATTACCCGGAGCCGAAGCTAGTATATGATCAGTATGGGGCGGATGCGCTGCGCTGGTTTATGCTCTCGTCCTCGATCATGCGCGGCGGGGAAATGATTATCGACAAAGAGGGCAAATTCATCCGCGACGTGGTGCGGCTCAACATCAAACCACTGTGGAGCGCGTTCAATTTCTTCACGCTCTATGCGAATGCGGACGGGGTGAAGGCGAAGTTGGTTTCGGCGAGTGATAACATGCTCGACCGCTACATCCTCGCCAAAGCCAAAGCCGCGGTCAGCCAGGTGCAAGCAAGCCTCGATGGGTACGATACGCCGGGCGCGACGGAGGCGATTACCGCGTTCCTCGATGTGCTGAATAACTGGTATATTCGCCGCAGCCGCTCGCGGTTCTGGGCGGAGGAGGTGACGGCGGATAAGCAGGCGGCGTATGACACGCTGTTCACGGTGCTGGATTTGATGTGCCGCGCCGCAGCACCGCTCATGCCGTTTGTGAGCGAGGCGATTTACCGCGCGCTGCATGGCGATGCGGCGAGTGTGCATTTGACGGATTTCCCGGATGTTTCGGCGATCGGCGATGCGGTGGAACTGGTTGCCGATATGGACCGCGTGCGCGATGCCTGCACGGCGATGGGCTCGATCCGCTCGGCGGAGAATATCCGCAACCGCCAGCCGCTCGCCTCGGCGACGCTGTATGGGGCGGGGGCGGAGCGTTTGCGCGGGTTCTCGGACCTGATGATGGATGAGCTGAACGTGAAGGAAATTCGCTTCGCCGATTCGCTCGAAGGTGTGGCGGAGTTTACGCTGAGCATTGATTTCAAAGTTGCGGGCAAGCGCCTTGGCGGCAAAATGAAGGCGGTCGGTGCCGCGGCGAAAGCGGGCGATTGGAAGAATGAGAATGGCGCGATTATTGTCGGCGGTGAGAAGATGGAGGAGGGTGAATATAACCTCCAGCTGAAGCCGCTCATTGAAAAAGGCGCGCAGCGTTTGAGCAGCAATGATGCGATGGTGATTTTGGATTTGGCGATTACGCCGGAGCTCGAAGCCGAAGGCCGCGCGCGGGATTTGGTGCGCATGATTCAGCAGGCGCGCAAGGATGCGGGGCTCAATGTCGCAGATCGGATTACGCTCGCGCTTGATGTGCCGGGCGATTTCAAGGCGGCGCTCAAACAGCATGGCGAGTATATCGCGGGGCAGACCTTAGCAGTTTCGATTGGTGAGGGTGCGGCGAGCGCGGTTCAGCAAATTCGCCAGGAGCTGGATGGCGAGGAGTTTGTGATTGGATTGAGCAAGGTGGCGTGATGATTCAAGTTTGTCATTCCCGAGTTAGTGCCGTCCAAATTTTTCTTCAAAATTTGGTCACGGCGCTTCATCGGGAATCCATTTCCAACAAGTGCAGCGCAGACAGAGAAAACATTGTTAAAAGTGGATTCCCGATGAAGCTTTGCAACCAAAAACTGAAGAAGTTTTTGGGCAAAGCTAGCTCGGGAATGACAAGTTCTGGGGACCGCGCATGACCACTGAAATGCCGCATGTTGGGGTGATTGGCGCAGGCGCATGGGGCACGGCGCTGGCGATTTTGGCGAACCGCGCGGGCAGCAAGGCGACGCTGTGGACGCGCAACACGCAGGTGATCGACTCGATCAAAAACCGGCGGGAGAATGCGCAATATTTGCCGGAGCAGTTCATCGACCCGTCGATTGAAGTGACGGATTCGACTGGGTTTATCAGCAGTTGCGATATGCTGGTGGTCACGATTCCGGCGCAATCCATGCGCACGGTGGCGATTTCGCTGTCGGACACGGTGCCTTCGAACGTGCCGCTGATTATTGCGACGAAGGGCATCGAGCGTGGGTCGCTGATGCTGATGAGCGAGGTGCTGCAATCGATTTTGCCGTATAACCCGTGCGCGGTGCTGTCGGGCCCGAATTTCGCGCGGGAGGCGGCGGCGGGCCTGCCGACGGCGACGACGCTGGCGCTGCACCAGACGCATCTGGCGGATAAAATCACCTTCGCGCTGGGTGGGAAATATTTCCGGCTTTATGTGAATGACGATCCCGTCGGCACGCAGATCGGTGGCGCGGTGAAGAATGTGCTCGCCATTGCGGCGGGGATTGTGGAGGGCCGTGGGCTTGGCGAGAATGCGCGCGCAGCGCTGATTACGCGCGGCATGGTGGAGATTTGCCGCTTGGCGAAAGCGAAGGGTGGCAAGGAAGAAACGCTGATGGGGTTATCGGGCATCGGCGATATGATGCTGAGCGCGATGAGCACGAAATCGCGCAATTATTCGCTGGGTGTTTCGATTGGCCGGGGCACTATGCGTGCAAGCGGGGGGCTCACCGAAGGCGTCGCGACGGCGGAATCGGTGACGCAGTTGGCGCGTAAACTCGGCGTTGCGATGCCGATTGCCTTCGCGGTGCATGAGGTGCTGAACGGCACGCTGCAGGTAGGCACGGCGATCGAGCGGTTGCTGGAGCGGCCTTTGGCAGCTGAAAGCTGAGAGCCTAGAGCTAAGCGGTATTTTTATATAATACAGTGACTTGGAGTTTTTCTTCTAAGCTGTCGGCTGTCGGCTTTCAGCTCTCAGCTTCCCCTCAATTGTCATCAAACTGTCATCCTACGCACCACCCAAAATGCTATAGTGGAAGCTGAGGAAATACCCATTATGGCACTTTTAGGCGATTTTAAGGACGATTATACAAAGACCGGCAATGGCGCGCTGACCAGCTTCGCCAATAAGCTGAGCTTTATTCCGTTCCTGAGTGATTGGCTGAAAAATAAAAACGGGCTTTTCGGTAAAATTCCGTTCCTTAGCAGCACGATTACGGCGCTGGTTGGCTATGTCGATACGGTGATCGAATCGGCGCAGTGGCTGATGCGCGGCAAATTCGCGAGTGCGGCGACGGTGCTGGCGGCAGGTGCGGTCAGCAATACGGTGAACGGGCTTTCCGGCACCACGATGTGGTGGGCGAATACGCTGACGGGTGCGGCGACGGGTCGCAGCATCGGTACGCATGCGCGCGCGTTGACGGAAAATATCATCGGCGGCATGACGGGCGCGCTGGGCGTGAAGCCGACGGTGCTGATGGGTACGCCGGCGGCGATTGGCTCGATTGGTGCGGGCTTGGGCGCGCAAGGTCCGCAAGCGCCGGGCTTCCGCGATAAGATTGCGGCGGAGCGCGGCATGAGCCGTGACCAAGCGGATGCGCGCTATGCTGCGAGCGATGCGTATGTGAATTACGGCCAATCCGAAGTTGGGCGGGCTTAACAATGACAACGATAAGAAACTATACTAAATTGGGTGTGAATCATGGCTAACGCGACATCGAACCAAATGAATATCTGGGAACAGAAATATTACGACATCACGGAGCTCTATCGCCTGAGCGACGAGCTGCTGACGACGGTCGAGGCAGCGGCGAATCCCGAGATTCAGCTCGCGCTGGTGGAGTCGCTCGTCGAGACGATTGGCGAATCGGCGGATGTGCTCACCGATGAATATATCGCGCTGTGCGAAGGCAATGCGGCGAAGAAGAAAGCGGCGAAACCTAAGGTGGAAGGCGCGTTGCGCAAGGTGTATATTGCGCTGGCGGATTTCAACACCCGTGCGCGGGATTTCCGCAATGCGGCACATCTCATCGTGAAGAAAATCAAGCGTCAGCTGGAGCAGGTGATTTCAAATTTCGTGGAGTTTATTGCGCTGTCGCTTGAGCGGATTATGCAAAAGCATGACCTCGAGGATATGAAAGCGCGCCACGCGAATATCGCACTGATGCTGTATAGCGCGCCAGGCAAAGGCCAGCCGAGCTAGTTTTTAGCGCTCTAAAATCCCGTCATAATGAAGAAGCTGCAGGATGTGGCTGTGATGCCTAAATTATAGGTGCCGGTGTAAACACTGCCGCTTGCATCCGTCGTGCAGGCGGTACCGGAGCCGAACACACCCAACGCCGCCG
>JBEHYI010000059.1:0-10376 GCA_048498255.1 Pseudomonadota bacterium | reverse complement strand
CTCCCTGTGGTGAATGATCGCGGGCACCTTAATCCCAGAATGTATAAACAGGCAATAATTAATGAAGCCTATGAATTTTTATGGGATTTTTATTTCTCCGCCTTCGCCTTGCTGCGGGCGACGGCGCGTTCGATAGAGGCGATCATCTGCCCGGCGATGTCTTGGCCGGTGGTGGATTCGATGCCCTCGAGGCCCGGCGATGAATTGATCTCGAGCACTTTGGGGCCGCTGGCCGAGCGAATGATATCGACCCCGGCGACTTTAAGGCCGACGATTTTCGCGGATTGGATGGCGATCTTGCGTTCCTCGGCAGTGATTTTGACTTCCGTCGCAGCACCCCCGCGGTGAATGTTGGCGCGGAAATCTCCCACCGGCGCGATGCGTTGCATGGAGGCGACGACCTTATCATCGATCACGAAGCAGCGAATGTCTTTGCCTTCCGCTTCCTTCACGAATTCCTGCACGAGGATGTTCGCTTTGAGGGATTTGAAAGCGTTGATGAGCGCTTCTGCCGCGTTGGTGGTATCGGCAAGCACAACGCCGACGCCTTGCGTGCCTTCGAGCAACTTCACGACGACCGGCGCGCCGCCGACCATTTTGATGAGCTCCGATGTTTCCTGCGGCGAATGGGCGAAGGAGGTGACGGGCATGGGGATCGATTTTTGCGCGAGCATTTGCAGCGTGCGGAGTTTGTCGCGGCTGCGGCTGATGCCCATAGCGCTATTCAAACACCAGGCGCCGGAGATTTCGAACTGGCGCAGCACGGCGCAACCATAGAAGGTAATGGCGGGGCGGATGCGGGGAATCACGGCATCGAACTGGCTCAAGATTTCGCCGCCGCGGTAATGGATTTCGGGTTCATCCGCGCTGACGTTCATGTAGCAATGCTGGATGTTGATGAAGCGCATGGTGTGGCCGCGCTCGCGCCCGGCTTCCATGATGCGTTTGTTGGAATAAAGCTCGCGGTTACTGGCGAGCACGGCGATTTTGAGGCCGCCGGTGGTGCCGCTAATATCTTCGCGGTAGAAATGACGCGCCTCGATATCCGATAGCATGCCTTGGGTGAAGGATTTCTCGGGGTCGATCAGCATGCGGCCCTGCATCGCTTCGCGGCCGATGAGCATGCGGTAGCCGAGGGCGTCGCGGTTGGTGAGGGTGAGCTGGATGGTTTGGGTAACGGCGCCGATGCGGATGGAAGTTTCGATGACGGGGCGGCGCTCGGTATGGCCAGAGGAGGATTTGACGTCGCGCTCATCGATCAGCGGGGCGCGGCAATGGACGGTGATTTTGCGGTCTTTCTGGATCGGGTTAATGTCGAATTTCACCCATTTGTCGCCGCGTGAGGTGTAGATTTCGATATTGTCGGCATGCAGCGCGCTCGTGCGGGCACCCGAATCGATGCGGGCTTTGATCGCGGGCAATTGCAGGTCCGGCAGGGCGCACCATTCTTCCTTACCGATGATTAATTTTTTGGTGATGAGCATGCCTACCTGCTTTTGTTGATGGAAAGAGGCTATAGCAGGCGGTTTGCCGAAAGCAATGGGGAGCTTTGCGGGGCAATAAAAAACCCCGGATTTTCATCTGGGGTTTTCGGTATTGTTGTGGTTTGCCTATTGCCGCTTAGTTGCTGAGCAGGAAGTCCGTCACGGTCAGTTCGTTCGCATGAACGCCGACGAGGGTGATCGACGCATCGTTGCTGAAGGTGATGACGGCGTTGCCGTTCACTTCGGTGATGTGCGATTGGATGTTGCTCCAGTAGCCAAGCAGGCTGTTGAGGCCATTATTGCCTTCGAAGGCGATGACATCCTGACCGTGTTTGAAGTCGGTGATTACATCATTGCCGAAATGCAGTTGGTTGAGGTTGGTGATTGCGCCGGAAGTGTTGGCGAACACGAAATAGTCACGCTCTGCGCCGCCGGTGAGGGTGTCGTTGCCCGCTTCGCCGCGCAGCACGTCGATGCCGTCGCCGCCATCCAGGCTGTCGTTGCCTGCGCCGCCAAAGAGCCAGTCGCTATTCGCGTCGCCGGTAATTACGTCGTTGCCGTTTTCGCCGAAGAGTACATCGAGGCCGTCGCCGCCATGGATGGTGTCGTTGCCTTCACCGCCGTAAGCGTAGTCGTCGTTCGCACCGCCATAGATCAGGTCGTTGCCGTTATCGCCGAGGATGAAGTCGTTTTCCGAACCGCCATCGATCGTGTCGTTGTCGTCGCCACCGTAAATGGTGTCGCAGCCTTCATCGCCGGAGAGGGAGTCTTTGCCTTGCTCGCCGTGGATGATGTCGTTGCCAGTGCCGCCGTAAACGAGGTCGTCCTCGCTGCCTGCGCCGATGAAATCATCGCAGCAACCGCCGTAAATGGTGTCGTTGTCTTCTTCGCCGAAGAGGGTATCGTTGCCGACGCCGCCAACGATCACATCGTTGCCCCAGTCGCCGACGAGGTAGTCGTCGCCGTTGCCACCATCGATGAAATCATCGCCGTGGATGTCGGTGGTCAGCTCGCCGCCATAGATGGTGTCGTTGCCGTCGCCACCGTAGAGGGTGTCGTTGCCCGCGTCGCCGGTGGCATAGTCGTTGCCTTCGCCAAGGATCACGTAGTCGGTGCCGTTGCCCGCGTAGACAGTGTCATTGCCCGCGCCGCTGAAAATGCTGTCGTTGCCGTCATCGCCATTGATGAGGTCAGCACCCGTGCCGCCGATGATGGTGTCGTTGCCGCTCCAGGCGTAGACATGGCCGCCGTCGTTGCCCATGACGTAATAGTCGCTGCCGACATTGCCGTAGATCGTGTCATCGCCGCCGTTGCTGTAAACCAACGTGTCGCTGGTGCCGACATAGATTTTTTCTGCGCCGCTGGTGCCGTTGATTACGGTCATGCCGCTGGTGGGAATCGCAGGTGCGGTCAGGATGGTGGGGCTTGTGAAAAGTTTCGCGGTTTTGCTGACAGCCATGATGCTATTCCTTTCGGTGAATAGTAAACAAATGGTTAAAAAATTGGTTAATACATATTAATTACTCGAATTTTAGGTATCTGGCAACGGGGATTATGTGAAGCTTTTGTGACGGCTATAAGCCCCCGATTTACATGGTTAAAAAAACCAGTGCCATTGGCCTGTTAAGCTGGTATCTTGTAAAAAGAGAATACGGATCTGCGGTTTGATCCGCAGTGTCGAGCAGCTGAGGTCCTATGGTAGGTTTTGGTCGTGGCGGTCTGGGCGGGATTATTCTCGTAATCGGCATCCTTTACTTTACGCATGCCGGAAGCTGGATGTGGAACAACATCAAGCAGCTTGATACGGCCTGTTATAGCGGCCTGATGCGGGTCGGCAGCAATGTTGCGACACCGGTGTGCGGGGCGGTTAGTAAAGGCATTCACGCAATAGACGGTGCGCTTGACACGCTGGGCGCTAAAATCGACGCGGTAAAAGATCGCATTCATGGCACGAGTGCCTATGGTAATTTGAGTGCGCTTTCGAGCAGTTTGGCGGATCGCTCGGCGGGGCTCACCAGTTCGGCGGATGCTTTATCAAAAATGGTGCAGAGTGGTCCGGCGAGTGCGCGTGGGACTTCGGCCTATCAGCAGGCGGTGGATAGTTTCGCCATTGGCCAGAATTACCTCAAGGGTGACAGTATGACGCAAGCGCTGCCCTGGTTGCAACAAGGTGCGCAGCAACCGCAGGGCTATGGGGTGATGTCGCAAATTTCATTGGGGAATTTTTACCTGAAAGGTGGTAACGGCGTTGCGCCGAACCCTGAACTCGCGCGTTACTATTTAAATGCGGCGCAGAACTCGATTGGGCAATTAAATACTAGTTCGTCGCCACAAGCGAAGCAATTACTGCAGGCTTTGCCAGGATCGCCCGAACAAACGAAGGCGGAAATTCAGCGCGTGGTAAGCCAGCTCAAATAGTGGTGAGTATTGGCGACGCTTAGAGGTGCTTCGATGCGTTGTCGCTGACGCGGGTCCACATGCCGTTGCTACCGCCACCCAGCATGATCATGCCTCCAACACTGGCGATTACAATGAGGGCAAGAATAAGACCGTATTCGATTGCCGTTGCGCCGGATTGATCCTTCAAAAAACGTTTCATGGTGCCCCAAAAAAAGAATGGTCTGCAGTATGCCTGCAGACCATTCAGCTTAAATCATAGGAAACTGCAAGCTTATTTCAGTTTATCCGAAACGTTATTGAAGGTGCTGCCCAGTTTGTTGCCCAGGGTTTCCATTGCAGCGATTGCAGCAACAGCGATGAGGGCCGCGATCAAACCGTATTCGATTGCAGTCGCGCCGGACTCGTTATTCATAAAGGATTTAATGAAGGTCATGGTACTACTCCTAGAAATAGTGTGTAGCGCGCATTGTTTCGTAGGAAATCTAGCCCCGCCACCACTTGGTTACGCTGGACGCTCCAGCTAGGATCATATCTAGCAAAAAAATGCTGTTGCAGCAAAGCAAATCACCGGGTTGCGCGCATTTTTACGGTCATATTTTAGCTAAATTGTGCTGTTATGGCCACGAAATTTATCGCTCGCAGGCGGCTTTTTCCATAAGGTTTCAAGGATATCGAGCCCCTCGAGAATGCGGTGCCGGCTTGTGTGTAAACGGGCTGCTAACGCTGGTTCATCCCACGCGCGTTTGAGAAAGATGGGGTTTAAAAATGCTGGGAGCTCGTTGTAAACGCACAGGCGCATGACGGGTTCATAACGCTGCGATTGCCTGAGCTTTTCGGCGGCGACATGGTACTCTTTTTCGCGCAGTTCACGCCAATCTTCGCTATCGGTCACGGGGGTGGATGCGGTGTGCCGATCGGTATAGCGGGTGGTGACGATGGGGGCGCTGTAACGCAGCGTGTACAGCCAGCGTAGATGCAGGCCACACCAATGCTGGCGCGCGCTGATGAGGCTGCGTTCGAAACATTGGTCGATCGGCTCCTGGGTGACGCCAAAAGCACGTTTCAGTTGTGTTTCTGGCGTGCCGTAATCCTGCGCGTCGGGTTTGGGCGTGGGCGGACGCCCACGGCGTGTGGTGAATGCCATGCTGCCCCTTAGTGCGTGGTGGGGGAAGTGAGCGAAGCCGCGCTGTTGATGCGTGCTTGGGTGCGCCAGCCTTGCCCATTGGGCAGTCGCCACTCGCAATTGCGGGCGAGAGCCTCTTTCGCACGACGGCGGATATAGCCGGGGTCGAAGCCGGCATTGTCGCAGACGGCTTCGAAATCGCTGGAGTTGCTTAAGAGCCATTTGAGTGCTTCGTCGCGGGTACGGCGCGCTTCGGATTTGCGGGAGTGGCTGGCAGCATCCATGAGCGCCTGGGTGATGACGGCGCGCCAGAGGCCGGGTTCGTGATCGGCGAAGGAGCCAAGGGTACGTTGGTGGGCGGTGTTGTTTGTTGCGGTATCGTAATAAGAATTGCCGAGTGTGGTTGTCATTAAGTCCCTCCCTGAATTTTTTCATTAGTAAAAGAATGAATGAAAACAGTAGGATTGTTCGATTTTCTCATTTCTGCGAATGGTGACGAAACAATCTATGGTTGTGTTAAGATACATTAACCCAACCGGCAACTTAATTATTTTTGAGGTGTACCACTTCCCGGGTGGAAAAAGGGCCGTAGGATTCAAGGTGACATCTGTATTTCCGCAGATTTTCCCCAGATATAGGCTTATGAAAAAGAAACGAGTGTCGACGACACCGCAAATTCGTGCGGCGAAGCGCGCAGGCCAGCTTATCGAGGCTCTGCTTAAAGAAATGCAAGTTGGGCTGCAGGATCCCGAGCGGCTGGAATCGCTACATTGGGTGCAGCTTTTTGGTGCAAAGCAGAGTGCCGTGGTGAATCTGCAGAAGCTGGTGCAGGCGCTATCGGCGTTGCCGGATGCGGGTGGGGCGAAACCTACTGCAAATGCTGAATACCCGGAAGGGGAGGCGTTGAGCGCAGAAGAAATGCAGCTGCTGACGGCGTGGTTAGGGCAGGAGCAGGTGATCGGACCTAGTGAATCGTGAAGGGCAGATGCATATGCTTCAGATCCGGCGCGTTGGCCGTTTTTTCGCGATAACGCGAGGATTTAAGCGCGTAACGCCGCCATAAGGCACTGCCTGGGGTGAGCGCAGTTTCAAGTGCGGTAAGTGCTGCGCCTTGTTGGTGCAGATTGCGCGCGAGGGCGAGCATTTCCGCGAACATTTGCAGCAGCGGACCATGGCGGAAATGGCTGAAATCCTCGGCATCCCGTGCACGGTCGACGGTTATGTCCAACACTTCCATCCAGGCGTCCGGCAGGGGCGCATTTTCCTGATGCGCGGCGCGCATGGCGGCCCAGCGACGGTCAAGAATCACTTGGCGCTCGCTCGCGTGGGTTTTGTTGGCGGTTTGTAGCATCAACGGTTCGTAGCGCGCGCGTTCGAGTGCGGCTTCGAGCATGAATTCGCGGATGAGGGGCGTGGTGTCGCTGAGCGATTCGCGAAGCAAAGCGTGGATTTCGTTCGCGCGTAGCTGATTTGCTTCCGCCATCGCGGCGCCCATATTGACGAAGGCGGCGAGCAAATCGAGGATTTTGAAGGCGGGCATGTAGCGCACATCCCCATGGGAAAGCAGGGTGAGTGCGCGTTCGCGGATGGTGGCAGTGATGATGGCACTATGCGGTCCGCCGAGTTTTTTCTGCTCGAACAAGCCTGCAATCAGTGCGGAGAATTCGGAGGCATTGACGGTATTGACCATTCCTCGATGCTAGCACGAATGACGCACAAATTCTAGTATTTGGCACTTCCCGGTAGCGCGAATGTGGAGAAGATAAATAGTATAGACTAAGCCTCGGCATGTGCGCCGATGGCCTCGCCGTTCAAGGATTCCACATGAATGGGCAATGCGGCTTTGGCGACGGAAACCAGGATGCTTGCAATTTCCGCACTGGTTTTGCGTTTGAAGGAAGCGGGACCGGCCTCGAGCGTTTTGAGTACCATGGCGAGTTCTTCCTTGGTGATTTCCTCGATCACTAGTTCAGCGCCAGCATTATGGTGCTCAATATCGGACTTCACGAGCTCGAGCGCGGACGTGCGGTGGATGATGAAATCTTCCTGCCCGTCGGCGTCGTCTAACGCTTTGAGAAGACGCTCAACTCGTGCGATTTTTTGTTCAAGCATGGAATTACCCCCGTAACCCGATTTTGCGAAAAAATACACGCTATAAGGGCATAATAGGGGGATTTGATTAATAATTAGTTAAAATGCGGGGTGACGCATTAAGATTTGAAATTGCTTATACTTCAAACCCGTATTTGTCCTTGAGGTAATCCTTCACTTCCTGGCTGGGTTCCTCACCATAGCAGCTGGCGACGACTTTGCCGAAATCCTCGAGGTCGATCGTGCCATCACCCTCGATCGCTTTCAGGAAAGCCGCCTCGCGCGGAGCTTCGACCAGCACGAAGTAATAGGCCCAACGGCCCGTCGTATCCTTCGCCTTAAGCTTATGGATGAGATGGCCTTTTTTGGCGATGATCGAGTCGACGAATGAGCGGCGTTTGTCGTCCATACGGTGAAATAAGTCTCCAAGGTCTGAGCTTCAAGCATACAAGCCCGACCGCCCAAACTCAAGAGATTCAAGCAAAATATGGTGAAAAACACATTTGATCCCCTGGTGCGTGCCCAATTCGACGCAGCCAGCCGCGCGCATTTTCCGCTGTTTTTGCGCCGCGTGGTGGCGAGTGTCGCGCCCAATGCGCGCTACAGCCATAACTGGCATATCGATGCGATTTCGGAATATTTGATGGCGGCGATGGCGGGCGATGTGCGGCGACTCATCATCAATTTGCCGCCGCGGATGTTGAAATCGACCATTGCCTCCGTAGCGTGGCCCGCGTGGATTTTGGGACATCACCCGCAACAACGGATTTTAGCGGCGAGCTACGCGCAGTCGCTCAGCATCAAACATTCGACCGATTGTCGCGCGGTGATGGCGACGGGGTGGTATCAGCGGTTGTTTCCGGCGACGAAGCTGGCGGCGGATCAGAATGAGAAGGATAAGTTCGCGACGAGTTTGCGTGGCTATCGGCGCGCGGTGTCGGTGGGTGGCGCGGTGATTGGCGATGGTGGGAATATTCTGATTATCGACGATCCGCTAAATGCGCTGAACGCGAATCAACATCACCGGCGCGAGGGGGTGAATGAGTGGTTCGACCATAGTTGGGCGACACGGCTTGACGACAAGCAGCGCGGGGCGATGGTGGTGGTGATGCAGCGGTTGCATGTGCGCGATCTCTCCGGCTATTTGCTAGAGAAAGGCGGGTGGGAACATTTATGCCTGCCTGCGATTGCACCGGTGCAGATGGTGGTGGCGCGCGGGAAATTTCGCCATGTGCGTGAGGAAGGCGCGGCGCTGCATGAAATGCGTGAACCGCGGGAATTATTGGAACGGTTGCAAACCGATATCGGTAGTGCCAATTTCAACGCGCAATATCAACAAGCGCCGCTGCAGCAGACGGGCGGGATTGTGCGCGCGGAGTGGTTTGTGCGGTTTGAGATGGGAGGTTAGCGGCTTTTTATAGTGCTGGAGGGCGCTGTAGGCGCTTTGGTTGGTACTTTGTTGCTATGATCTGCATGGGCGACATCATAGCGAATATTGTCCGTGCCATCGATCACAACGGGCTTACTGTAATTAGCGCCTTGAACGACAGTAACACTGCGATCAGAGTCCAAATGTTTTCCGTCAGATGTCGTTGAACGAACGAAGTTTAGGTTCATATTTTCGATGGGCGAAGCGCTCATAGTATGGTCGGTTATGTCTTCAATTAGTTTTGTAGGTAAGCTACGTACATGGCTTACTCCATCTGCAGACTTCCATCGAAGCTTTGCGGGAATTGTTTGGCTGACCAGATCACCTTTATGTTGTTCTGGAACAAAAGTAACGCCAGGAGGGAGGCTTTCTGCTGATGCGTGATAGCTATTATTTTCCCATTTCAGTTTCAGATCGCCAAAGCCTTCGATGCCTGGAATTTGAAAGCTGATATGTTCGCCTTGCACGATATTCTTGTGGTATTGCATGGCGACCATATCGAGCTCGTGCTCTTTTAAACGCGGATCATCTTTTGGTCTTGGCGCTGCAACCTTTTTTTCAGGGTTCAGGTAATCACTAAGATGCTCGAGACGATTGAGCCAACCCGCTTTGCTGGGCTTGAAGTCGGCGCTTTGGCCGAGGTGGTTATAGTATCCTTTGCGGCATTCACGGCATTCTTGTTGGAGTGTTTTTAGCTGTTCCGGCGTTGCATCTTCTAATGCCTCGAGAATGTGCCGGTTCATGGCAAGACTATTGTATGCCTCACCCTTGGCGCCTTTTTTAAAGATAGAGCGATTACAGGCTTCACCAACCGTTAGCACAGGAAAGGTTTTGTATTCTTCATCACTCAAAATGTGGGCTTTATGCATGGCCTCAACCATGAGCCAGCGGGCGCGTGGCTGGCCAGCGTTAATGCTAAAATCGGCAACTTGCTCGCGCGTGCCGGCGGGATAATCAGCAAAGCCAGGTTTCTCGATATAATGCTTGAAGTAAAGCTGCATCGTTAATGTAGCTGTCGCTTGAGCGAGTTCTTGTTGTGCCTCGGTAGCCTGTTCCGAGATTGCTGCAATGGAGCGTACCGGAGTGCCAGTATTTGATTGTTTTGCTTTAGCGTCTTGAGGTGTTAGCGCGCGCGCCGCTTCACGCATGAGTGCTGAAACTTCTTTGCCGCAATCTTCGGGTTTTGCCTGCTGAATTTTGAGAATATGCGCGCGTAGTGATGCCGGATAGAGGTCGATCTCTTCACTCGATAGTGTCGGGATGGTTTTTATAAACACATCCTGGGTGACGCCGAAAATGGTCTCCGGGTCAATGACCTTACCACGCGCATTTGTGCGACCGCGGGTATAGCCACCTTCCGCCGGAACTACGAAATCTTTGAGAAAGGGAAACCACTCATCGAAATTGGACATGTTTGTAATCTAGCAAGCGAGGATTAAAATTATGTTAAGCACCGGAAACATCGTCCAATCATGGGATACGGGCATCAAGGCAGGGGTGAGCCATGACCCCAGCGCTTGTGCGACATTTCAAGTGGTTGAGGGGGTGCATCGGCTGGTGGATATGCTGGTGGTGAAGCTCGAATATCCCGAGCTGAAGCGACGGATCATCAGCCATGCGGCGCGGTTTGGACCGGAAACCATCCTGATCGAGGACAAGGCGAGCGGGCAGTCGCTGTTGCAGGATCTCAGGCGGGAGACGGATTTGCCGGTGATTGGCTGCATGCCAGAGGGCGACAAGATGATGCGCCTGTTGCGGGTGACGCCGATGATGGAGGCGGGGAAAATGGGCCTGCCGCGGCGGGCGGAAAATGGCAGGATCACATGCTGTATGCGCGGCTTTCCAGCGA
>JBEHYI010000058.1:0-10475 GCA_048498255.1 Pseudomonadota bacterium | reverse complement strand
TCCACGGCGCGAGCGCGTTGAGAAGTTGCTCAATCAGCGCATCGAGCTCGGCGGCGCGCAAATCGGGCGTGACCATGCCGGTCAGATGGTAGCGGATGGTGCCAGTGTGATCGATAAGGAAGCTTTCGGGAATGCCGCGCACGCCGAGGGTGATGCTGGCCGCGCCGTTTTTATCGAGCCAGAGCGTGTCGAACGGGTTGCCGTTGGTTTTTAGCCAGCGATGGATGGTGGCGGGGTCGTCGTTCCAGACCATGCCGGCGGTATGGAGTTTCGGGAAACGTTTTTTGAGGGCGATGAGTTCCGGCATTTCCGCAGCACACGGCGCGCACCAGCTGGCGAAGATGTTGATGAGCGTGACATGATTTTTGAGCGCGGAGTCGCCCCACGGTGTTTTGCCATCGAGGCTGGTCATTTGGATGGCGGGGAAGGGCGCGTTGGTGGAGCTGTTGTTGGCTTTCGGGCCCATTTGCGCGAGCAGGAGGAAGCACAGAAGAATGCTGAGCGCGATGAAAAGAATGAGGGGGAGGAGGCGCATTAGTGCGGGCCTTTCAAACGGCGGAGTGAAACCAAAAGCGCCAGCGCGCCGCCACCGGCTGCGAGCAAAAAGCCGAGCCAGACGCATTGCTGGCCGGGGGTGATGTAGAGCCGCACGCCGAGCGCGGCCTCGTTCTTTTTCGCGGCGTAGCTCGATTCGCCGAGCACGACGTAAATATCGTGCAGCGGGGTGGAGTAGAGCGCCGCTTCCGCCGTTTGCATTTCGCGCACGGGGTAGTAGCGCAGTTCGGGCGTGAGGGTGGTGATGGTATGACCCGCGCGGCTGATTTCGAGCGTGGCGCGGCGGGTGGTGAAGTTGTGCTCGCTCACCCGCTCGGCGGCGGTGAGGCGTAATGTGTAAGCACCCATCTGCATCGGCGCGCGGGCGGTGAGGGGCAGCTCGTAGGTTTGCTTCAAACTGGCGGTAAGCGCCATGCCGAGGATGAAGATGGCAAGGCCGAGATGCGCGGTGAAGGCCGCGAGATGGCGTGCGCCGGTGAGGCTCATGAGGCGGATTTGGGCGGTGCGGGTGCGTTGCAGGTAACGGATGCTACCGGCACTCAGCCAGGCGCTCATGGCGAGGGCGATGAGCAGCAGCGCGTGTTTCATGGAGAAAAGCACGAGGCCGATGAGCAGCGCGATCGCCACCGCTGGGGCGAGCTGTTGGCAGAGTGCACAGAGTTGGCTGATGCTCGTGCGGTCCCACGCCATCAAGGGCGCGAGGGCGGCGAGGATGGGTAATGCGGCAAGGGTCGGGAGGAAAGTGCTGCTGAAATAATGCGGGCCGACGGAGATGCTGGGGAGTTTCATCAGCTCCAGCGCGAGCGGGTAGAGAATGGCGAGCAGCACGATGGCCGCCGCGGCGACGAGCAGGAGGTTGTTGATGAGGATGAAACCGCTGCGCGAAAGCAGCTGGATTTCCGCGCGAGGGGGCAGATCGCTGAGGCCGTAGACGAGGAGCGCGGCGCCGCTGGTGATGACGATGTAGCCGAGGATGAACAGGCCGCGGGTTGGGTCTGCCGCGAAGGCATGGACGCTGGTGATGAGGCCGGAGCGGACGATGAAGGTGCCAATCAGCGACAAGGTGAAGGCAAGGATGGCGAGCAGCGCGACCCAGCGCGCGAGCTGGCCGCGTTTTTCGAGCACCATGTTGGAGTGCAGCAGCGCCGTGCCGACGAGCCAGGGGAGGAGCGAGACATTTTCCACCGGATCCCAAAACCACCAGCCGCCCCAGCCGAGCTCGCGGTAGGCCCACCAGCTGCCGGCGGCGATGCCGAGGGTGAGGAAGGTCCAGGGTAGGAGAATCCACGGATGGACGGTTTTCGCCCAGGCGGCATCAAGTCGTTTGAGCAGCAGCCCCGCGATGGCGTAGGCGAAGACGATGCCGAAGCCGACATAGCCGACATAAAGCGTGGGTGGGTGGAAGGCGAGGCCGATATCTTGCAGGATGGGGTTCAAATCCTCACCATCCGCAGGTGCGGGGAAAACGCGCAGGAATGGGTTACTGGTGAAGAGGATGAAGGCGAGGAACCCGGCTGAGATGAGGCCGAGCACGGCGAGGGTGGTGGCGCGGAGTTCCTTATCTTCCGCTGGGAGGATGGCGACGAGGAAACCGCAGGCGGCGAGCACCCACATCCATAGCAGCATGGAACCCTCGTGGTTGCCCCAGGCGCCGACAATTTTATAGAGCAGCGGCTTTGTGGAGTGCGAGTTTTGGATGACGGTGAGCACGCTGAAATCATCCGCGACATGCGACGTAATGAGGGCGGCGAAGGCGGCGGAGATGAGGAGGAAAATGCCGGTCGCGGTGGGTTTGACGAGGTGGAGCAGTGTATGTGGCTTATTCCAACGCGCGATGAGCGGCACGGTGGCTTGCAGCAGGCTCATCAGCAGCGCGAGGACGAGGCTAAGCTGGCCGAGTTCGGGGATCATTTCCCCTTACCCTTCCCGTAACCCCCATCCTCCTGCCAACGGCCGGAGGCTTTGAGTTGATCGACCACTTGACGGGGCATGTAGGTTTCATCATGTTTGGCGAGGATGGTTTCGGCGATCATGGCACCGTTTGCATCGAGCTTGCCGTGGGCGACGACGCCCTGGCCATCGCGAAACAGGCTTGGCACCAGGCCGCGATAGGTGACTTCTATGTCGCGATTAAGGTCGGTGATGATGAAGCGGATGCCGCCTTCTTTCAAATTTTTGACGCTGCCTTTTTTGACGAGGCCGCCGATGCGCAAGGTTTGATCGGCGTGAAATTCCGGCGTTTTTTGTTTTTCCGCGAGCTGGGTCGGCGTGTAGAAAAAGATCATAGTGTCGCGTAAGGAGGAGAGAATGAGCGCTGCGGCACCGGCCATGACGGCGAGGCTGGCGAGAATGAAAATCAGGCGGCGATGCTTGGGTTTCATGCGGCGTCGTGCTGCGATAAATGGCGGCGGGTGCGGCGCGCGCTGGCCCATGTGCTGGCGATCAGTAGCGCGAGCAGCAATGCCGCGATGGCGTAGGCGCCGAGGATGAAGTTGGTTTGGTTCATGCACAGCGCTTTATCGCATCCGCCCGGCATGCCGCCAGAAAAAACGCCACACCATCCCTGATTAAACGAATAGTTAATATACACACGCTCGAAATTTTCTTGCGTTGCAAAACGTTAACGCATCTAATTGATCGGTTACTGTTGCGGCGGCGACGCAATTACCTATATACTGGACGGGAATGACAACACCTGATGCATCTGAAGGCGATTTTCTGTCGCACCCGCGGTCTCCAAAGCCGTCTGGCGCGCCTGCGCCTGCTGTGGATGTAGCGCAAGCCGCGCCGGTTGTGCCGGTGGTTGCGGTTGCACCGGTTGATCTCAACGAGGATGTGACGAAAAAGCAGGTGGATGTAAAGCCATTGCGCATCGGGGAAAAACTGATTTCACTGGGGTTGATCTCGAAGGATCAGCTCGAGATTGCGCTGCGCGAGCAGGCGAAGTCGAAGAAGCTGCTTGGCTCCATCCTGATTTCGATGAACTTCATCACCGAATCGGCGCTCGGGGAAGTGCTGGCGGAAAGTTCCGGCTCCGAGCGGTTCGATGTGAAATCGACCATGCTCGATGCCAACTTGCTTGCCATGGTGCCGCGCGAAGTGTGCGTGCGCAACAAGGTGATTCCGGTGGAGCTCTCGGGCAATGTGGTGAAGCTCGCGATGGTGGATGTGTACAACGTGCTGGCGATTGACCAGGTGCGCCGGCATCTTGAGAAATCGACCAAGATCATTCCGATTTTCTGTACGGAAACCGAGATTAACGAGCTGATCGAGCGTTATTACAATTATGATCTGTCGATCGACGGCGTGTTGCGCGAGATCGAGACCGGTATTCGCGATAAGACGCAGCTCGATGGCCGGGAAGAGGGTTACATCAACCCCACGGTGCGCCTGGTGAATGCGCTGCTGATCGATGCGATTAAGCAAGGCTGTTCGGATATTCACTTTGAGCCGGAAGGGAGCTTCCTGCGTCTGCGTTACCGGATCGACGGCGCGCTGCAGCAGATCCGCTCCTTCCACCGCGATTACTGGCCGGCGATTCTCGTGCGCCTGAAAATCATGGCAGGCATGAACATTGCCGAGACGCGATCCGCGCAGGATGGGCGCATCAGCATGGTGGCGCTCGGCCGGGAGGTGGATTTCCGGGTGGCGACGCAGCCAACCGTGCATGGCGAGAACGTGGTGCTGCGTATTCTCGATAAATCGAAATCGCTGGTGCCGATCGAGCATTTGGGTTTTTCCGAACATAATATCGAGCTGCTCAAGCGCTGCTTGAAACGCCCGGAAGGCATCATCGTGGTGACGGGGCCGACCGGTTCGGGTAAAACCACAACGCTCTATTCGGTGCTGGGCTACATCAACTCGATTGACGTCAACATCATGACGCTTGAGGATCCGGTCGAGTATCAGCTGCCGCTGATTCGCCAAACCAACGTGCGGGAAGGGGTGATCGACTTCCAATCCGGGATTAAATCGCTGATGCGTCAGGATCCGGATATTATCTTCCTCGGGGAGGTGCGCGATGAGGAAACCGCGGTGATGGCGGTGCGCGCGGCGCTGACGGGTCACCAAGTATTCACAACATTGCACACGAACGATGCGCTGGGCACCATTCCGCGTTTGGGCGATATTGGCGTACCGCCGCATTTGCTGGCGGGGTCGCTGATTTGTACGATGGCGCAGCGCCTGTCGCGGCGCTTGTGCAACCATTGCAAAAAGCCGCGTCAGGCGACCATCGAGGAAACGAAACTCATGCGCCTCGATGTGAATCATCCGCCGACGATTCATGAGGCGGTGGGGTGTGAGCGCTGCGGGTTTAAAGGCTATAAAGGCCGGATGGGGTTGCACGAAATTTTGCGTATCGATCATGGGATGGATGAGTTGATTGCGACCAAGGCAACGCGTAACCAAATGATGGAATATGCGCTGCAGAACGGATTCGTGCCGATGGTGCAAGACGGCATCAGTAAAGTGCTCGCAGGGATGATAGACATCCCCGAGCTGATTAATACGGTGGACCTTACCGACCGTCTATAATAGCATCATTTCACTTGAGAATTTCTGCTGAGCACGCTGTCATAGAAATGACGGTGATGCGGTGAAGTTTACGGAGTTGTATGCCTCAGTTTAACTATAGCGCGCTGAATGAGCGTGGCCGCCGGATGCGTGGGTCGATGGTGGCGGAGAACGAGATCGATCTCGAGACGCGCCTGCGCGAAGTGGGGCTTGATCTGATCAATTACCGCGAGCAAAGCCGCAAGGCGGGGCGGGGCTCCAAAATCAAGATGAAGGATATGATTATCCTGTGCCTGCATCTCGAGCAATTGAGCCGCGCGGGCGTGCCGATCCATGAGGCGATTGCGGATGTGCGCGACTCGACGGATTCGACCAAGATGCGCGACATCATGACCGACGTGCTGGAGAAGGTGAAGAACGGGAGCTCGTTCTCGGAAGCGCTCGCGCATTATCCGCGCGTGTTCAACGAAATTTTCATCGGCCTTGTCAATGCAGGGGAGAAAAACGGGAACCTCACCGAGTCGTTCATCAATATGAGCAATCATATGAAATGGACGAACGATCTGCGCCGCAAGGTGAAAAAGGCGGTGACGTATCCGGTCGTGCTGCTTGTCGTGATGTCGGGCGTGATCGCGGTGCTGATGGTGGCGGTGGTGCCGAAATTGCTGAAATTTATTACGGAGCAGGGGTTCAAAATCCCGATCCACACCAAGGCGCTGATTTGGACATCGGAAGCATTTCAAAGCAGCTGGTATTTGATTTTCGGTGTGCCGACTTTGCTGTTCATGCTGACGGCGACGCTCTACCGCACCATGGAGCCGTTTGCCTATAAGGTGGATAATCTCATGCTCAAGCTGCCGATTTTGGGGCCGACCTTGCGCAAAATCGATCTTGCGCGCTTCACCCACTTCTTCTCCGTCATGTTCAAAAGCGGCATTAACATCCCGGAGGCGCTGGTTGCGGCGCGCAAAGTTGTGAAAAATCGGGTGATCAAGGAATCGGTCGAAGTTGTCCACCGCTCAATTGTGGAGGGGAACAATCTCACTTCTTCGTTGCGTATTTCGAATCAATTTCCCACACTCGTGATTCGGATGTTTAAGGTGGGGGAAGATTCCGGGAATATGACCGACGCGATGAACAACATTAAATTCTTCTATGACCGCGAGGTGAATGACTCGGTGGATGCGCTGATCGGCACGATTCAGCCGGCGCTGACGCTGGTCATGGGCGGGTTGATTTTCTGGGTGATCGCCGCGGTGTTCGGGCCGCTGTACCAATCCTTCTCGCAAATGAAATTCTAGGGGCGAGATGGCACTTTCCTTCAAAAAAAAGCCAGCATCCGAGGATGAATCAGCGGGGGAAAGCCGCGCGGAGCGTAAGCCGCGCGCCAGCAAATCGGACGGAAACGCGGCAGCGCGCAAGGCGGGGAGCAAGCGCTTTATCCTGATTATCGGGGATGAGGGCGCGATTCTTGTGTTCATGCAGGGCGCGAAAGTGGTGCGCCGGTTGTTTGCGCCCTCGGCGCATGCGTCGCACAGCCAGGCGATGGTTGAGATTATGGCCTCGAACCCGGGGGTGAATATTACGGTACTGGCGGATGTGCTCGACCAGCAATATGTGCAGCAGACCTTCCCGCCGGTGAGCAGCATGACGGTCGGCGGCTTGGTGAAGCGCCGCTTGGAGCGCGATTTCCAGAGCGAGGATTTGAAGGGTTCTATCCAAATTGGCCGCGATAAAACCGGCCGGCGCGAGTGGAAATATTTGCTGATCGCGCTTGCCAAAACGCCGCTGATGGCGGAGTGGATCGATTTGGTTTCCGAGCTGCCGAACCCGATGGTGGGGATTTATCTCGTGCCGGTGGAAGCGACGAATTACATTGCCATGCTGAATCGCCGGATCACGACGGAAGCATCGCGCCCGTGGCAACTTTTGATCTCGCATAATAAAGTGTCGGGCTTCCGTCAGGTGGTAGTGCATGACGGGCGGCTGGTATTTACGCGCGTGAGCCAGGCGATCGACGATGCGATTCCGGCGGTGATTGCGGGCAATATCGAGCAGGAAATTATCAATACGGTGGAATATCTGAAGCGGCTTGGCTTCTCGGATAGTAACGAGCTCGATGCGACGGTGATTGTGTCGCAGGATGTGATCGAATCGCTCGATTTGAAGCGTTTCAGCTTTGGGCGCGCAACGGCGCTGAGTCCTGTGCGGGTTTCCGAGATGCTCGCGCTCGAGCAGGCAGCGCTGACCGCCGACCGCTTTGGCGATGTAGTGATGGCGGCGGCGTTTGGTGTCGCAAAAAAGCGGAGCTTGCGGTTCTCGACCGCGTATATCGATAAGCTTGCCGTGCTTTACAAAGCAGCTATTGGCATTAAGGCGGTGATGATTCTTGGGTCGATTGCGTTGATTGGGCTGAGTGTCACCACGGCAATCACCATGGCCAACGATATGTTCGAGGTGTCGCATGGGGAGAGTAAGCAAAATCTCGTGAAAGGCGACCTTGCGAAACTCAAAAAATCGGTGGAAGGGCTGAATGAAGATATTGCCTTTAAATCGGCGGTCATTGCGGCGGTAGATGCGTATTTGAAAGATATCGCGAAGCCTGAAGAGTTTGCGGGTCCTTTGGCGGGTGCCGTTACGGCGCAGCAGCGGGTTCTTGGGTTTGGCTGGGAATTGGGAGATGCTAAGGCGCTGCCGGGTGCGCCGGCAACGGCGGAAAAAGTGCCGGTGACCGCGGAACTAAACGTTGATTTCAGCGGAGCGGGCAGCACGCTTGAAACGGTCGATAAAGCGGCGAATGATTTTATCACCACTCTCAAATCGCGCTTGCCGTTGTATGAAATTAAGGCGGACCCCTATAGCTGGCACAAGGATGAAGTGCGTGGGGACGAGGCAGTGTTGGAGTTGAATGCGCCGAGCACGGTGACGGTGCAAAATCCGCTGGCGACAATACATCTTTATGGGCCGAAGAAAAAGGTTGAGACGGCGGCACCGGCGCCAGTGCCTGCCGCACCGGGCGGGCCAACGCCTGTACCGCCGGTGGGAGGTACACCATGACCAAATATCAACGGCTCACCAAAAAAACAGTGAAGGCGGCAGTATTGGCTGCAGTGGTTTTAGGTATTTTTGGCGGCATTTATGGTGGCCTTTCTTATTACGCAGATAGTGTGGCGCAGCAAAAATCGGAAGCTTCCAGCCGTTACGATCAGGATGTGGCGTTGCTGAATACGCTGCATAACCAGCTCGAAAAATCCGGGGAAGCGCAGAAGCGCTACGCGGCGCTGCAAGCCGAGCGTACGAGCATGGATTTTGCGGCGAATATCGGGGCGATTAAGCAATATCTGTCGAGCGCAAAATCACGCTACCATTTCGACCATGTGAGCCTGAAACCGGCGAAGGAAGTGCCGACGGATAAGCCAGAGTTGGCGAATTTCAGCTACAATATCATGCTGCAGCCGCATATGACGATGCAGTTCTTGGCACCTTCGGACGTGCATGTGTTTTCGTTTATCGATGATCTGCGCCGCTCGGCCCCGGGTCTGATTCGTATTGATTCAGTGAAGCTGAAGCGTGTTGCCGATATGACCGAGGCGGTGTTCGGCCAAATGTCGGCCGGTATGGCACCGAATCTGGTCGATGCGACAGTTGAGTTTACATGGATTCATGTGACACCAAAAGATACCAAAGACCCCAATGCAACAGCGCCGGGAACGGCACATTAGGATAACGCATGCAACGTATAACAGGCGAGTGGATGATTCGGGTGCTGCTGATTGCAGCGCTTGCTTGCCCTGCGGCGGCGCAACAGCCCGTGCCTGCGCCTGGGGCAGTACCGACGGCACCTAACGCTATGCCTGCGTTGCCAGAAGCGAAGCCGGGTGAGGCCAATCCGAATGCGGCGGTCGAGCCGGTGATCGATCCGAATAAAGTCTATTCGTATGGCACATCAAATATCAGTATTCTATTCCTGCCATCGCAAATTGAGCGTATGAAATCGACCATCCGCACCTCGGAAACTCCAGGCGCGGCGAAGCCCGTGGTGGTGGTGCCGATTGCGGTAGGGCCAGAGGTGAAAATCGACGAGCCGGCAAGTTACCCAACCTTCTATCTGGCGAGTGTTGCCTACCGTAACCCAAGCGATTGGTCGCTGTGGATCAGCGGGTATAAAATCAGCTCGCAGCGCAACGATACGGATTTAGTGGTGCGTGCGGTTTCGCCCGAGAGCGTAACGTTTGCCTGGACGCCGACCTATGGCGCAGCGATCAGCCAGCGCCACGCGTCGAAATTATTTGCGTCGCTCGATCCGGTGAAAAATAAGCTCTCGCCCAACCAGTCCGTGACGCTCGATAAAACAACGGGTACGGTGACTTTCACTCTGCGTCAGAACCAGACATTCGCGGCGGGGTATTTCAGCATTTTTGAAGGCTATATGGAATCGCCGAAGTTAGATGCGTTGACGGCTGCAAATTTGGCTGGCCCCGGCGGTTTGGATGATGCGTCGCGTGCGGGTGGTATGCCGCCTACCAATATGCCCTAACTATTGCCTATTAAGGAGTTTTTGTGTCGCTTCCTATTGCTGCTGCACCGCTTGCTATCGAACATATCGTGAAATCTTACGGCAAACAGCGCGTGCTGGATGATGTTTCCTTCTCGTTGGTGCCGGGCGAGATTTTTGGCCTGGTGGGGCTCAACGGTGCGGGCAAAACCACGCTGATTAAAATTCTGCTGGATTTGGCGACGGCGGATCGGGGCAATGCGCTGCTGTTCGGCGAGGCCTCGACGACGGTAAAAGCGCGCGAGAAATTGTCGTATCTGCCGGAGAAATTTTCGCCGTCGCGCTATTTGAAGGGGTTCGAATATTTGTCGCTGTCCTTGTCCTATTACGGCAAAAAACTCGACCGCGACAAAGCGCGCCAACTGGCGGCGGATCTCGATCTCAACCCGGATGTGCTGGAGCGCAAGGTTGGCAGTTACTCAAAGGGGATGGGCCAGAAGCTCGGACTCATTGGCGCGTTCATGGTGGATCAGCCCTTCATGGTGCTGGATGAGCCGATGAGCGGTCTCGACCCGCGGGCGCGGATTGCGCTGAAGAATGTGATGCTGCGCGCGCGTGCGGAGGGCAAGACGCTGTTTTTCAGCTCGCATATTTTGTCGGATATCGATGAGATTTGCGACCGCATCGGCATTATTCATGATACCAAGCTGGTGTATCTGGGCACTGCGGAAGCGTTCAAGCCGACCTTCAAGGAGCCGACGCTCGAGCGCGCGTTCCTCAAAGCCATTGGCGCGGATATGGATGTGACGAAGGCTGCGGCTTAGTAGCCCTAAAAATTCCCGGTATTCTGTCCGTCGCGCAGCGCGCCGCAGGACAAGCCACCGTCGTGGTGCAAGCCGAGGACGCACGC
>JBEHYI010000057.1:0-10553 GCA_048498255.1 Pseudomonadota bacterium | reverse complement strand
CCAAATCATAAGCAATCAAACAAGAGGCAAGTGAGGGACTGGAGACTGGAGAAGCCCTCTTACCGCCGGTGCTTATCCTTCGGATCTGTCGGGTAATGATACTCGACATGCACGTCTTTCTTCTCCGGCACTTTTTTCATCAGCTTGTTCCAGAATTCCTGGCTTAGCACCTCACCTTGGCCCGCAGCCCCAGCCGCAGGCGCTTCCACCGGCGCGCTCGGCATCGGCGCTTCTTCCGGCGCGGCGGCAGGTTGCTGCTCACTCGGTGGTGGAACAACAACCGGCGCGCCACCATTTTCCGGCACATGTACCGCCCCATCCATCGGCGCAGTCTGTTCCACCGGCACGGTTTGCGCACCTGGCGGCGGTGCCGTCTCACTCGAGCCGCCGAATAACCACGGCAGCAATCCCTCGTTCGAGCCCGCACTGCTTGGAATAGCGATGGCTTTTTGCCCTTCCATCGCATGCGTCATGAAATCATGCCAAATCGGCGCGGGCAAATTCGCCCCCTGCACGTGCTTCATGGGCTTGTTATCATCGTTGCCAACCCAAACGCCGGTGACCAATTGCCCGGTGAAGCCAACAAACCACGCGTCCTTATAATCCTGGCTCGTGCCGGTTTTCCCCGCCACCTGATGGCCCGCAATCGCTGCTTTCGAACCCGTGCCGCGCGTTGCCACATCGAGCAACATATAGTTCATCATGTCCACCGTACCCTTGGCGAGTACTGGCGTCGGCTCGAGCGCTTGATGCTTATAAAGCTCTTTGCCATCGCGCGTGCGGATGCTCAAAATCCCATAAGGCACTACTTTATTGCCACCATTCGCCAGATGCGCATACGCGCCGGTCATCTCAAGCAGCGTCGCCTCCACCGAACCCAGCGCAATCGATGGATGCGCCGGAACATTCGGAATCCCGAGGCGCTCCGCCATCGCCGCCACACGGCTGACGCCCGTATATTGGCTCAGGCGCACCGCGGGCACATTGCGCGAAAAGCGCAGCGCTTCCGTCAGCGTAATCGTCCCCGCATAGCCTTCATTCTCAAAATTCTCCGGCGCCCAGATTTTATTGCCAACCATCATGCTAAACGGTGTATCCTCCACCGTCGATTGCGGCGTCATCCCGGCTTCAATGGCCGCGAGATACACAAACAGCTTGAACGATGAACCCGGCTGGCGCTTCGCCTGCACCGCGCGGTTATACTGGCTTTTCGCGTAGTCGAGCCCGCCGATCAACGCCTGCACCGCCCCATCCGGCTTCATCGCGATCAAGGCACCTTGGCTCACCCGCTTTTTCTCCGCCACCGCCGCGATATTATTTTGCAACGCATCCTGCGCGGCGAGCTGCAGCTTCGCATCCATCGTGGTCGTAACCACCAAATCCTCATCAATCTGGCCGACAAGGTTTGGAATCTCATCCACGATCCAATCCGTGTAATAACGCACATCGCCACCTTCCGCCTGGTGCGAGGGCGCGCTGGCGTAATTGGCGATGGTCGGCTTAACGTCTTTGGCTTTCAGATAGCCCGCATCCACCATATTGAGCAGCACCTGATGCACGCGGGTTTTCGCACGCTCGCTGTTGGTCGCCGGTGAATAGCGCGACGGCGCTTTCAGCAACCCGGCGAGCGATGCCGATTCATACAAATTCAAGTCACGCGCGCTTTTGTTGAAATAACGGTGCGACGCCGCATCCACCCCGAACGCCCCACCGCCGAGATAGACCCGGTTCAGGTAAATCGCCATGATCTCTTTTTTGGAAAAGCGCGCCTCGAGCCAAAACGCCAGCAGCACTTCCTGCAATTTGCGACTCAGCGTCCGCTCCGGCGTCAGGAACACATTCTTTGCCACTTGCTGCGTCACGGTCGAGCCGCCTTGCACCATGTGGCCATGCGTCACATTCACCACCATCGCCCGCGCGATGCCGAAGAAATCCACGCCATGATGCTCAAAAAACCGCCGGTCCTCCGTCGCAATCACCGCCAGCACCAGCGACTTGGGCAGCTGATCGTAGGGAATATAGCTGCCATACACATCGCCGTAATTGGCAATCACGCGGCCATCCGCCGATTGAATCGTAATGCCCTGCTGCTTTTTAATCGTATCGAGCGCGCGAATATCCGGCAGCTGCGCCGCGAAATAGACGAGCGCGAGGCCGACAATAATAAACCCGGCAAAGAAAAGGCGAATAAACGCCACCCACAAGCGCCGCTCCTCAAGCCAGGCGCGCATACCGCCTGAACCACCGGAAGAACCTTTGCGCCGCGCCGGTTTTCTGCGCGGGCCACGGTAGCTGGAATTCGCGCGGTAACTGACATTACGGCCCGCGTTTCCGCCCGACTTTTTCTTCCCCGATTTTTTGCGCTCATCGCTCATCGCCCGCTCCTTAGCGGAAATAAAAGCGCTCTCCTACTAAAATTTTGCAGCTGCTAAGTGCCGCACGCTAATCCCCAATCCTTAAGCCCCTCCTTGCACCCGCCGCCCAACCTGCTATGCAGTGCGCATGGATGAAAAACACTACCACCGCCTCGCTGATATGACCCTCACCGAGTGCTTCGATAAGCTCGACGCCGCCTATGAAAACGGCGCGCTCGAGGAGCTCGAACTCGAAGGCGGCATCCTCACCATCACGACCCCCACGCGCCGCACCTACGTCATCAGCAAACACGCCCCCACCCGCCAAATTTGGTATGCCTCGCCGACCCTCGGCGGCCTGCATTTCAGCTACCATGATGCCACCAACAGCTGGAAACTTGCCGATGGCCGCGAGCTTGCAAGCACCGTCGCGGGCGACCTCAAAGGCGAGTCTGTCGAGGTCGCGCTATGAGCCCCTCCACCAACCCACTCCCCGCCAAAGGCCGCATCAGCTCGCTGCGTTATTTGCTGCATTACATTCTGCCCTATAAACGCCAGGCGATTGGCGCAGGCATCGCCCTCGTCTTCACCTCAAGCGGCGTGCTCGGCATGGGCTCGGCCCTGCGCCACCTCATCGACCAAGGCATCGCGAAAGGCGACGCGCAACTCCTCAGCCAGGGCTATCTTGTACTGCTCGTCGTCGTCGTCGCCCTCGCGGTCGGCACCTACACGCGTTATCTGCTCGTCTCCACCGTGGGTGAACGCGTCGTCGCCGATATCCGCCGCGATGTGTTCGCCAAAGTCGTCTCCATGCACACCGCCTATTTCGAATCCTCCCGCATCGGCGACCTCATCGCCCGTATCACTACGGATACCACGTTGCTGCAAACCGTCGTCGGCTCGTCCGTCTCTATTTTCTTGCGCAACACGCTGCTCTTCATCGGCGGCTTCACCATGCTCGTCATCACCAGTGTTAATCTCTCCTTCTGGCTGCTGGGCATGTTGCCGCTCATCATCATCCCCATCATCACGCTCGGCCGCCGCGTGCGTGCGCTTTCCCGCGCCACGCAAAACAAAGTCGGCGATATTTCGGCGCATGCCGAGGAAACTATCGGTGCCATCCGCACCATCCACGCCATGGCGCTCGAGGACGCGGAAAACCAGCGTTTCAACCGCCTGATTGATGACACCGTAAACACCGCCCTCTCGCGCATCCGCATGCGCGCCGTGCTCACCGCCATCGTCATCTGCCTCGTCTTCGGCGCGATCGTCACCGTGCTTTTCATCGGCGGTAAGGATGTCGTCGCGCATCGCATCAGCGCCGGCGATCTCTCCGCCTTCATCTTCTATTCCGTCGTCGTCGCCGGCGCGCTCGGCGCACTCAGCGAAGTGTTCGGCGAAATGCAACGCGCCGCCGGTGCCACCGAACGGCTGATGGAGCTCATGGCGCTCGAGCCCGAAATCAAAGCTCCCGCCGAACCGTATCACTTCACCAAAACGCCGGAAGGCCGTCTCTCCTTCGAGCATGTCACCTTCCACTACGCCTCACGGCCAGATAAAGCATCGCTGGCCAATATTTCCATGCGCGTCGAGCCCGGCGAAACAGTGGCCATCGTCGGCCCATCGGGCGCGGGCAAAACCACCCTCTTCCAATTGCTGCTGCGTTTCTACGATCCGCAATTCGGCATCATCCGCATCGATGGGCACGATCTACGCACGCTCGAGCCGCGCGAATGGCGCGGCGTTATCGGCCTCGTCCCGCAGGACCCCGTCATTTTCTCCGCCAACGCTTGGGAAAATATCCGCATGGGCAAGCCGGATGCGACAGATGAGGAGGTGATTGATGCCGCCCGTGCCGCCAGTGCGCTTGAGTTCCTGGAAGCCTTGCCCGATGGACTCAACACCTACCTTGGCGAAAAAGGCGTGCGCCTCAGCGGCGGCCAAAAGCAGCGCGTCGCCATCGCCCGCGCCATCGTGCGCAACCCCGCCGTGCTGCTGCTGGATGAAGCAACCAGCGCACTCGATGCCGAAAATGAAACCGCCATCCAAGCCGCGCTCGAGCGCATCATGAAAGAGCGCACCACGCTCGTCATCGCCCACCGCCTCGCCACCGTCGTCAATGCGGACCGCATCATCGTCCTCAACGATGGCAAAATCGAAGCCAGCGGCACCCACGCCCAACTGCTCGAAACCAACCCGCTCTACAAGCGCCTCGCCGAGCTGCAGTTTAATGAGTAGGGTCTTGTCATTCCCGAGCTAGCTTTGCCCAAAAACTCCTTCAGTTTTTGGCTGCAAAGCTTCATCGGGAATCCAGCGCGATAGAAACTGTCATCCCGGCCAGCTTTAGCGGGCGCCGGGATGGATTCCCGATGAAGCACCGTTACCAAATGTTGAAAAAACATTTGGACGGCGCTAACTCGGGAATGACAAACTGAAAGCAAAACCATGACCATCACCATCCTCCCCTTCGCCCCCGAACACGCGCCCATCTTCGACCGCCTCAACCGCGCCTGGATCGAGCAGTATTTCACCGTCGAACCGTTCGACGATCTCGTGCTCACGAACCCGCAAAAAATGATCATCGAACCTGGCGGGGAGTTATGGTTCGCGGCCCTCAATGGCGAAGTCATCGCCGCCTGCGCACTCATCCCCTTCGGCGATGGCGTGTTCGAATTCACCAAACTCGGCGTCGATGAAAAAGCACGGGGCCACGGCGTCGCCCGCCAACTACTCCGCCACTGCCGCGACCGCGCGCGTGAAAAAGGCGCCCACACGCTGAAGATTTTCACCAGCAGCAAACTCATCCCCGCCAACACGCTCTACCGCAGCGAAGGCTTCACCCAAATCGAAATGACGCCCGAGCAAAAGCAGCGCTACAAGCGCGGCGATGTGCTGTATGATTTAGCGCTTTAATCCACGAAGTCATGCTACTGCGGACATTCTTGGCTCCCGCCTCTCCCCCCGGGAGAGGCAACGAGGCTTAGCGCCTCAAGCGCTTAGCCGCAGTGGTGAGGGCGCCTCTCCGCTGGGTGTTTGCTCGCCACACACTCCCACACCACCAACTTCCCGGCACACACGCACCGTGCTACCTTGCAAAATAGCAGCGCCGCAGCATGCAACCAAATGCAACCGATGTAACACTGCAACATCGTCAAGCCATTGAATAATCTAACCGCTGGAAAATGCGTGTTGCATCATGCATGTGCTGCACATGATTACCGCAGAAAGAAAGGGACGAAGCACCTACTTTACAAAAATATCCGCGCGTTCGGCATCCGCACCGCTCACTTTATTCCCCAGCGCCTGCACGCTGATATTCAGCTGATTCACACCCTTGCTAATCAAGTAAGCACGAATCTGCAGCGCCCGCGCAAGCGACGTACGTTTCGCCACAGATGCTTCCTCCGCCGTGCCACCCGCATAAGCCACAATCCGCACCGAGCCTTGCGATTGTTTCACCGCATCCGCAATCCCCGCGAGGTCCGATTTCGCCGCATCCGATAAATCCGTTTTCGCCTTCGAATAGCTGATAGATTTTGAAAGCTTACCATCCCCCGCACTCGGTGCAGCAGGCGTTTCCGCCTTCGCCCCTTCGGCAGGTTTGGCATCCGCGCTTGCTTCCGGCTTCGTATCAGCTTTCGCCTCAGGCTTGCCCTCAGCAGGTTTTGCCGGAGCATCGGCTGGTTTTGCTTCCGTTTTCACCTCAGCCGGTTTCGCCGGTGCCGCTTCCACTTTCGCAGGCGCGGGCAATGGCAAAACAGGTGCCGAAACAGCCGCTCTCGCAGGCGTCGTCACTTTCACCTCTGCCGGTTTTGGCAGCGGCGCACCGGGCAATGGCGGCAAGCCTGGCAGCGCATTCCCCGCCGCCGGAGCACCCGGCAATTTCGGTAATCCCGGTAATGCAGGCGGTGTGACCACTGGCGCAGCAGGAGCGATCAACGGCTTCGCGTCGATCGCCTCTTTCGGCTGCAGAATATCTTTCGAGTTCGGCGCTTTGTCGCCCGTAATTGCCGTCAGCGGCGGCAATGCAGGCTTTGCGGGTGCCGCAGGCAGCTCCGGCAATTTCGGCAGGCCCGGCAAGGCGGGCGGCGGCGCAGCGGGTTTTGCCGCCTCAACCTTCACTGCTTCCACCGGTTTTACTTCCGCTTTCGCAGGCTCTTTCTTCGCATCCACCGCGACCGGCGGCTTCGGCAATTCCGGCGGTAACGGCAAACTCGGCGGCGCTTCCTTGCCATCCATTTTCGGCAGCGGCGCAATTTCCGCCTTCGGCAAAGTGACCGGCTTCACGTCCGCTTTCACTGCTGGCAATTCCGCTGGCGGCAATTTTTCCGGAAGTTTCTCGGCAGGTTTCTCCACCGCAATTCCCTTCACAGGCTCCGGCGCTTTCACCGGCTCAACCGGTTTCGCCCCATCCGCCTTCACAGGCAGCGCCGGCATCGGCAATGGCAGCACGGGCGGCTGTGCCGCAGCTTTCAAAGGCTCTGGCGGTTTGATGGCTTCCGGTTTCGCAGCCTCCACCGGCTTCACCGGCTCCGGCAATTTCGGCGCTTCCGCCTTCGTTTCTTTCTTTACTTCTTCCACCACCAGCGACGGCTTCGCCACTTGCGGCAGCGGCAGCACCGGCGCATCTTTCTTCATCGCCTCAAGCTTCGCCGCATCCGCCGCTTTTTTCTCCTCGAGGGTGTTTTTCACCTTCGTCACATCCTTGACGATGCCTTCTTGCTTCGGCTCGGTATTGAACATTTTGTCCATGCGGTTCACGACCGAAGGCGGCAGCTCCGGCTTCGTAGGCTCCGGCACCGGCACCAACATCGGCGAGGTTGAAATCCCCTTCGCGGGCGAAGCTTTTACTTCTTTCGGCGCAGCCGGAACTTCCGGCAACGGCGCTAACGCAGGCGCAGCATCCTTTACCTTGGGCGCTTTTGCTGGCTCGGGCAATTTGGCAGGCAGTGGCGGCAAAGCAGGCGCGGCTTCAGCAGCCTTCGGCGCTTCTATCTTCGCAGCTTTCGCGGGCGGCAGCACGGCCGCAGGCAGCGGCGGCACATCATTCGCCAATTTCGCAGGCGATGGTTTCGCCTCCGCCTTCGGCTCAATCACCGGCTTGGGCGCTGGCACCACTGGCGGCAACGCATCCGGCTTCCACGCCTCACCCACATCCTTCGTCGTAGGCTTGGCGACAGGCTTTTCTACCACTTTCGGCGCGGGGTTCTCGATTGGCGTTTTTACCACCGGCGGTTTTTCCTCCACTGGCAATGGCTCGAGCTTAGGCACCGCTTTCACCGCAGGCTTCACTGGCGGCAATGCCGCTGGCAGCGGCGCAGGCGGAACAACGACCGGCGCAGGCGCGACATGCACCACCGGTGCTGGCGGCACGACCGGTGCAGGAGCAGACATAATGACAGCAGCAGGTGCAGGAACCGGCTGCGCCACAGGTGCTGGCGCAGGCATAACGACAGGAGCTGGCTGCGGTGCAGGAACCGGCGCCACCTTCCCATGCTTCACCGGCACAGGCGCAGGCACCGCTTTCACGGGCTGCACCACCGGCATGGTGCTCTCACGCAAAGCATTCAACGCCCCGAGATTCACCTCGACGCTCGGTTTTTCCGGCACCAAATCGCGCGCCATCGCAGGAGCGACCCACGCAAGGCTGCAGACACCGGTGAGAAGCAAACTACGGGTAAAAATGAGCGTTTGTGCGGAGAATCGTGCCATAATATATGCTTTTTGATGTTGTTTTTGATGGTCTTTTGCGCCTTGGTTTGTAGCAAAGCGCACGGCCAGCTGGCAAGCGCGATTATGCCAAGATATCGCTTGCACCCGGCCCGCCTTCCCACTAGACACGCTCGCTATGGCCCAATCCCCGCTTCTCACCGTGATGATCGCCGCTGTGCGCAAAGCCGCGCGCGGTGTGGTGCGCGATTTCGGCGAGATCGAGAAACTGCAAATCTCGCGCAAAAGCGCCGCGAATTTCGTCACCAGCGCCGATATCCGCACCGATAAAATCCTGATCGAGGAACTGCAGCGCGCCCGCCCGAAATTCAGCTTCCTCACCGAGGAATCCGGCGTGATCGCGGGCCCCGACAAAAAACACCGCTTCGTCATCGACCCCATCGACGGCACCACCAACTTCATCCACGCGATCCCGTATATCTCGATTTCCGTTGCCGCCCAGCGCCTCACCGCGAAGGGCGAGTGGGAAACCATCGCGGGCATTGTGTATGATCCGATCCACGACGAAATGTTCACCGCCGAGCTCGGCAACGGCGCATTCCTCAACAATGCGCGCATCCGCGTCTCCACCCGCCGCGAGGAATTGCTACTCTCCACCACCGCCCCGCGCAAAACCCGCACCGGCTTCGAAAAAACCCTCGCCGCTTTCACCCGCGTGGTGAGCGACGGCCCCACCGTGCGCTGCTCCGGCTCCGCCGCGCTCGACCTTGCTTACGTCGCCGCCGGGCGGCTGGATGGCATGTGGTACCAGCGCCTCAACGCGTGGGACATGGTCGCGGGTAACCTCATCGTGAAGGAAGCAAACGGCATGGTCACCGCTATGGATGGTACGCCTGCCGTAACCGACGACAAAGGCAGCCTGCTCGCCACCAACGGTCTCATCCATCGCCAATTGAAGGCGCTGCTCGACGAAAAATAGGTCGCGTTATGGCCACCCCACTGACAGAAAATTCCCGCCACATTCGCAGCGGCTATCTCTACGCCGCCGCCGTCATCATCATCTGGAGTGGCTTCGTCCTCGTCTCGCGCTTCAGCGGCAAAAGCACCCTCACCGCTTACGATGTCATCGCGCTGCGCTACATTGTCGCAGGCGTAACCATCCTCCCGCTTTGGTACCGCCACCGCACGCGCATTTTCGAGTGGCGAAAACTCATGCTCACCCTCTTCGGCGCCATCGGTTTCACGCTGCTTGCCTTTAACGGTTTCCGCCACGCGCCCGCGAACCACGCCGCGATTTTGATGCAAGGTTTCCTGCCCTTTGCCGTCGCCGTCATCGCCTATTTCCTCGCGGGTGAACGCCCGAGCCACCAACGCCTCGCAGGCCTCGCCCTCATCGCGCTCGGCGTCATCAGCATGGCGGCGGAAAGCTTCGGCCAAAGCGGCCTCACGCTTCTGGGCGATAGTTTGCTCCTCGCCGCCTCCTTCTGCTGGGCGGTCTACACCGTGCTGCTGCGCCGCTGGAACTTGCCGCCCATGGATGCGACTATTGCCGTCACGCTGCTGGCCGCCATTATTTACCTTCCGGCCTACGCGCTGCTCCTGCCCAAAAACATCGCCGAAACGCCGCTGCCCCAACTGATGTTTTACGGCATTTACCAAGGCCTCATCGTCGCGATCATCCAAATGATTTGTTACACCCGCGCCGTCGCGCTCCTCGGCGCCACCCGCCTCGCGATGATCACCAGCTGCGTGCCCGTCCTCGCCTCCATCGCCGCTGTGCCAACGCTCGGCGAACCGCTCACTATCCATATCGTCTTCGGGCTGATCTTCGTCGTCCTCGGCGCGTATTTGGGCAACCGCCAGCGCAAACCGCGCGCCGTGCCATTGGCGGATTAGCATCCGCTATAAGCTCGGCGCAATGCCTTTACCATCGTTGAAGCGCTGCGGTTCCATCGCACCCGTTAACTCCACAAGTGTTTCTTTATCCATCCCGGCACGCACCGGGGTCAACGGCTGCCCCAGCAATTGATGCGCCGTCATCAACCCATAGAACGGCGAGGCCGTCGTCCCAAACGATCCCCATCCCAGCGACACCACCGCATTATCGACCAGCACCGAGGAATCGTTGCGCGCGCGCATTTTATCGACGACCTGCAAGCCGCCCGCGACACCCATCAGATCCGGCGAGATGGGACGGATGCACCCACTCGCCCGCACGGATGGGTGCGCCAGCATCGCACTATAGTCTTCCGATCCTTCGCGGCTGATCGCCTCTGGTGTCAGGTCAAACATCTTTCCCGCAAGCGCCGGGTTAAGCCGCGCCCAATCGGAGAGCAGATGCTGCAATGCCCATTGTGTCGGACTGCTTTCCGTTCCGATGGTAGCAGGACTTAGCGCCACCGTGTAACCACCCAAGCGCTGCGTGACGCTGGCGAGGTCACCATGCGCATCACGCTCGATAAAGGCGGAGAGGGCGTCGGGTGCTACGCGGGACGCCAAGTCGTCGTACGCGTCGAGCACGCGCAAGAC
>JBEHYI010000056.1:0-10615 GCA_048498255.1 Pseudomonadota bacterium | reverse complement strand
CTGGGGCCGCCTCTCCCCTTGTGGGAGAGGCAACGAGGCTTAGCGTCTCCGAAGGAGCGCTTAGCCGCAGTGGTGAGGGGGCTGACCCGTTTGGCGCACAACTTCATCGCCCCCTCACCCACCCCTCCCCCACAAGGGGAGAGGGCACGCCAGCCGCGCCGCTATCGCCACGAATCGCGAACCACGAATCACGAACCTCGCCCTACATTCTCCTCACCACCATTAACGCCGTCACCCAGCTTTTCACCCCGCGTGAGCAATTCACGAAAGGCCGTTTCCGCATTCAAAAAGGCGACGCACTGAACCGTGAGAAGTTGCTCGAATTCCTCGCCGCCAACGGTTACAGTCGCGTCGGCAAGGTGATGGAAGCGGGCGAATTCGCCGTGCGCGGCTCGTTGATCGATCTCTTCCCAGCGGGGTATGAGGACGCGATTCGCATCGATATGTTTGGCGATGAGGTCGAGAGCCTGCGCCGGTTTGATCCGCTGACGCAAGTGAGCGACGCCGCTATTGAAAGCCTGGAACTCGGCGCGGTGCATGAAATCCTTCTCACGCCGGAAACCATCTCGCGCTTCCGCACGCGCTATCTTGAAATGTTTGGCGCGGTGACGAAGGACGACCCGCTCTACGAATCCATCAGCGAAGCGCGCACCTACCAGGGCATGGAGCATTGGCTGCCGCTGTTTTATGAGCGCCTCGACAGCTTGGCCGATTATTGTGACGGCGCGATTTTCAGCGTCGACCATCGCCTGCAAGCCTTGGTGGATGAGCGTTACGAAGCCGTTGAGGATTATTACGGCGCGCGCAAACTGCACCAGAAGAAGGACGGCAATCAGTATAACCCCATCCCGCCCGAGCAGCTTTTCCTGACGCATGATAAACTGCTCCACCGCTTTCGCACCCACTCGCGTATGGTGCTCACCCCCTTCGCCGCGAAAGGCGCGATCAGCCTTGGCCTTCGCCTCAGCCCACAGCTTTTCAATCGCCGACATGAGGAAGGCGTGCATGTGAAAGACGTGATCCTCGATTATATCCGCGGTGCGGAGCTACCCGTTATCCTCGCCGCGAATTCCAGCGGCAGTGCGGACCGGATTGGGAAGATGTTGGGGGTGAAATTGGGCAGTGTCGGCGCCGCTGGGGCCGCCTCTCCCCTTGTGGGAGAGGCAACGAGGCTTAGCGTCTCCGAAGGAGCGCTTAGCCGCAGTGGTGAGGGGGCTGACCCGTTTGGCGCACCACTTCACCGCCCCCTCACCCATCCCTCTCCCACAGGGGGAGAGGGCACGCCAGCCGCGCCGACGGGGACCACTAATAAGGCTAATGTTTTTCTCACCGTCCTCCCCATCGAACAAGGCTTCACCACGCCGGAATTTATTCTCCTCACCGAGGCGGATATGTTCGGCGAGCGCATCATTCGTACGCAGAAGAAAAAGCGCAAGTCCGAGGCATTTTTGGCCGAAGCGGCGAGCTTCATCGAGGGCGAACTCATCGTCCATCGCGAGCATGGCATCGGCCGGTTCGAAGGGCTCATCACGCTTGAAGTCAACGACACGCGCCATGATTGCCTGAAGCTGATTTACGACGGCGGCGATAAGTTATTTTTACCCGTTGAAAACATCGATCTCGTCAGCCGTTACGGCACCGCGGAAGGCGAAGTCGCGCTCGATAAACTCGGCGGCGTGGCCTGGCAAAAGCGCAAATCCGCCCTCAAAAAACGCCTCAAAATGGCCGCCGAAGCGCTCATCAAAGTCGCCGCTGAGCGCGCCAGCATCAAAGCCCCCGCACTCGCTGCCGAAGCCGGACTTTACGACGAATTCATCGACCGTTTCCCCTACACCGAAACCGACGACCAGCTCCAAGCCATCGAGGATGTGCGCGAGGATTTGAATACCGGCCACGCGATGGATCGCCTCATCTGCGGCGATGTTGGTTTTGGCAAAACGGAAGTCGCCCTGCGCGCAGCGTTTATTGCGGCAAGTGCGGGCCAGCAAGTCGCCGTTATCGCCCCCACCACGCTGCTAGCGCGCCAGCATTACCACACCTTCGCCGAGCGTTTCCGCGGCCTGCCCTTCACCGTGCGCATGCTCTCGCGCATGACACCGAGCAAGGATGCCGAGGACACCAAAAAGCTGCTGCCGGAAGGCAAAATCGATATCGTTATCGGCACGCATGCGCTGCTCGCCGCCGGGGTGCAATTCCAAAATCTCGGCCTGCTGGTGGTGGATGAGGAGCAGCGTTTCGGCGTCGCGCAGAAGGAAAAACTGAAGCAGCTAAAGGCCAACGTGCATGTGCTCACCATGTCGGCGACGCCGATTCCGCGCACGCTGCAGCTCTCGCTTTCCGGCGTGCGCGAGCTGTCGCTCATCACCACCCCGCCGGTCGACCGCCTCGCCGTGCGCACCTATGTGATGCCCTATGACCCGGTGGTGCTGCGCGAGGCGATTTTGCGCGAATACCATCGCGGCGGGAAGACATTTATCGTCACCCCGCGTGTGAAATATATGGCGGAATTGCAGGCGAAATTCGCGGAACTGGTGCCGGAGGTAAAAATCGTCGCCGCCCATGGGCAAATGGCGCCCACCGTGCTCGATAAAACCATGAACGCGTTTTATGATGGCAAATATGACGTGCTGCTTTCCACCACCATCATCGAATCCGGCATCGATATCCCGACCGCGAACACCATGATTATCGACCGCGCGGATATGTTTGGCTTGAGCCAGCTCTACCAGCTGCGCGGGCGCGTCGGCCGCAGCAAAACCCGTGCCTATGCCTACCTCACTTTGCCCCACGGTAAAAAGCTTACGCGTGAGGCGGAACGCCGGTTGGAGGTGATGCAGCAGCTCGATACACTGGGCGCCGGCTTCCAACTCGCGAGCCATGACATGGATATTCGCGGCTTCGGCAATCTCCTCGGCGAAGAACAATCCGGCCATGTGAAAGAAGTCGGCATCGAGCTTTACCAAGCGATGCTCGAGGAAGCGATTGCCGACATGAAGCGGCGCAAACACGTGATCAGCGACGAGGAAACGCCCGATAGCTGGAGCCCGCAAATCAATCTCGGTATGTCGGTGCTGATTCCGGAATCCTATATCGAAGACCTCCCGCTGCGCCTGTCGCTTTATCGCCGCGCCGCATCGCTCGCCACCGCGCGTGAGCTCGAGGAATTCGCCGCGGAGTTGGTGGATCGCTTCGGCGCGCTGCCGATTGAGGTGGAGCATTTGCTGGCCACACTCAACATCAAAATCCTCTGCAAATCCGCAGGAATTGTGCGGCTCGATGTCGGCCCGAAAGGCGTCGTCCTCGCCTTCCGCAACAATAAATTCGAGAACCCTCCGGCGCTGATCGATCATATCGCGAAAAACCCGGCCCGCATTAAGTTGCGCGCAGACCAAACCTTGTTCCTCGCCGCGGAAACGGCGGATGAGCAGGAGCGTTTGGCCATCGCCAACAGCATCGCGCATGAAATTGTCGGCCTGCTGCCAAAGGCTGAAAATCAAGCCGCTTAAGGCAAAACTGTCATCAAACTGTCATACAATTACGCTATGCATGCGCTATAGCGAAGCAAACCCGATTGGATGAGAGACACATGCCCCCCGAACTCGCCTTAAGCAGCGCCGCGCAAACCCAAGTGGCCGAAGCCGTTGCGCAGTTTCAGTTGGTGGCTACGGCAAAATCAGCGGGTGGCTATCGGTTGGTATATACCGCCAACACTGGCTGTGGCGGAACCGAGGAAGTAAGCGGCAGACATAATTTGGATAATCTCCGAAAACTTAACGAGAAGATTGGAGTTGACTATATCAACACCAATTATCAGTCGGAAAAATTAGGCGATGCATGGCGTTCCGCACGTATCCCTCAAGATTCTGAAGGGCATGATGTTCCGGGCAACCCAATTGCGACTGTAGCGCTCGGCGGGAACAGCACAAGTGATGCAACGAAGCTGGGGAAAGCACTCTTAAAGCACTATGATCTGAGTGCCTTTAGTCCGGATGTGGTGCTTGTGTTTGTGACGGACCCAAATGATCGGCGGAAAGATAGGGTCGTTCAGCGTTTTGATAGCACATTTGACTCTCATTTTGCGGATAAGGTACTCAGTGCCGTGCAACGCAATCAAGCATTACAGCAAGGTCGCACGGGCGCACATCGCAGCTCATGATCGAAGAACACTCGCAGCACGTAGAAGACCATACTGGGCATTTCCTACTTTTGGGTGCCGCCGGGGCTGCTGGGGCATTAATTCTAGCGCCTTATGTCCTACCAATTTTAGGCATAGGTACCGCCCATACGGCGCACATGATGATGAGTTTTATTGGTGGCGAAACTGCCCCAGGTTTTTACGGCAGCGGGATCGCCGGCGCATTACAGAAAGGCATTGCATCGATTCCCGGCGTGGGAAGCGCACTGACTTCCACTGCTGAGGTGGTCATTCCCGGTATCGGCCTTACCCTGACCGCAGGCGCTCTCACGACAATTCTCGCTAGTGCGGCTATCGGCATTGGGGGAATGCTACTTGCCAACTGGGTGGAAAAACACGAACAAGCGAGCGACAAAATTCATTGGAGTAAAATTATCCGTGCAGTGTCGTTAGCCACCAGCATTCTTATTTCGCTCCCCAGTATTTTGACAGGCATCAGCGTAGGCATCACATTTCTGGCAGACCTCCTCAATACACAATGGGGGAATCAAGCAGCTTACATGCTAAGCTCTGAACACAGCCTTGGTGCACTTAGCATGGCAGGCCATAGTTCGGCGGGCACGGGCGCGCTTAGCGGCCTGATGGCCGTATTGCCGCACCTCATCACCTGTGGAGGCGCCGTTCTTCCAGTGATGCTTGCAATGTTTATGGCAGGCAAAAAGGACTCCCAGATCACCCCCGAAACCTGCCGCTGCGAGTTAGTTTCCGCCACGCCAACGCGCAGCGGTGAGGCATGCATAGTCAGCTTCCGTCTGCGGGATGCGCAAGGCAAACCGCTCACCCCGAATGATCTCGCGACTATTCACACCAAAAAAATCCACACCATGATCGTCGATAGTTCATTGAATGATTATCACCATCTGCACCCCGTGTATGACCCCGCGAGCGGCCTGTTTACCTGCCAATTCACGCCGCAATCCGGCGCGCCCTATAAAATGTGGAACGACCTAACGCTGAATGGCGCGAACCAATCCACCCCCATTGTGTGCGACCTTCCGAGCAGCGCGCGTTACAGCATTCCCGCCCATATCAGCCAGCAATCGCGCGTGACGGCGGGGGATGCGCGCGCCGAAATCACCAGCGACGCCCCCTTGCGCGCGGGCACGGCGGCGATGCTCACCATCACGCTGCGTGACGGTGCGGGCCAGCCCCTCACCCACCTCGAGCCCATCATGGGTGCCTATGCCCACCTCGCCGCGTTCAGTGCGGATGGCCAGCATTTCAGCCATATTCACCCGGTGGGGTATGACAACGGCGCGCTGACGTTCCACCTCACCCCTGAAATCGCGGGTGGGCATAAGTTTTTCCTGCAAATCCAGCGGGACGGCGCGGTTCAGACCATTCCGTTTGGCCAAGTCATCGCGCCGAGCTTGAGCTTTGTGAAACAGGCCGAAACGCCCAGCCACCAGCACACCGCTGCACGCGCTGCATAAACCCGCAGAAACCCTTGCGCTGCTTAAAATAGCCGTTATATTCCCTCCCCTATGTCCGATCTGTTCAAAGCCGCCAAAACCAAGCCTGTCGCCAGCAATTACTCCGCCGATTCCATCGAGGTGCTGGAAGGCCTCGAGCCTGTGCGCCGCCGCCCGGGCATGTATATCGGCGGGTCCGACGAAACCGCGATGCACCACCTCATCAACGAGGTGTTCGACAACGCGATGGATGAGGCGGTCGCCGGGCATGCCAGCTTCATTACGGTGGATTTGCAGCCGGGCAATCGCATCACCATTACGGATAATGGCCGCGGCATTCCGGTCGACCCGCACCCGAAATTCCCGAAGACTTCGGCGCTTGAGGTGATTCTCACCACGCTGCATGCGGGCGGGAAGTTCAGCGATAAGGTTTACCACACCGCAGGCGGCCTGCACGGCGTCGGTATTTCCGTGGTGAATGCGCTGTCGGATGAACTGCGTGTGGAAGTCGCGCGCGAGCAGCAGCTTTACGCGCAGGATTATTCGAAAGGCACTCCCTTAAGCAAATTACAAAAGCTCGGCGCGGTGAAAAACCGCCGCGGCACCTCCGTTACATTCCATCCCGATCCGGAGATTTTCGGCAATAAAGCGAAGTTCCGCCCGGAGAAAATTTACAAGCTCGTACGTGCGAAGGCGTATCTCTTCCGCGGCGTCGAAGTGCGTTGGAGCTGCGCGCCGGAGCTGCTGGCGGAAGATAGCAAAATTCCGCAGCAAGCCACCATTCATTTCCCCGGCGGTTTGTACGACTACCTCATGCAGGAGCTCGACGATAAAAAACTCGTCGCGAATGCGTTCTACGGCGACGCCGATCTCGCCGATGGCAAAGGCCGCGTCGAATGGGCCATCGCCTGGCCGGCGGATGAGGCGAAAGGCCACAGCTCCCTCTTCTGTAACACGATTCCGAATGCCGAGGGCGGCACGCACGAACAAGGCCTGCGCGCGGCTCTGACCAAAGGTTTGCGCCAATTCGGCGACATGACGAAAAACAAAAAAGCCGCCAGCATCATGGCGGATGATATTATGCAAGGCGCGGTGGTCATCCTCTCGCTGTTCATCAAGGACCCGCAATTCCAAAGCCAAACTAAAAGCAAACTCGTCACCGCCGATGCGGCCCGCCTCGTCGAAAACGCCGTGCGCGATCCGTTCGACCATTTCCTCTCGGGCGATTTGGCGCAGGGTAATGCGCTGCTCGATTACATCATTTTCAAGGCGGAAGAGCGCCTGCGCCGCAAGGCGGATAAAAATATCAAGCGCCAGAACGTGACTTCGCGCCTGCGTTTGCCGGGCAAGCTGGCGGATTGCACGCGGAGTATTCCGCAAGGCACCGAGCTGTTCTTGGTGGAAGGTGACTCCGCAGGCGGTTCCGCCAAGCAAGCGCGCGATCGCGAGACGCAGGCCGTGCTGCCCTTACGCGGTAAAATCCTCAACGTCGCGAGCGCCACCATCGAAAAAATCCGCGGCAACCAGGAGATTTCGGACCTGATGCAGGCGATGGGTGTTAGCACCGGCAGCCTGTTCGACATCGCCAATCTGCGTTACGAAAAAGTCGTGATCATGACCGATGCGGATGTCGATGGCGCGCATATCGCTTCGCTGCTGATGACGTTTTTCTACCAGGAAATGCCGAAGCTCATCACCCACGGTCATCTCTATCTCGCGCAGCCGCCGCTGTTTCGCATCGTCGCGGGCGGCATCACCTATTATGCGCAGACGGATGCGGATAAGGACAAGCTCGTTGCCCAACTCGCGGTGAAGCATAAAAGCAAAATCGAAATCGGTCGCTTCAAAGGTCTCGGCGAAATGACCGCGGGCCAGCTCAAAGAAACGACGATGGATCCGAAAAAGCGCACGCTCCTCAAAGTGCAAATCGTCGAAGATGAGACCGAAGAAACCGCCGAGCGCGTGAACCAGCTGATGGGTAAAAAACCCGAGCTGCGCTTCAAATTCATCCGCGAACAGGCGGATTTATATGGCGAGAAGTTCAAGGAAGCGTTGGACGTGTAATGCGCTGCGATTGGGACAGCATCGCCTGGGTCGATGTCATCCACGGCTATCGCGCGAAATTCATCCATACCGAAACTGCTACCCTCTCCCTTTGGCAAATCACCGCCGGCACGGCCTTGCCGCCGCATGCGCATCTGCATGAACAGATCACGCAACTCATCGAAGGCGCGTTTGATCTTACCGTCGATGGTCACGAATATGTGATGAAACCCGGCGATGTCGTGTTCATTCCACCCCACGCCGCCCATTCCGCCATGCCGCAAACCGATTGCCTCGTGCTCGATATTTTCCACCCGCGCCGTGAGGATTACGTCGCCGCGAATTTCGCGAAGCTGGGTGGTTAGAACTACACCTGATCGTGATACACCACTGTCGGGCAGCTGTTCACCAATTTCAGCAAGCGCGCCTTATCCACGGGTTTGGTGAGGAAGCCCTTGATGCCGCGCCCACGCACTAAATTGACATTTTCCGTGGTGCTATCAGCGCTGATCATGACGATATAGGCTTCGGGATCGCAGGCTTGAATTTCCGCGATCAAATCAATCCCCGATTTACCCGGCAAATGAATATCGAGGATCAGCACATCCGGCATCAGGCGCCGATAGGTCTCCACCACCGCGTCACCGTCGGTCACTTCTTCGATAGTGATCGCAAGCTCGGAGAGCCCTTTATTGATGACTTTACGAATAAACAAATCATCATCCGCGATCAGTAGAATATTTTTGCCCCGTTCTTTTTTCATAGCCCACCCATCAATCTAACAGTCGAAGATTTTTTAGTTCTTGTAATACCGCCGCGTAATATTCGCGGATTGTTAGCAACATTTCGTCGCGCTCGGCGCGGGTGGCAATGCGCATTTTCTGCGCGCGGCTGCACAGTTCACGTAGCGCTTCTGCGCCCAATGTGGCGGCCACGCCTTTCAATTTATGCGCCGTTTCCGCCCAGGCGATATTCTCGCCTTCCGTGCATTGGCCAGAAAGAGCAAGGATTTGCTCCTCGGATTCGGAAACGAATAATTCGGCAAATTCGCGCTCGACCTCGATCTCACCATCCGTGAAGGTGCGTAGAACCGATAAGTCCAAAACAGCGAGGGGTGCGAGTATGTCTGACATGCCGATTAGTCTTTGCTGAGCAGTACAGAAAAAACAACCTAAAGCGTATTATCCATCACCGATAAACAACTTGTGGTTATAGATGTAGCGCTGGAAGCACATAGGGCTGAGCAGGCAACCACATTGTATTTATTGAATTAACAAGCATTCCCACCGCTAGAGGCGCTTAACCATTGAGCAATTTCTCGATTTCTTCCGAGGTTAGCGGGCTATCGTCGATCAGCGCTACCTCGTTACCGGAGGGTAAATCCTGCGCCATAGCGAGCAGTTTCTCCTCTTGCGTCGGCTGCGCGGTGTGGGGCGGTAAGGGTGCGGGTTCGGCGGCTTCCACTATCGGCGGTGGCGGCGGCGCCTTCGCATGCTGCTCGATAATTTCGTTCACCATTTCCGGCGGTAGAATCCGCGCGCGCTGATCACTTTTGCGCAGCTGGCCCAGGCTCATCGGCGAAAACAGCTCACGGCTCGTCGGCTTCACATATTCCGAAACCGACACATTCATATGTTTAGGGCGCTCATGCGGCTTTACCGCCAGCGTCTGACGTTCGGCATTTTCTGTCACCACCGCCATTTTTTTGGCCTCGATCGACACACCGTTCGTCGGCATATCACGCACGATTTTATGCGGCTTGCTGACCCCCGCCACTTTCACCGCCATCAGCGCGCTTTCGGCAATCACGGCGACAAAATCGGTTGGTGTGGAATAGACCCGGTAGCGAACCTTATCCGTATCCGCGATCACCGCGCGACGGATGGAAATTTCTTCCATTCCCCTAGGTGTCTTGGTCATTTAATACGCCTTCCACTTCATGCCCCCAAGCAGAAATGCGACCTTGTTTTCCTGACCCACTGCGGCGAGTGGCAGCACGCAGGAGCGGTATTTCACCATCACCCCGAGTGAATTTTTGAACGCGCTTTCGTCATCGCCGGGTTGGGCGCTTTGCGCCACTTTGCGGAAGGTGCTCAGCAGCGATTCCGGGTGCGGGTAAAGCAGCGTTTCAGTAATTTCCTTACCCGTCACATCGTCGCCATACGCCTCAATCAGCGACGCGCCGAGATAGCTGTAGGAGAATTTGCCGTCTTTCACGCTCACCAAAAAGCAATAATCCCAAATATCCTTCAGCGCTTCCATCGAGACATCGGCCTCGAACGGCAAGCCGTTGCCGCGGCGAATCTGTTGCCAATAATCCTTCAACCGCTCGTTGATGCGGTGTTTCTGCGCGTCGGATGTTTTCATGACTGGCCTCATAGAAGCGAAATATACCAAAGCTTCGACGAATTAGCTATGGGTTTTAAGCACTTCCCCCGCCAGAAACAGCGAGCCAGCCACCAATAGTGTGCCAGATGCCGCAGTTAGGTGGCCAGGCGCGGCTGCAAGGTCCGGTGCGGCCATCACCTGCGCAATGCCCGAAGCGCGTGCAATTTCGGCGAGTTCTTCGACTCCGTAGCTGTCATTTCCCGCAATCGGCACGGTGATGCAGCGCGCGACATACGGCTTCAGTGGGGCGAGGAACGCCGCGGCATCCTTGCGGCGCATCATGCCCCAAATCAGCGTCATGCCGCCACCCTGCCCTTGCATCCAGCTGGCGAGTGCGTGCGCAGCGCTTAAGTTGTGGCCGCCATCCAGCATCACGCGCCCTTGCCAGGCATCCACCAACGGGCCGCGCGTCAGAAGCTGCAAACGTGCGGGCCAGCTGGTGTTCGCCACCGCCTTTGCCATCGCTTCCGCACTCACAGTGAAGCCCGGCAGGTTTTGCACCAGCACGCTCGCGAGCGCGGCATTATGCAGCTGGTGCGCGCCCGCAAGCGAGGGCAGGGGCAACTCCCAGCGATGT
>JBEHYI010000055.1:0-10883 GCA_048498255.1 Pseudomonadota bacterium | reverse complement strand
TGATGGTGCAGTCGATCAATAGATTGTGGTTCTGGCTGGCTTCACCTGCCGCCATGCGATCGAGGTCGGAGCAACGGTAGCCGACCGTCAGCTTTTTGTAGCAGGATGTAAGGGGATCAAATTTAAGGGTCTCGACGCTGACGGGAATGTCGCAGGTGACCTGCTTTTCGCAAAGGGCTTGGACCGTTTCGAGCACGTTATTGAATTTTGGCATGATGATGGCCGGAGGCTTTACGACTGTACCATCCGCCGATTGGGTGATGGGGGTAGAAGCTTGCTTGCGCGCCAACTCATCGATGAAGGGGATGCAATTCATGCCCCAGCTGGCGCTGGCGATGCGGATGTAGCGGTCGGTAGGTTGGACGGGGTGGTTGGGATCAACGACGCCTTGCGGGCCCATGATGCTGTAGACAAAAAGGATGACCACGATGATGGCCGAGATCGCAATGGCGTGGAATTTCATGTTTTTTGGCATGCGGCCATCTTAGGCGGGCGTGCGCGTATCCGTCAATGGTTTCGTCACTGAAGCCGGTAGGCCGTGGCCATCGTTGCTGGATGTATCGGTGCTGGCGAGCTGGGTGGCGGCTGCAGCGGCTTTGGCTTTGCTGCGGGCGATGTTGGCATCCAAGCTGGTGTTGAGATCGGCCGGGAGTTTGGTTTGGTCGAGGGTGGCGACAAGCTGGTTATAAAGTGAGCCGGGCATATCCGGCACGGGAACGTTATGGCCAACCGCTTTGCTGGTGATGAAATCGGCGATTTCCGCGTAGTCGCCTTTCAGGTCAGTGAGTTTTTCGTGGATTTCAAACATCGCCTGATCGACGTTGAATGCTTTCAGGGTTTCACCGCTATGGTCGAAGGCACTGCTGATATTTGCAAGAAAATTACCGGAAGTGCTGCTTGAGCCCATGCCCAGCAGATTCTGGATCGCAGAAAAAAGCGCATATAGAATGCTGGGAATGCCTGAGGTCAGATCGTTACCAAAGAGTGCGCCGCCCTCATGCTTGGTAACGATATTGCGGCAGATCGACGTGCAGTTCTGCCATGTTTCCTCGGAAATCGGCGGCTTATTTTGTGTGTCGCGCTGTTTGTTGAGTTCTTCGCGCATCCAGTCGAAATTGACGCGTCCGGCGAAGGGGCAGGTCATGGATGCTGGCGCTTGGGTGATGGTTGCGCTGCCGGTGCTCATCGGCCTTGGCCTTGGGTTGGTTTAACACCAGGGGGTGTTGGGCCGGGGGGTGTTACATCCGGTGCAGCGGCGTGTTCGGTATGGGTACGAGGCGGTGGCGGAAGCGTGCTGGCATACGGCGTTTCTTCATGTTTGAACGCTTTATTGATCATGCTCATGAAGCTATTCCAAAGATTAGCAATGCTGTCGCAAGCTTTGATAATTAAATCGGTAAACCAATTGCCTTTGCCTTCTTCGCTAATAGCGGTGCGGGCCTGCTCTTGAAAATTTTTTACGGCATCGGATTCTGCAATCTGGTCGCTAAAGCCTGCGGATGCGTCGAGCGCTGAAAAAACAGAGCCAACTAAAGGCACGCCTTTCAATGTGTTAAGTGCTACGCCGGGGGCGTCGGCGATAAGCTTATCTCGAACGTCTTTTCCGGTAACTGTAGCTTGTGATCCCATAATACTCCTACCCTGATAGTACTAAAAGACAGGGCCTAGAAGTGTGAAGATTGTGTGACAGTTTGGGGTAGTTTGGGCCCAAACCTTCACGCAATTGTCACACAACGGGCGGGGCAGTTCGCTTATACTGCAGGGTGAAGGAATGTTTTATTCATGAGCCAAAACGATACAGATAGCACCGATTCGCGTAAGGATGACCCCATCCTTGGCCGTAGCGAAATGGATCGTCTCGCGCAGGATGCGTTTAAGAAAAGCGCTCAGGCGATGAGCAAGGCTGAGATCGGCAAGACAAAGAAGCTCTTCGGCCTGATCGAGATGGATGCCGGTATCGTCGATATCGCGGATGGTCTTTACAACCTTGGTGCGGATTATCTGGCGAATAATTTGCGGCCGAAGGTTTTTGGACTGGTTGAGAAATTCGGCCCGAAGCTCGGCATTCCGCAGCCTTACATCAAAACGGCAGCAGCGGTAGCGACGGTTGGCAGCACCGTGGCGGTGAAGGTTGGTGGGTATTTCGGCCCGATCTGGGATGGGTTTAACACCCAGTTCAAGGATCAGAATGAGTTGGCGCGCAAAATTGCGCCAGTGCTCGATGATATTCAGGGCAATCACTCCATTGCGGCGCTACATTTTGCGCGCGGCAAAAACAGTGTGATCGATGCGCAGGTTGCGCGCATGAACCGCATTGCGGATGCAAAACACACGGCGAACTTCCTGTCGCTGGCGGTGAACTCCGGTAGCTTATTGTTCGATGCTAAGACGCTCATGGGTATTTGGAACAACCGTGAGACCCACACGGAACAGAGCCTGAAGCAGGCAATGGCAGCCAAGCAGCCGAAGGCTGAAAACGAGAATGGCCATGCGAATCAGAACACGGATCTGCTGAAGGCTGGTGTGCAAACCCTGCTGCCGCAGATTTCCTCGCGGATTAACGAAACGAACAAGTATAAGCTGGCGACCGAACTGCAGCCATACTCCGCACTCGAGATGATTACGGAGCTGGCGGATCAGGTTGGCAGCAATCCGAAGGCTAAAGGGTTCATGGTGCCCAAAAGCTACCAGAACCCGAAAGCGCGGCCGGAAGAATACTCGCTTGAGGAATATCTCATGCGGATTTGTATCCAGCATCAGAAGGAGATGGCGGATATCAGCCCGAATCATACGGAGATTCGTGAGGCGCTGCGCGATGATTTGGCGGCGGCGATCAAGCCGCTGGCAGAGGCGATTCGCAAGGGTGACTTAAGCACGATGTCGCTGATTCGCCTGGTGGGTGAGGGGCATATTATCAAGAAAGAGGGCCGCGCGCTGGCGACCCCTGCGGAAGTGAAGGATCTGGTCGCAAAAGAAGCGCCCAAGCAGCTGAGCTATGGGAATATCGACCCGGCGGAATATTTCAAGGATGCCGTATTCTCGCGCGAGCAGCTGAAAGAAGCGCTGAAGGAACTTGACGGCGATGAGAAAGCGAAATTCGCGGCGTTGTTCCATGACTCGATCCTAAGCGAAGTGGGCATGAGCAAGGACGAGATTAAGTCCGTGCGCGAAACGACGCTGAAGCATTATGACACTTTGATTGCGGATTTGGTGCTGGGTTTGAATGCCGAGAGCGATGCGAAGCTGCAGAAAGATGGCCTGGCGCATGGCGAGATTGAACATCTGCGCAAAGCCGCGGCGCTGATCGAAAAACGTGGGGTTGAGGCGGTGCACGAGCTGAAGGATGGCCCGGCGAACGATAATGGCGTGGAGCATCTGCTTGCGAACGCGATTGTGCCGCATATTGGCCAACAGCGCGAATATCTGGGTAAGCTGATCCATCGCGGTCAACAAGCTGTTGAAAAAGAAGCAAATGATAACCATCATGCCGCGAATGACCGCGGCCATGAGGGCCATGCTGGGCGGGAAGAGCATCGCCGCACGGGCACGCATGATGCCGAAGCATACCGGGACTAATAACAGGGCTTTAACCCCCGGATTGTCATAAAAGCTTCACACTTCGTGCCCCGCAGATTTGCTATTCTGGTAGCATGGATCAAGGATTTTCTGCAGCTGGATTAGAGACGGTCGCGCCGAAAGTGGTGCCGCATGTGCACGCTCCAGTGTCGCACGCGCAGCCACATGTGACGCCACAGGCGCACGTGCCGGTGAGTGCAGAAAATGCAGGGAAAAGCATTGCGGCGGCGAATGATGTAGCGAAGCAAAAAGCACCGGTACAAACGGCGGAGCAAAAGCAGGCAGCGGGTTTGCAAGGAATCAAAACCGCCGCGTTGATGCCGGTACAGTTGGAATTCGGTGGCATGATCGCTGGGTTTTTTCTGGGCAAGCTGGGCTTCCAAGAATTTCGCGCCGGTGTGCGCGCCTGGTTGAAGTCGGGGCTGGTGGCACTGCGCGAGACGCCCATTGGAGAATTATCTTCACTTAAAGCGAATTTCTATAAGGCTGCCGCGAAGGAAGTGGCGGAAGTGTCAGAAGAAGCCGCAGCAATTGCGGCAAAAAAGAACAAGACGGTCAATCCGAAAATCGCGCAGATGGCGGAGGCTTTTGCAGCCAAAGCCGAGAAATCAGTGGCGAATGTGTCGGGTCAGCAAGCGACCTGGATGCAAAAACTGTTCAGTCCGGTTGGCAAAGCGGTGGATGCGATTGGCGAATCTTCGATTGGCAAGCAGGCACATGGCTGGCTTGAGGGCGTGATGAAATCGCGCCATGCGGTGGTGACGACGAAACATGCAAATGCGATGGCCGCAGCGCGCACGGTGTTGATGACAGATAAAACCGGCATTCTGCAATCGGTCGGCAAGTTTCTCAAATTTGGTAAGGCCGAGGCGGATGCGGGATTCCACGAGCTGAGCAGCATTGTCAGCCAAATGGAACGGCATGGCACGAATGCGGAAGGCCTGAAGCAAGTGAGCGCGGATCTCGCCAAGCATATGCAGAAGGGCACGTTCGCCGGCGCGATTAAAGGTCGCGCGGGCGAAGTGGCGAAGATGCTCGAGAAAGCGACGGGTAATGCGCATGCGCTCGAGGGTTACTCCAACGCGATTGGCGGCGGGTTGAAGACCATGCTGAAATCGAGCCTTGGGCGCACCAAGCTTTTTGGCTGGATGGTGGGTGCTGCGGTGGTGACCGGCGGCCTGGGCGTATGGCTGGCCCGCAAGGGTGAAACCAAGCAAACCCACGCGGCGTTTGGTGATTTGAAACGTGAAATTGGCGGTAACGATACGAATGGTTTCCTGAAAGCGGTGGAATCGGCGGAGAAATCCTCCAACAAGAATGGCGGTGTTAAGACCGGCCTGCAGGTTGTTGCAGATGCAGCGGATTCCGCGATGTGGGGCGTTGGTGGTGGCGCTGGTGTGGCCGAGGGCATGATGGCGGCGCAAATGGTGCCGGGGGTGCTCGAGAATCTGGTGCCGGAAGACGGATTGATTAAGGCGGATCAGGAGCTCAAGAAAGCGGATGCGGGGGAGATTACCCTCTCGCATGAGCAGCGGGTTGCGGATGTGACGCAGGAAGTGGCCGCCCTGCCGATTGCGAAGGAGCATGGCGGCACTTATAGCCGCATGGCGAGGGCGGATGCCGAGGAGATGGTGGATCGCGGTTATACGCGTAGCCAGGTGATCCACACGCTGGCGGATGCGGCGGCGTTCAACAAGCTGACGGCGGAAGTGAACGCCAAGCAGGAAGCGCTGGCGAAACAGCAGACAGCGAACGATAACCAGCCAGAACAGGCTGTTACGGAGGCTGAGAAGCCCGCTGCGCACGAAATCAACCTGCCGGGCTCGAAAGTGACGTTTGGGGCGGAAAAACCCTCCAATATCGTGGCGGCGAATGACAGCCAACATATGGGGCAACTGGTCTATCAGGGGCGTGCTGCCGGCTTTTAAATCGGCCACGATTGTCACAAAAGCTTCATAATACTTCAGCTTAGATATGCTAAAATTCTAGCATGAGTACAACTGCGACAATGGCAAGAACGGCGAATAATGGTGCGCTTCATTGGGGAAGTGCGCCCAAGCGCGGCGGTTCGAAAGTGATGCTGGGCGCGCTGACGGCGGTTTCGGTGGGCGTGGGTATTCTCAGCCTGACGGCGGGCATGACGATCGGCTGGTTGCCCGTACTCGGTGCGGCTGCGCAAACGCCGCTGATGATTGGTTCGCATATTATCGATCGTTTGAAAAACGGCGTGGTGAAGAAAGACGAGCTCGAATATCGTGCGAAATTTTACACTAAGCAGATTTACCAAACGCTCGGAAATAAGAATATTCCGGAAGGTCGCTCGGCGACAGTTCAAGAATTTAAATTAGCAGCGAGCATTAACCCGGCGATTGGTAAATTGTACCGCGCGCCGCTGCAGGTTGAGAATAAGGCGAATAACGAATCGCTGTTGGTGAATGGCGGTATTGCCGCGGCCGGGCTTGTGCCAATGGGCAGTGCGGTGGCGGGTGTTGCGGAAGTGGGCAAGACCGCGCTTGAAGTTGGGCATGCGGCGAAAATTATTTCCGGCACGGTGAGCGCGGCGAAGGCGTTGCTACCACCTGTTGCGGCCGGGCTTGCAGGCGGCGCGATTGCGAACGCGATCAGCGGTAAGGAAGTGGACCCGCAGGCGCTGGTGGAAGCGATTCAAAAAACCGTGGAGGATGCGAGAGCCAAAGGCATTAAGCCAAGCACGGTGGTGACGCCGAACATGATTTTCCTGCTGCGCGCGTCGCAGGATAAGAATCTCTCGGCGGCGATTAAGCGCGATATTGGCGGCGGCAAAAAAGGCTTCCAGGAAATGAATGAAGAAGAGCAGGCGCGCGTGATGGCGGCCTACCCGGCGCTTGCGAATGCGGTGACGAGCGAGGCTTACGCGGTGGCGAACGATATTTTGCCGGCGGAGGAACTGGGCGCGACGCAACCGAACCTCGACAGTACGGCGAATGCCTATGCGGTGGGCAATGCGAACAGCTCGTTCGCGGCGCGCATTCAGGCGCAGCGTGCGGCGGGTGCGAATGTTTCCTTCGCGGCGCGTGAGCAAGCGCGTGAAGCGGCGAATGCGAATAACCCGGCGATGAATTCGCAGGCGATGTAATCTAATCGCAGATAATTTTTACCAGCCCGCTTCGTGCGGGTTTTTTTATTTTACCCTTGAACAGGAAATTTTATGGGATTTGTCGAAACACAATTTCCGACGGACATCTCGTATGGGTCGTCCGGCGGGCCTGAATATGCAACGGATGTGGTGATCGCGAGCAGCGGCTACGAGCAGCGCAACGTGAATTGGGTGGAGGCCCGCGCGCGCTATAACGTGGCGCATGGGGTGAAAACCAAAACGCAGCTCGATGCGCTGATTGCGTTTTTCCGTGCGCGTAAGGGCAGGGCGTATGGTTTCCGTTTCAAGGATTGGACGGACTATCAGGCGACGGGGGAATCGCTCGGTACCGGTAACGGCGTGAAAACGCAGTTCCAGCTCATCAAGAATTATGTCAGCGGCGCGGTGACGGAAACGCGCACGATTACGAAGCCGGTGAGTGGCAGTGTGCAGGTATATAAGAATGCGGTGCTGCAATCGAGCGGGGTGAGTGTGGATACGACGACGGGGGTGGTGACGTTTACAACGGCGCCCGCTTCGGGCGTGGTGGTGACAGCGAGTTATCAGTTCGATGTGCCGGTGCGGTTCGATGCGGATCGGCTTTCGGCTTCGCTCGATGCGTATGGCATTCATTCCTGGCTGGATATTCCACTCGTTGAAGTGAGGGTATAATGCAAACAATTCCAACGGCACTCGCGACCCATCTCGCGCAGGAAGTGACGACGCTTTCCACCTGCTGGAGCATTACGCGCAAGGATGGCGCGGCGCTGTATTTTACGGATCATGACAAGGATATCACCGTCGATGGGCATGTGTATGCGGCGGCGGATAGTATGAACCCGAGCGCGGTTTCGTCGCAAGCGGGGCTCGCGGTTGATAACCTTGAGTTCGATGGGTTGCTGAGCTCGGCGGCGATTACGGAGCCGGATATTTTGAGCGGGAAATATGACCATGCGGAGATCTCTGTATTCCTCGTGAATTACGCCGACCCGACGATGGGCAAGCTGAAGCTGAAAACCGGTTGGCTGGGCGAGGTGACGCTGCAAGGCGGCAAATTTGTTGCCGAGGTGCGTGGGCTTAGCGCGGCGTTGCAGCAGACGATTGGCGAGGTCTATACGGCCGGATGCCGTGCGGCACTGGGAGATACGCGCTGTGGGGTGAATTTAGCGACCTATACTTTCACGGGCAGTGTGACGGGGCTTGAGGCGGCGTTTGCGTTTAAGGATAGTAGTAAAACCCAGGCGAATAACTATTTCGCGGGTGGGGTGGTGCATTTCACGAGCGGCGCGAATGCGGGGTTCAGCATGGAGGTGCGGGATTTCGCGAATGGCCGGTTCGGGCTGTTTTTGCCGATGCCGAATGCGATTGCGCTGGGCGATAATTTCACCGTGAGCGCGGGGTGCGACAAGCAGTTTGATACCTGCATCAGCCGGTTTAACAATGCGGTGAATTTTCGGGGGGAGCCGCATGTACCTGGTACCGATAAGCTACTTGAGACCTCCGCGACGCGTAGTTTGTCGTAAAAATGCGCGGAATGCTTGCCAGGCCTTCCAAGCCTGCGCATGATGGCGGCATGATCATCTGGAATATATTGCAAGGATTGTCGTCGGGCCTTCGGGTGCATGAGAGCCCGCTTTACCGCTACCCGTACCGCACGGCGGATGAGGCGTTCCGCGGGGATGCGAAGCGCGTGCGCAGCGATATTGAATCGAGCTTGGAGCGTGGCCATGAGTGATAATTTCGCACGTCGATCGCAAGGGCGCAAAGCGCCGGAGGGCGGGTTACCCTCGCCGGAGATTCTCGAGGCGTATGACACGGTGCTGGCGGGTTCGGCGACGCGGATTATCGAGATGTTCGAGCGCGAGCAGCAGCACCGGCACCAGTGGGAATATCGGGCGCTACGGGTGCATCAGTTTTCGACTTTGCTGGGGCAGGCGCTTGGGTTTTTTATTGCCATCGCGATTTTCGGTTCGGCGACGGCGATTGGCATGAGCGGGAATTCGACCGCCGCCGCCATGATCTGGGTGTTCGGCATGGCGATTGTGACGATGGCCGCCGTGGTGTGGTGGTATGCGAAAAGCCTTGGCCAGCGGCCACTTTTTGCACGCCCGGCGATGCGCACCAGCTTCCGCCCGGAAAAGAACGCGCCGAGCGAATAACTCTCCTTTTTGATTGGAATAGATATGACGACAGCAGATGCGGTGATCGCTTCCGCGCGCCAATGGCTTGGCGTGCGCTTTACCCATCAGGGGCGCAGTGTAGCGGGGGTGGATTGCCTCGGGTTACTGATGGTGACGGCGCAGGCGCTTGGCCTCGCGTTTGACGGCGAGGGTGTTGCAGCGCTCGATGTGCCGAGCTATGGCACGCGGCCGGATGTGGTGGCGCTGAAGGAAAAACTCGATCGGCATCTTATCCCCGTCGCTAGCGCAGCGCGGCGCGAGGCGGATATTGTGCTGCTGAAAATTGACGGATCGCCGCAGCATCTCGCGCTGCTTACGGATTACCCGGTAGAGGGTGAGCTAGGGATGATCCATGCTTATGCACCAGCGCGCAAGGTGATTGAGCATCGTTATGATGCGTTGTGGCGGCAGCAGACTTACGCGGCGTATCGCCTGCCGCAACTTAACTAAAGCGGCATTTTACTCATTTTTATTCTTCTCCCTTGGCGCGTGACGCCAGGGCTGAATTTTCTCACCCCAACACAAGGAAACGCAGATGGCATCGATTGTACTCTCTTCCATCGGCTCGGCGGTTGGCGCTTCGACCGGATTGCCGTTTGGTGCGCAGTTGGGCAGCCTTATCGGCAGCGGGCTTGGCCGTGCGGTTGGCGGTAGCAGCAAGACCCATTACGAGGGCGCGCGGCTTGAGACATTATCGGTGCAGACCTCGACTTATGGGCGGATGATTCCAATTGTGTTTGGCACGGTGCGAATTGCGGGGAACGTGATTTGGTCGCGCCCGATTAGGGAAATGGCGACGACAACGACGACGAGCACCGGCGGTAAAGGTGGCGGCGGCGGGTCGTCTTCCAGCAGCTCGAGTACGACGTATAGTTATTATGTGACGCTTGCGATTGCGGTGTGCGAGGGCGAGATCGCGCGCATCGACCGTGTGTGGGCAGATGCGAAATTGCTGGATTTGAGCCAGGGAACCTACCGGATTTACAAGGGATCGGAGACGCAATTGCCGGACCCGCTGATCGAGAGTTACCAAGGTGTAGGCGCGACGCCGGCCTATCGCGGCATGGCGTATATTGTGATCGAAGATTTTCCGATGGAAAGTTTCGGCAACCGCATTCCGAACTTTTCGTTCGAGGTGACGCGGCGCGTGTCGCAGGTGGATGTGGGCGCGGCGCCGGTGGAGTCGCTGGTGAAGTCGGTGATGCTGCTGCCGGGCTCGGGCGAGTTTGTGTATGACACGCAAGCAGAATATAAGCTGACAGGCAGTAGCGCGGGCGGCAGCGTGCTGCAAAGCGGCTATCAGGTGCCGCTGAATCTGCACACGGCGGAGGGTAAAGCGAATGTGCTGGTGGCGCTTGATCAGCTGCAGGAGACGTTTCCAAACCTTGAATGGGTTGGTGTCGCGGTGAATTGGTTCGGCACGACGATGGATATTGCGACGTGTGAAATTTGGCCATGTGTCGAGTATCAGACCAATACGGTGACGACGCCGGATGATTGGCAGGTGGCGGGGTTCACGCGATCGACCGCGCGGCAGATCGGTAATGATGCGGGTGTGCTGCGCTATGGCGGCACGCCGGATGATGGCAGCATGGTGCGGCTGCTGACGGAGTTGCATGCGCGCGGCCTCAAGATTTTTCTCTACCCGCAAATGCTGATGGATATTAGCGGCAAACCGTGGCGCGGGAATGTGACGGGTGCTGCCAGCGATGTGGCGACCTTCTTCACCAAAACGCGCGGGTATAATGCGTTCATCAGTCACTATGCGACGCTGGGTGTGGGGTTGATCGATGCGTTCGCGATTGGCACCGAGATGAAGGATCTCACGAAAATCACCAGCAGCACGGGCGTGTTTCCGGCGGTGAGCCAGCTGATGAGTTTGGCAACCACGGTGAAGACGACGCTCGGTAGTTCGGTGAAAGTGACTTATGCTGCGGATTGGTCGGAATATCACCATACGGATGGTGGGTGGTATCACATCGATCCGCTCTGGGCGTCGGCGTAGATCGATA
>JBEHYI010000054.1:0-10920 GCA_048498255.1 Pseudomonadota bacterium | reverse complement strand
ACATTATCCTTGATGCGGTCGGCGAGCGCCTCGCGCACGCGCAACCCCACATCCTTCATCAGCAGGCGAAACACCTGTTCGGCAATGTCGCGCTCGCGGCCGTGGAAATGCTCGTCGTTATAATTAACCGCGATTTTTTCAAGCACGCTCCCGCGCGAATCGGGCGAGTCGTCATGTAGCAAGCGCTCCACATCCATCGGGGTGAGGATAACATCCGTCGAAGCTTCCGGCGGGTTAGTGGAGCTTGGGTTCATGAATTGCGCGGCCTACCATCTGCAGTAACGTTTCCATATTCTCGATGGTTTGATGATACCCCCCCGCGCGAATTTTGCCAACCATTTGCGCACCGAAATCATTGGTGCGGTAATTGCCGTATTGCGTTTCCTCGAGCGCGATTTTCAGCATCACCCGAATCGCCTCATAAAACGAAGCCGGCAGGCCGGAAGAATCATACAACGCCTTGAAGCCCAGTGGGCCCGGATCAATGAGCAGAATGCGCGCATTGCTCACCGGAATGCCGACGCGTTTTGCAATCGCCGTTTCGAAAAACCGCAAATCGCCAATACACAGCGAGCGAATAATCACCGAATCGGTCAGGCGATTATTACGGTGCATTTCATTCACCAGATGGTTGATGTCATGCTGGCTCATCCACGGCGAAATAAATTGCAGCATCGCAGTTTCGCGCGCGCTCACGCTCGCCTCTTCCACCACATGCTGGTTCATTTTATATTTGCGCGTCAGCTGTTTTTTCAGCGTGTCGGAAACGCTTGAGAATAACTTCTCCGCGAAATGATAGGGCAACCCCCCGCGCAGCACCAATTCCTCAAGCACCGATTGCTCGGAGGCGAATTCCTCAAGCACCGCATCCATGCTCGTCTCGGCAATGGAGGCACCCTTGTTGCTCAGCAATTCGCGCGTAATTTCATGGTCGCCCTTCTCGATCAGCGCATGGCTCAAGGGCCGCGAAATCGAATCACGTCGCGCGATCGCCTTCAGCTTCGGGTGCTCACGCGTCGCTTGCACAATCGCGATCAGATCCTCTTCGCTCAGCACATGGGAATATTGCAAAATCGGCACGGCGATTTCATGCCGGTCATTCGCCAGCGCCCAGATAATATCATGCGGCACCTGCATGTTATCCTTCAGCGCGTCCGCCATCATCAGGCGCACTTTCATTTCCGTATCTTTCAGCAGCAGGCGGAAAATTTCGTTGGCGAGGCGGTGTTCGCTCTCGGAATAAAGGCCCGAATTATACCCGCCGGAGATTTTCTCACAAATGCGCATGCGCATCGGGGCCGAGGGCTCGCGCACCAAGAGCTCAATATCTTCCTTCGTAATATTCATGGCCGATCCGACCGTCTGTTGAGATACCTGCACGCCCGCCACCCTTTAATAGTATTTGCCACAAAAGTTAACGTTTTATTAACATACTACTAATTCACCCGTGATTTCAATAACAAACTTAGGTGGTTCAGGCGGCCCTTTCCAGCGCTTGACGTGTTTACCCACTCTTGTACAACGTATTTTCATAAGGATCGACTGAGGAGCAACACATGACCGGCACCGCCACCCCCAGCAAAGTCTATGCGGATGCGAAGGCTGCCTTGAGCGGTATTCTGCGCGATGGCATGACCATCATGTCCGGCGGGTTCGGCCTCTGCGGCATCCCCGAACATTCGATTGCGGAGCTCAAAGCCTCGGGCATCAAGGGCTTGACCATTATCTCGAACAATTGCGGCATCGATGAGTTTGGCCTCGGCGTCCTGCTCAAAGACCGCCAGATCAAAAAAATGATCAGCTCCTACGTGGGCGAGAATAAAACCTTCGAAACCCAGTACCTTAACGGTGAACTCGCCATCGAATTCAACCCCCAAGGCACGCTCGCCGAACGCATCCGCGCTGGCGGGGCGGGTATTCCGGCCTTTTTCACCAAAACCGGGGTGGGCACCATTGTGGCGGATGGCAAAGAACTGCGCGAATTCAATGGCGAAACCTACGTCATGGAAACCGGCCTCACGGCGGATTTAGCGATCGTGAAAGCCTGGAAGGGCGATAAAGCGGGGAACCTCATTTTCCGCAAAACCGCCCGCAATTTTAACCCGATGATGGCGATGGCGGGTAAGATTACCGTCGCCGAAGTAGAAGAACTGGTCGAAATTGGCGATTTACCGGCGGATGACATCCACACGCCGGGCATTTTCGTCCAGCGCATTTATCAAGGGACGCATTTTGAAAAACGTATTGAACAACGCACAACCAGAAAGGCCGCTTAACATGAAAAAACTTCTCATCACGACCCTCGTTTCCCTCGCCATTGCTGCCCCAGCATTCGCGAACAACCACAAAACCGCTGCTGTTCCGGCTTCGGGCCTTGTGGATTCGTCCGGCAAAGCCGTCACCACCGAAGGCAACCAGCCGGTAGCAGTTGCCCCGGCGGAAGCACCGGCTGCGGATGTTGCAATGAAAAAAGCACCGGAGAAAAAGGCCAAACACGTGAAAAAAGCACACAAAAAGCATAAAGCCGCTGCGAAAGCTGCACCCGCTGCAGAAGCACCGGCTGAAGCGAAGTAATTCGCTTTCATCGCTGCAATAAAAAACCCCGGCTTAACGGTCGGGGTTTTGTTTTTCTAAGGTTCAGAAACTAACGTACGCGGGGCTTATCGACGGTTATCGTCAGTTCCTTGCCGGTCTGCTGCTTGATTTCATCATGCATGGATTGGAGCTGACGTTTAAGCGTGAACCGCGCTTCATCGACCAGATCATCCAATTGCCGCTGCTGCGTTTGCGTCAAGCGCTCACCGGTATGCGCATTAACAAATGCCTGTATAGTTGGCATCGTCGCGCCACCTCTCACCACTTCTGCATCAAAGTCAGTGCGGCGATTATTACACACCGGGTCGAATCCATTTTGGATAGCGATGTCGCGAATCTTACTGACCGCAAGTACATTCCGGTACTCTTCATTACTCGCCTGAATGAACGCGTTCACGCTGTTATCTGACGGGCGCACTTCTTCGCACTTGATAATGAATCTGTCCGCCATCTTTCAACTCCATGCGTTTTTGATGCCTTAGCATAATCGATTTACACATTCTCTAATGTGACATTTTAGTGAAGATTCCCCGCTTTACTTCGCCCACCCGGGTGCTAAATTCATGCCTAATATCCTACCAATGAGGTAAAAAATGGCCTGGAACCGTGACGATATGGCAATGCGCGCCGCGAAAGAACTACGCGACGGGTTTTACGTGAACCTCGGCATCGGCATCCCGACCCTGGTCGCGAACCACATCCCAAGCGGCATGCATGTCACCTTGCAATCGGAAAACGGCATGCTCGGCATGGGCCCCTTCCCGATCGAAGGGAGTGAGGACCCGGACCTCATCAATGCCGGGAAACAAACCATCTCGGAGCTGCCCGAAAGCGTCTTTTTCGACAGCGCCATGAGCTTCGCCATGATCCGCGGCGGCCATGTCGACCTCACCATTTTAGGCGCACTGCAAGTCAACGCGCGTGGTGACCTCGCGAACTGGATGGTGCCGGGCAAAATGGTCAAAGGCATGGGCGGGGCGATGGACCTCGTTGCTGGGGTCAAACGCGTCGTCGTCATCATGGAACATAACGCGAAAGACGGCACCGCGAAGCTGGTGAAAGAATGCTCACTGCCCATCACCGGCATCGCGGTCGCGGACCTCATCATCACGGATATGGGCGTGTTCGAAATCACCCCGGCAGGCATGAGCCTCATCGAACTCGCCACCGGCGTAACGCTTGAAGAAATCACCGCGAAAACCGAAGCGCCGTTTACCGTAGCGCTGGCGAAAAAAGCGGCGTAACGCGTGCTCCTCACCTCCCTCTACGCCCTCGCCACTGCCGTCGCGCTCGCGGTTGAGGTAATGCACCGCCAGCTTTACGCCACGCTGGCGATCCTTGTCCTCTCCGCCGCGGCTTACCGCGCGGGCGAGGAAATCTGGCACTGCTTACGCACGCCGCGCCTCACCCACAAACTCGCCCATGGCGCGGTCGGTATCTTGCTCATCGCACTTGGGCTTTATTGCGCGAACTATTCGGTGCATCTCGTCGTCACGAACCTGCGCGGCGAGGTGTGGCTCGCGGTTGGCCTCATCACCGGTCTTGCGGCGAATAGCCCGATGCTGGCGAGGAGTTAGTTACTGATACCGTGTAAAACCGGCTTGTTGCCCAACGCCGCCTTTTTCCTTGATGAGATTTTCTACTGCATCTCCCAAAGACTCCTCATTCTCAAGCGCCGCATTGTAACATTGATCGAGCCACATAAACACAAGACCATTCGTGATGATGCGGTCCACATCGGTCAACCGAGGAAATTGTGGCACCACTTGCAAAAGGGATGGATCGCGGTGATCAATGGCAAACGCCATATTGCGCATAATACTGAACGCAACTTCCCGACATGATGCATGCAGACCTTGCGCATCCACGAGCTTGATGTCATCCGTTACAGAAGGATCGTCGAGCAGAGGTTCACCCGTGTAAATTTTGCCGAATGCCTCGCGTAAGACAGCCAGCTCGTATACTTTGATGTTTTCTGTCTGATCCATAGCTCCTAGCAGCATTGAAGCTAGCTGTTCTCGAGGTCTATGTGTATGACAATTCCATGAAGATCGCGGCCTAACCCACGCCACCCATCGTGCAAATCAGAGCCCATTCCTTGGCCGTCACCGGCTGCACCGAAAGCCGCGCGCTCGTCACGAGCGACATGTTCGCAAGCGCCTTGGTCGCCTTCACATCCGCCAGCGTCACAGGCTTTTTGAGCGGCTTCACCGCCTTCACATCCACCATGCCGAACTGGCCTTTTTCATCGCTCGGGTCGGGGTAAAATTCGCGGATTACCTCGACAATGCCGACAATCTCCTTGCCCTCATTCGAATGGTAGAAAAACCCGAGATCGCCGCGTGACATCGCCATCATCTGCTGCTTGGCGAGGTGGTTGCGCACCCCGTTCCAATGCGTGCCCTTTGCACCGGCTTTCACCTGGGCACCCCAACCCCACACGGAAGGTTCGGATTTGAACAGCCAATACTTCATGCCGCGCTTTCCGCGAATTCCACCACCACACCGCGCTTCTTGAAATAGGTCTGCAGCATTTTGCGGCCCGGGCGGCTGTTATTCGGCAGGCGCGTCTTGTCCATCGTCACGGATTTCTCACCCGCCGACTCCAGCGCCGCCTTGAGGGTCGCAATCGCGCCATCGAGCCCGGCATTATTGTCGTTCAACGACTGATGCACCGCTTCGAGCGCCTCTTTCACCGTCGCCATGGTTAGGCCGTAAGCTCGAACGTGGCATCGACTTCCACCGCGACGCCAAACGGCAGGCCCGAAACGCCGACCGCGAAGCGCGCATGCTTGCCCGCATCGCCCATCAGATTCACCATCATGTCCGACGCACCGTTCGCGACCTTCGGATGATCCGTAAAATCATCCGGCGCGTTGACGAACACACCCAGGCGAATCAACTTCTTCACGCGGCTTAAATCCCCACCCAGAATTTTCGCGGTATGCGCCAGAATATTGATCGTGCAAAGCTTCGCGCATTCCTGCCCTTCTTCGATGCTGAATTCGCGCCCCACCTTGCCGATAAATTGCGGCTTGCCATCCTTCATCGGCAGCTGGCCGGAAACATACAAAATATTGCCGCTGATATTGCACGGCACGTAATTCGCCGCGGGTAAACTGACTTCCGGCAAAACAATGCCCATTTCTTTAAGTTTTGCGATCAGATCCGTCATACATAGCTCCAGAAAGGATGGTTCGATGCGCTTTCATAATCGACGGGGCCTGCGATAGCGAGTCGAAATTAGTACTCATCCACCAGCAAAAAAGAGCGCCGAGAACACAGCGAATCGCTACCCACACAGGCACTCATTTATTAATAAATATAGATAGAATTTTATTAATAATTTGGCGCCAAATCAACGATTCCTGCGCCAGACGTTGGCAAAAAACATCGGCAATAACCAATATATTTCATTAGATTAAACGATACGCCGCCTTAACGAACTTTAAACCAATCCCTGCCATATTTGGCCTGCGCGTAAGTAATAATTGTGACGTTTTGGTGACAATTGTCATAAAATTGTAATAAAATTGTAACAATTCTGTGATACTGTTTACTAACGTTCCAAAGCTTCTGTTTAATCTAGACCCGTCACACCTAACTACAAAAAACAATCTGAGGAGTACTTATGAAACTAACTTTGAGCACCAACCATATGATGTCGCTGGCTTGGGCACTCATCGCCACCTACGCGATCATGCTGCTGCCGATGGATGCGCTGGCTGCAAGCAACTCGTCGGATCCGAGCGCGATTGCCGACACGCTGTGTAACGTCGTTGGCTGGTTCAACGGCCCGGTCGGTGCCGGCATTGCAACACTTGCCATCATCGTGATCGGTATCGGTGCGCTGATGGGCAAAGTATCCTGGGGTATGGCGATCATCGTTGGCCTGGGCGTTGCTGTCATCTTCGGCGCTGACACGATTGTTAATGCCCTTTCGGACAACGCATCGGTCTGTTAGAAATCTAAAGGAGCGCTGCCCTCATCGGTAGCGCTCCTTGCCTAACCAAGCCTAGGGCTTAGGCCCGCTTGTGCCGCAAACAGGCGCCGATCAGTTGCGTTGCTTGTGCCGCAACCATAGAGTGGGTACCAGAGTGTCTTCGAAAACTTCCGCACGTCGTCGCCCAAACAAGAAGGACCTCACCAGCAAAGAGCTTGAGGTGCTGGACGATATTGCCGACGATGTAATCGAGTCCGACTTCGTTCCCTATGCCTGCCTGTTTGATCCTTCCAGCATCGCCACCAAAGACGGCGAGCTGCTCCAAACCATTAAAATTACCGGCCTGGGCTACGACACCCAAACCCATAGCGATTTGCGCAGCGCCTTGCGCACAGCCATCAAGCAAACCATTCCAAGCGACAGCTACGCCATTTGGCTGCATACCTTGCGCCGCAAGCAGCAAGGCCTGCCCCGCGCCCATTATCCCGATCCCTTCAGCGGCAAAATCGACGAAGCCTGGCGCAGCATGCAATCGAGCTCCGTCTCCTATACCAACGAGCTTTACGTCACGATTGTGCGCGCGAGCAGCAGCGTCAGCCTGAAAGATAAAAACGTGCTGCTGCAAAGCTTATTGCCCAAGCGCGATGCTTTCGCACGGCGCGAGCAGATGGAAACCGCTCTGCACGAACTCGCAAGCGTTACGCGCAGCATTATGGATCGCTTGAAACCCTTCGGGCCACGCTTGCTAACGATGGTCGAGCGCGATGGGATTTTCTACAGCGAGCAACTCGAGTTTTTGGAAAAGCTCATCAACCTCGAAGAGCGCCCAATGCCCGTGCCCGAGCGCGACCTCTCGCAGGTGCTCACCAGCGGTGAAATCACTTTCGGCTTCAACGCCATGGAAGTGCGAACGGCCGAGGGTATCCGACGCTTCGCTGCGATCCTTACCTTGAAAGAATACAAAGAATCCACCTTATCCGGCATCGATAAATTTCTCGAAATTCCATGCGAACTCATTATCAGCCAATGTTTCGATTTCACCGGCGAAGACACCGCGCGCGACGCCTACGAAAAGCAAGCACGCTACCTACAATATAGCGGCGATCGCGAGCTCGCAAAATGGATGGAGATCGACCGTTTGCTGCAGCCGGGCGATACATCCAAAGCCTTTGGCGAACAACAAACCAGCATTTTCCTCATCGCCCCGGGCGTCAACCAGCTCGAGAGCAATGTGCGCATGGTGCAACGCGCCCTCAATCGCCTCGGCATGTTAGTGGTGCGCGAGGATTTGCGCTTCGAGGAATGTTACTGGTCGCAACTACCGGCGAATTTCACCTTCATCACCCGCAAACATTCGGTGGATACGGACCACCTCGCCGGCTTCGTCAATTTGCAGGCCGCGCCCATGGGCAACGCCACCGGTTCAGCGTGGGGGCCGCCGGTCACCATTTTCACCACCGTGCAAGACACACCCTATTATTTCAATTTCCACCGCCAGCATTCGGCGCATACCATCATCCTCGGCAAACCGGGCACGGGTCGCACCAGCTTCACCCATTTCCTGCTCGCCCAGGCGCGCAAATTGCCGCTGAATCTCTGGTATGTCGATGGCTCCGGCCGCGGTAAAAATTTCATCGAGGCGATGGGCGGCATCACCCTCACACCGGGCACGCCAGCGTGCAAATTCAATCCCTTTTTGCTACCGGAAACCCCTGCTAACCGCGAGTTCCTGGCGCTCTGGGTCTCGACCCTCATCGACCCGACCGGCACCCAGCTTAACCAAAGCACGCTCAGCTTTTTCCAAATGGCGGTCGACCATATGCTCGCCCAGCCGCGCGCCAATCGCCGCATGGGCATGCTCGTCGCCTTCATGCGCGAGGCCGATCCGCTGATCGCCAGCGCTATCCAACGTTTCGCCGCGGGCGGCCCGTTCGGCGAATTGTTCGACATGCCGGAGGATAATTTCGCGGTTGGGAACCTCACCCATTGGAACGTCGCGCCCTTCATCGCCGATCCCGTCACCCGCGCCCCACTCATGGCCTATATACTGCACCGCTTGACCAGCGCCATCAACCCCGCACGCCCTACCATGCTGGCGTTGAACGAAGGCTTCACCCTGCTTGATACCCCGCTCTTCAGTGCCCGCATCAGCGGCTGGTGCGATTATTTGAGCCAAAACAATGCAGCGCTCATGCTTAGCACCGAAGCGATCGAGCAAAGCGCCGCCTATCCGCATAGCTCGGTGCTCACCAGCAAAGCGGCAACCCTCTTCGCACTGCCGGATAAAAACCCGGAGCTCGGCTACAGCATGGGCTTTGGCTTAAGCCCGGAGGAAATTGGCGCACTCAGCTACATCGACAGCAACGCGCACCAAATTTTGCAAAAACGTGGAAGCGAAGCCGTCGTCATCCGCGCCGCACTCAGCAGTTTGCCGCCTGCAACCCTCACTGTCCTCAGCGGCAAAGCGCGCGCACCGCAACAATCCCCCGCCGATCTATTAGCAAGCCTGATGGGTCAGAAACAGGTGGTGGGCTAATGCAGATTGCCATCCGCTACCCGCTTGTTACATTTCTCCTGGCCGTGGTGGCGGTGCTTCTCAACACGCCGGATGCGCTCGCGTTCGCGGATGATGCCACCGTTGGCACCCTCACCTGCTCGGGCGGGATTGCGACCGGCCAGCTATTTGTCTCAAGCCCCAGCTGCCCAACCACCCTCAGCAAAGAGCATTTCTTCTCCTTCCTGATTTGCAATTTCGAACAGCTTTCGGGCAATATTCTCGGCCATATGTTCTGCGGCATGATCAGTAATTTGATCCCGGCCGTTTGGGCCATGGTCACGCTCGCGACCGTCATCTACGGCGTGCTGTTCACCATCGGCGTCATTCCCGCGCGCGGGCCAGAGGCGATCAAATTTCTCCTTAAGCTCGCTTTCATCGCAGGTTTTGCCACCAATGCCGATTTGCTGATCGGGTTTGGTTACCGTTTTTTCCTCGCCGCCATGAGCGACGGAGCGACCATTGCACTCAAAGTCCTCAACACCTCTGGCATCAATAGCGCAGGCGATGTCTATGCCGAGCTCGACAAACTCCTGAGCAATCTCTTCACCTTTGTCACCGGGCAACAAAACGCGAAGGATAACGAACATTACTGCGACAACGCCATCTTCGCTGTCGTCGCCTTGATGCTTGCCGTCTTCCCGATGATCGCCTACCTCGCAATATTGTTGGTAGCACGGGTACTAATGTCGCTGTTTCGCGCCGTATTCGCCTATATTTTTGCGATCGTCGGCATTGCTTTTCTGCTCACGCTCTCGCCGTTCTTCCTCACGTTTTACCTCTTCAAACTCACCACCAATTTGTTCGATCGATGGTTGGGTTACTTGGTGTCGTTCAGCATGCAGGTCGTGCTGTTGTTTAGCTTTCTAGCCTTCGTCATCCTGATAGAAAAAGCGGTGATTGCGAACAACATCATCAAAAATGTCGGCAATATCACGAAGCGCAAGCAGGAAGCGCCGGAAGTCACTGCCGCGCGCTTCACCTGGACTTACTGCACCATCTGCGATTTCAAAATCATCGACCCCGTTGCCTGTCCGGCGAAAGATCACACCTGTCCGGATATGCCCACCAACCACAAGGATAAGGACGGCAAAGGCGATTACATGACGAGCGGCATGATGGTCTGTAAAGACAATCCGCCCGTGCTGATTTCACCCACCAAAGCTATGTCACCCGAAGCCACCAACCAGGCAAAAAGCTTGCTGACCTTGCTGACCTACGGCCTCTTGCCGCTGCTCGTGCTCGCCATGATCGTCGAGCAATTGCTGCAGCTCATTCCATCCCTCGCACAAAAACTCGCCTCGGGCCTGAACGCGAACTACGCACCACAAATAGGCGGCGGCCTGAATTTTGGCGGTGCTTCAACCCGCATGCCGGGTGAATCGATCCTGCAGGATTTCGGCTCGGGTTTCCATGACGGCTATTGGGATCCGAAAAACAAAAACACCATCAGCAAAGGCCTCGATGGCGTACGCGAAGGATTTTCGGCAATGGTTACAGGCCGACGTTCAAGCGGTGCCACACTTTCGGATTCACCGCGCGATGAAAGCCGCGGTGTCGTCAATTCCTTCCAACGTTGGACGGCAGACCCCAACCGTTTCGGCCTTTAAGCGCGCCGCCAAGCGTGGGGGTAACTTATCCCCAGCACTTGCAATCTCATGAACGCTACATATAGTTGTCGCGTGAGGGTGGAGCCACGAATGGCGCGGTGTGTGCATGTTTAAACGAAAACAGCAGGAAGTAGCGGACGGGTCCAAACATTGGTACCAGGATAAGTACCAACATGTGCTGACCCAGCGCAATATGCTTGCCCTGATTGCCTGCGTTT
>JBEHYI010000053.1:0-11176 GCA_048498255.1 Pseudomonadota bacterium | reverse complement strand
CCCTGATTGCCTGCGTTTCACTGTTCGCTGCCGCCGTTTCCGCCTTCGCGGTGCTGCGTTTGGCGCCACTCAAATCGGTCGATCCGTATCTGATTCAGATCGATGAGAAAACCGGCATCACCCAGCGCATCATCCCTATCACCCGCAAGGAATATGCAGCAAATCCAGCGATCGACCGCTATTTCACCACCATGTATATTCGCCTGCGCGAGGGGTATAATTTCAACATCCTGCGCTACAACTACAACATCATCCGGCTGATGAGCCGCTCCGATATTTATCGCCGCTTCTACCAAATCGCCAACCCCACCAACGATGAGAGCTTGGCCAAGCGCCTCAATACCTATGGCCTACGCGATGTTAAAATCCGTTCGATGATTGAAATCGTCAACCCGGCCGAAAAACGCGGTAAAGACAAAGAAGTTTCGGATGGCTCGAAAATTCTGCAAGCGCGCATCACCACCACGGAGAGTATGCCCAACCAAGCCGACAAAGTGCAATTCTGGATCGTAACCGTGACGTTCCAATATTCCGACCTCAAACTCGATGAAGAAGAGCAGCTCTTGAACCCACTTGGCTACACCGTCACCTCCTACCAAATCCAGCCGGAGATTGAATGATGGCACGCACCCCACGCCCGTTATTGTTTGTGCTCGGCTGCCTGGCAGTCATGGCGCTTGCACTGCCCACCATGGCCGCACAACCCATCACCACCGATAGCCGCATCAAAACCTTGGTCTATAACGCCAACGAGGTGTTCAATATCACCACCCATTACGGCTACCAAAGCAACATCGAATTCGGGCCGAAAGAAACCATCGAAACCATTTCGGTGGGTGATCGCATCGGCTGGCAAATCACCCCTGCTGGCCGCCGCCTCTTCATCCGCGCGCAGGAAGAAAACGCCCATACCAACATGACCGTCGTCACCAACATGCGCGCCTACCAGTTCGACTTGCGCTCCTCCTCGGCAGATGCGGTGTTTGGCAGCGAAGAGCTGACTTATGTCGTGCGTTTCTTCTACCCTGAGGATGCAGCCGCAGGCCTGATGCCTCCTGCGCCGTCACGCAGTGCGAATGCCGCGCCGATGCCAACCGGCAACATTCCGGTCGCCAGCAACATCCCCGTCCCGCAATTCAATTACCACTACACCTATAGCGGCCCGAACGCGATCGCCCCCGTCAAAATCTTCGATGACGGCAAGAGCACCTTCTTCAAATTCGCACCAGGTGCAAACCCACAAATCGCGATCATCACCGCCAAAGGCGAAACGCTTGATGTGCCGAGCCATCTCACGAGCGATGGACTCGTCGCGGTGAACGCCATCGCCCCACGCTTCAATGTGAAGCAAGCTGGGCAACAAGTCGTAGTCTATAACGAAGCCGGCGGGGTACTGTAATGGCTGATGTTCCAACACCGCCGGAAAATCCGTTCGATTCAGGCCCAAGCTTAAGCAGTCCCGGCTTCGAAAACGGCAATGGCAATGGTGAAGAACAACTTTCGGAAGGCACGCCCGGCGTTGCCGCCAATAAAGGCAAAGCCTTCGCCGTATTGGGCGTCATGGGTCTCATCGTGCTGTTCCTGCTTTACAGCATTTTCTCCGGTAGCAAGCACGACAAACCGATCGATAAACCGGCACCCGTCACCATCGCCAAAAAAACGAACGATGTGCCACCCTTGCCGGTGCCGGAACCCACCCCGATCGTCGCCGAAGTGCCGATTGCCGCGCCGCCGGTGCCAGAACCCATTGCCATTCCTGAAGCCAAGAATTTTAATATCAACCCACTCGTGCCCGAAAAGCAAAGTGCCGAACAGGCTCAGGTACAAGCGCGCCTACGCTCCAACATGCTGGTGAGCGATAGTGGCGGTGGCAGTGGTGGCGCCTTGGCTAGCCTCACCGGCAACAGCACAACTCCAGCTGCGCCGACAGACCCCAACAGCCAGTTTGCCGCCAATGTAGCGACTACCAAAGCCGAGCGCGTGGAAGCGGGCCGCATCGGCAATTTGCGCCGCACGATTGCCCAGGGCCGCATTATTCAAGCGACGATGGAATCGGCATTGAATACCGACTTACCTGCCCCTATTCGCGCCATTGTCAGCCGCGATACGTATGGTGAAGCGGGCACCACCCCACTCATTCCCAAAGGCTCACGCCTAATCGGCACCTACAACACGAGCATTACCCCAAGCCAGACCCGCGTCTTTGTGGTTTGGACCCGCGTCATTCGCCCGGATGGGGTGGATGTGATGTTGAATTCACCCTTGGTCGATGGCATCGGCCAGGCTGGCGTTACCGGCCAGGTTGATACCAAATTCCAGGAAATCTTTGCTCGCTCGCTGCTCTCAAGCGTTATGAACATCGCGCTTGCCATCGGTTCGGACAAGATCAATGACGGTAAAACCACCACAACAACCACATCGGATGGCAGTTCGCAAACGCAGGGCGATGCAGCCAGCACCGCCACTACCAACGCGCTCAACCGCCTTGGCTCGATCACGGATGGGTTCATCCAGCGCTTCCTCAATGTGCAACCCACCATCCTGGTTGATCAAGGTACGCCGGTGAATGTTTTCGTGAACAAAGATCTTGTCTTCCCCGAAGACGCTGCTGGCACGCGGATTATTAATTAGCGGATGAGAAGGCGTTAAGGGTTATAAGAGTGTTAAGGGTATTAAAAGTATGATATCGTTTTCACCTGGAATGGCCCGTTATTTGCCGCTCATCGCTACCACACCATCTTACCCTTCTCACTCTTAAAACTCTTACCACGCTTAGCACCATGTCCTTAACCGCACTCGACACCTTCCTCGAACCACTCAACGCCCTCTTCGCCGAAGAAGGCATTCAGGAAATTTCCATCAACCGCCCCGGCGAAGCCTGGGTCGAGAAGCACGGCGTCATGCGGTTTGAATCACTCCCGCAGCTGACGCACGAGCATTTGCATTCGCTCGCGCATCTCATCGCGCAATCAACCAGCCAAACCATCTCGGAAGAAAAGCCGCTGCTTTCGGCCACGCTTCCCGCAGGCTACCGCGTGCAAGTCGTGTTTCCACCCGCCTGTGCGGAGAACGGCATTGCACTCTCCATCCGCAAACAATCCGCGCTGCTGATGAACCTCGATACCTACGAGCAGCTCGGCGCGTTTTCGCACACCAAAACCGGCCTTGGCACCCATGATCCGGCGGACGATATCCTGCGCGCGCTGTACGACAAAGGCGATGTGAAGGGATTCATCAGCCAAGCGGTGAAGCTGAAAAAAAACATCATCATTTCCGGCGGCACCTCGACCGGGAAAACCACCTTCCTCAACGCCGCACTCACCGAACTTCCAAACGAAGAGCGCATCATCACCGTGGAGGATGCGCGCGAGGTGATGATCGAGCATATCAAAAACCGTGTGCATCTTATCGTCAGCAAAGGCGGCCAGGGCCGCGCGAAAGTGACCACACAGGAATTGATCGAGGCCTGCCTGCGCCTGCGCCCGGACCGCATCATTGTCGGCGAGCTACGCGGCGCTGAGGCCTTCTCGTATTTACGCGCAGTAAACACCGGCCATCCGGGTTCCATTGCCACCATCCATGCCGATTCACCGGCACTCGCCATCGAGCAGCTCATCCTCATGATCATGCAGGCTGACCTTGGCATCACGCGCGAGCAGATCAAAGCCTATGTCGAATCCGTGATCCAAGTCGTCATTCAGCTGAAGCGCGGCGAAAAAGGCCGCCGTTATGTCAGCGAGATTTATTTCAACCCAGGCAGCGGAAATTAACCAATCCATTAAACAAAAAAAGCTGTAACCCGGCATGCAAACGCGGTAACCTCCCCCCATGCCTGAATTTACCAAAGCGATACTCAACAAATTGTTCCTGCTGATCGTCGTCGGCGGAACATTGTTGATTCCCGCTTACTTCGGTGCAGCGGCAGGCTTTGTCACCACCCACCGCTATCTCTACACGCTACAAGGCCAGCCAGCACCCCGCATCAAAAGCTACTCGGGTGTCATGAATCCGCTGTCGCTCTACCGTTCCATCTACGGCACCACGGATTACCGCACGCGCCAGCATATTCCCGGCCTCAAGGAATATGTCGATTACTACAGCCAATACCCGCAATATAAACGCGCCTTCAACCTACGTTTTTATGCTCCGGTGATGATAGGCACCTTGCTTGGCCTCATCGGCCTATTCATGATGCGCGCACCGCTGATGGATTTTCGCCCGTATCGCAAAAAAGAAAAAATCCACGGCGATGCACGTTGGGCGCGCGAGTCTGACCTCAAACGCGCCAAACTCCGCGCCAAAAAGGGCCTACTCTTGGGCCGAACCGGACGCGACAATTACCTAATTGCGGATGATTTCCAGCACGTGCTGCTCTTCGCGCCAACCGGCTCCGGTAAGGGTGTGGGCTTCGTAATTCCGAACCTGCTCTTCTGGGAAGAATCGGTGATTTGTCACGACATCAAACTCGAGAACTATGAATTGACGAGCGGCTACCGCAACAAAAAACTCGGCCAGCCATGTTATGTCTGGAACCCCGCCGACCCGAACGGAATCTCGCATTGCTACAACCCGCTCGATTGGATCTCCGACAAACCCGGCCAGATGGTGGATGACGTGCAGAAAATCTGCAACCTCGTGCTGCCCGAGCAGGAATTCTGGCAGAACGAAGCCCGCTCGCTAATGCTCGGCATCATCCTTTATCTGTGCGCCGTGCCGGAAAAAGTGACGAGCTTCGGCGAAGTCGTGCGCACCATGCGATCGGACGATGTGGTCTATAACCTCGCCGTCGTGCTCGATACCATCGGCGGGAAAATCCACCCGGTTTCCTACATGAACATCGCGGCGTTTTTGCAAAAAGCCGATAAGGAACGCTCGGGCGTCGTCTCCACCCTCAACTCCGCGCTTGAACTTTGGGCGAACCCACTCATCGACACCACCACTGCGTCGTCCGATTTCGACCTGCAGACCCTGAAAAAACGTAAAACCAGCATCTATGTCGGCGTCACGCCAGACAACTTGCAACGCCTCGAACCGTTGCTCAAAGTCTTCTACCAACAGGCGACGGACTTCCTCACCCGCCATATGCCGAAAAAGGACGAACCCCACGGCGTCATGTTCATGCTGGATGAGTTCCCAAGCTTAGGTGAAATGCCGCAATTCCAGATCGGTATCGCCTATTTCCGCGGCTTCCGCGTCAAGCTCTTCCTCATCGTTCAGGATACGCAGCAGCTCAAAGGCATCTACGAAGAAGCAGGCATGAACAGCTTCCTGTCGAACTCCTACTACCGCGTCACCTTCTCGGCGAACAACATCGAAACCGCGAACATGATTAGCCAGCTGGTGGGCAACAAAACCGCGACGCAGGAATCGCACAACAAACCGAAATTCGTCGATTTCAACCCCGGCTCGCGCACCATGCAAGTGTCGGAAACCCAGCGCGCGCTGCTCCTGCCGCAGGAAGTCATCCAGCTCCCGCGTGACGAACAAATCATCCTCGTCGAATCCTTCTCGCCGATTAAATGCAAAAAGATTTTCTACTACCAGGATCCGTTCTTCAAAAAACGCCTGCTGCCGCCGATCAATCTGCCGGTGCAGGAACCGTATGACCCGCGCAAAAAGAAAAAAGTCGCCGCCGCACCGCCACCCCCGCCCGGCGGCGGTAGCGCTCCCGCCAGCGGCGACAAAACCGGCGTGCCGGCAAACACCCAACCCAGCTGGCACCGATGCCGCACGCGCAACCTGAACATCCCGCACCCACCGACTTTGCCCGCGCGACGCTGCCAATCGATCTCAGCGATGGCATCCACCTCGACCCCACCGCCGCCCGCACCTTGGGCACCAGCCTCAGCGCGCGCTACCAAACCGCGAAACCCTACAACCATATCGTCATCGACGATTTTTTACCCACCGCCCTCACGCAGCAAATCCTCAGCAATTTCCCCGCCGCTACATCCAACAACAGCGCGGAATATGCGCTCAATTATTCCGGCATTCAGGTCAATAAGCGTCAGGTTTTCCCCAACGACACCAACGCATTCTGCCGCAATGTTTTCGCCTTTTTTAACAGCGCACCCTTCCTGCAATTTTTGGAAGGCCTCACCGGCATCGACGGCATCATCGCCGACCCCTATTTCCATGGCGGCGGCTTCCACGAAATTTCACGCGGCGGCAAGCTCGGCATCCACGCCGATTTCCGCATCAACGAGCAGCTCCATCTGCAACGCCGCCTCAACGTGCTGATCTATCTCAACGAGGATTGGCAGGAAAGTTACGGCGGCGCGCTCGAGCTCTGGGACCAAGCCATGCAACATAAATGCGTGGAGGTGCCCCCGCTCTTCAACCGCTGCGTGGTGTTTAACACGGATGCGCGCTCGTATCACGGCCATCCGGAGCCACTCACTTGCCCCGAGAACCGCACCCGCAAATCCATCGCGCTTTATTACTACACCGCCTCAAGCGCGATTTACCACGAACTCCCCAGCGACAGCACCATGTATGTCGCCCGTCCCGGCGAAGACGCCCATAGCAAAAAAATGGCGGCTAAACTCCGCCTGCAAAATTACGCGAAAGATTACCTGCCGCCCATCCTCATCCGCAAAATTCGTGCATGGAAGAAGCGTTAGTGGCGTAACAGGCTAAGGACGATTATTTTTGCATTCCTTGAGAAGGAGCGGTGAACGGGTAAAGATCGATCATCTGCCGCGCGAATGCTAAGAGTGGGGAATCGACCGCGATCTGCAACCCACCCGCCTGCATCACTGTCCAAGGGTTGTTCATGCTGCGCTTAATATCCGTTGCTTGTTGGCTGCGCCCATCGAGATGATCGAGCACTTCCATATCCCCCATCGCTTCGAGATACGCGGTCGCCTCCGGATATTCATTGCGCCGACTTTCCGGATCCGCATAACGCAGGGCTTTGCCCAAAGACCGGATTTCGTTTCTTAGACGAATCGGATCCCATAATGTTTTCCGTTCATATTCATATCCTGCAACATCTTCCCGCTCCCACATCCATTCCTCGCGCCAATCCATTGCCGGCCGCGTGGCGCCCATTTCTAGCGCATGATATTGTCGCAAAGCACGCTCGAGGAATTTAAAATTGTCTTCCTGTATCATGGCTTCCGATTCCTCATCATGCAGGGGAAAATCGCCCACTTCTTCCCGCACATGCTCGGAGTAACGTTCTGACGCCCGGCCGGTTTCACCTCTGTCGTTAGCACGCATATTCACGCGAATCAGTTCTGCCAAGGGCGCATCTGCATCCTGCTTCAGCGCCGCATTAGCAAGTATGCACACCACAGCACGCAGCGCTTCTTTCTCATCATCATAGGTATCATTGAGAAGGCCATGCTGCTCAACCGTCATAGTAAAGGCTTTTCCACCCTCGAGCGCATACGGGTCGCTATGTTTCACATCCCAAAGAAACATCCGTTCTGCAACCGCCCGCGGTTCCTCAAACAGGGCGACCGCCCGCTGCAACTGCTCATAAAGCGCTTTGCATTTGTGGCTTTCTTCAAATCCCAGCCGTTCTTTGCCTTGCAGCTTTTGAAACTGCGCCTTGATTTGGTCGTAGCTCTCCCACGCTGCCACGGTTTTAAGTTCGTGCTCCAAACCATTCAGTTCTTCTTGCTTCGTGCGGCGCATTTGCTCATCGGCCAAAAACTGTTGCCACTCAGGCGTTGCTGTGCGCGCTTCTCTTTCAGCGTAAAGCATACTCCATCGGCTATTGGGATCGGCATGCAAAGCAACAATCGCACGGTGTCTCTCAAATGACGAAATCGCATCTGGATGCAGTGCAAACAAAGGTTCCTCCTTTATTACCGCCTGCACTATTTCTGTATTTAACAATGCATCATAATCGATTGCCGTCGCTTGGTGCGCATCGATTCGCGCACTAAGTTCGGCAATTTCCGTCTCCAGCGCGGACTGCAGCGCCGCGCCATTTTCCTTCACCTGCAGCAAGTGCTGCCGCTCCTTCTGGCGCCCCTCGCATTGCGTGAACGATTCGAGCAGCGCACGGTGCTTGTCACGCCTTAGCGCATGGTCGAGCGAACGGTTCTTCGGCCCGATCCTCTGCAAGCTGCCATCTTCTGCGAACTGGTAATACTCGCTGGTGTCCGCGACAATCGCCGCCGCTTCCTTCAATGTTATCGGGTCAAAACTACCGTAAGGAATAATCCCACGACGCGACGCACCGCTACTAATCGGCGGTGGGGGCGGAATGTAAGGCGGTAAAAGCTCGTCCATCCCCAAGCTTTAACAGCAATTATATGACAATTGTGTGAAGTTTAGTACCTTAACACCCGCAGCAACCCCGCACCGGCCTTCACCTCCCGCCAATGCGCGGCATCGAAATCGATCACGGCGCAGGCCGCGGTCGGGAATTTCAGCATCAGCTTGTCGGCATCTGCCTCGTTCGCATACTCGCCCGCGAGCAGCCCCGCCAGCGCATGCGCGCCCGGGTTATGACACAGCATGGCGAGCGTGTTCACCGCATCGTCCGTCGCCTGAATTTGGCTCAGCATTTCGCCGACACTCGCCAAATAAAGCCTATCACTCAAAATCACCGGCCATTGCGGCCCGGCAATCGCCGCCAAGGTCTGGCGTGTGCGGCTCGCGGTGGAGCAGAGCGTCAGCTCTGGCATGAGCCCCTGCTCCTTCAGCCACACTGCAAGCGCTGCCGCATCAGCCTGCCCGCGCGGGCTCAAACCACGCGCGTGATCGCCGCCCACATCCTCATCCACCGCCTTCGCATGGCGCATCAGAATCAATCGTTTGCCTGCGGGGCGTTGTAATGGCGTAGTGTTTGCGCTATTCTCTGGCATCTACCCTGTTTAACCGCAGGTTTCCAATAACTCAAGCTGCAGCGCACACTATGGCCCCGAAGACAAAACCAGCTTTCCCAGACCTCGATATGAAAATCGTCGCCAAGCATTTCGCGAAGCCCGAACACCGTTTCATCAACCGGGAATTGTCCTGGCTCGCCTTCAATACCCGCGTCATCGAAGAGGCGATGAACAAGAATAACCCCTTGCTGGAGCGCATTAAATTCCTCTCCATTTCCGCCACCAACCTCGATGAATTCACCATGGTGCGCATCGCCGGCCTCATGGATCAGGTCGAGCATGGCGTGCATACCCCCTCGGCCGATGGGCTCTCCCCCATCCACCAGCTCCACTCCATCCACCGCGAGGCGGTCGCACTGCTTGCCAAACAACAGGCCACCTGGCTCGATTTGCGCAAACAGCTCGGCGAAGAAAATATCCACGTCATCGGCCATGACAAACTCTCGAAACTCAGCAAGGCCGACCTCGTTTGGCTGAAGGAGTATTTCACCGCCAATATTTTTCCGCTCCTCACCCCCATGGCGGTCGACCCGGCGCACCCGTTCCCCTTCATCCCGAATCTGGGCATGGTGCAGGTGCTCGAGCTTTCGCCGCCGCGCCGCCCATCCAAAAAAATGATCGCGCTCGTGCCCTTCCCGGCGAGCCAGCCGCGCTTCATTCCCCTTGGCGGCAAAGGCATGCGCTTCATCGCGCTCGAGGAAGTCATCACGCTGTGCTTCCAGGAACTCTTCCCCGGCTTCTCGCTGCATGGCGCGGGCGTGTTCCGCATCGTGCGCGATTCGGATCTTGAGATCGAGGAAGAAGCGGAAGACCTCATGCGCAACCTCGATATCGCGGTGAAAAAGCGCCGCTATGGTCGCGTAGTGCGCGTCGGCACCAACCGCGGCGTGCCGCATAAATTGCTGCAATTCATGCTCACCCATCTGCAGGCGGATGGCGAAGATGTGGTCGAGGTCGATGGCATGGTCGGCCTCGCCAGCTTAAGCGAGCTTTATGATGTGGCGCGGCCCGATCTCAAATTCACCCCCTTCGCCGTGCGCTTCCCGGGCCGCGTGAATGATTTCGGCGGCGATTGTTTCGCGGCCATCCAAGCGAAAGATTTCATTGTCCACCATCCTTACGAAAGCTTCGATGTCGTCGTGCAGTTTCTGCAACAAGCCGCGCGCGACCCGAACGTCGTCTCCATCAAACAAACCTTGTACCGCACCAGCCACGATTCGCCGATTGTGAAAGCCCTCATCGAGGCGGCCGAAAACGGCAAAACCGTCACCGCCCTGGTCGAGCTCAAGGCGCGGTTCGATGAAGAAGCCAACATCCGCCTTGCGCGCAGCATGGAGCGCGCGGGCGTGCAGGTCGTCTACGGCTTCGTCGAAATGAAAACCCACGCCAAGCTCTCGCTCGTAACCCGGCGCGAGCATGGCGCCCTCAAATCCTACGCGCATTTGGGCACGGGCAACTACCACCCCGCCACCGCGAAAGTCTATACCGACCTCTCCTTCTTCACCTGCGACCCAGACCTCTGCCAGGATGCGGGCTACGTCTTCAACTACATCACTGGCTATGCCAAACCGGCGAAGTTCAAAAAACTCTCCGTCGCGCCGCTGACGTTACGCAAACATCTCATGAAACATATCGCCGCCGAGATGGAATTTGCCCGCGCCGGGCAGCCCGCCACCATCTGGGCGAAAATGAACGCGCTGGTGGATGAGGAGGTGATCGACATGCTCTACGCCGCCTCGCAAGCCGGTGTCAAAATCGAGCTCATCGTGCGCGGCATCTGCGCGCTCAAGCCCGGCATCCCTGGCTTCTCGGAAAATATCCGCGTGAAATCCCTCGTCGGCCGCTTCCTCGAACATGCGCGCGTCTATTGCTTCGGCAACGGCGCGCCCATGCCTTCCACCAGCGCGAAAGTCTTCATCAGCTCGGCGGATTGGATGGCGCGCAACCTCGACCGCCGCGTCGAGGTGATGGTGCCAATCGAGAACGCCACCGTGCATGCACAAGTGCTCGACCAGATCATGGTCGCCAACGTGAAGGACGAACGCCAAAGCTGGCTGCTGCAACCGGATGGTACCTATCAGAGCATCAGCCACGATAGCAACGCCTTCGCCGCGCATGATTATTTCATGCATAACCCCTCACTCTCCGGCCGCGGCAAAGCGCTAGCCCAACTCACCGCCGCGGCGGAAACAACACCGACGGAAGCACCCAAATCGAAACATAAAAAGGCAAAGAAATGATGCGGCAAGCGGACGGTCTTGGCACCGCCTCTCCCCTTGTGGGAGAGGCAACGAGGCTTAGCGTCTCCGAAGGAGCGCTTAGCCTCAATA
>JBEHYI010000052.1:0-11271 GCA_048498255.1 Pseudomonadota bacterium | reverse complement strand
TTTCAGAATACACAAACGGCGGATCAGCTGAAAAAATTGTCAGAGGATGTCGATTTCCGCCTACGCGCGATCGAGCAGAAACAGGCGGAGGCACCGACACCGGTTGCTGCTGCGCCAGAACCGGCAGCGGAGCCTGAGAAGCCCGCGACTTACAAGCCAGAAGGGAAAGAGAAAGAAGCTGCCGCTACGCCAGCGGTGACGGGGAAAGATTTCCCCGATTCCAACGCGCATTACACCCATGCGTTCAAATTGCTGAACGAGAAAAAATTCAGCGAAGCGGCAGCGAGTTTCGATGCCTTCGTAAAGAAATATCCGAGCGACCCGCTGACGGCGAACGCTTATTACTGGCTGGGTGAGAGCCAATATGCGCGCAATGATTTCACGCGCTCGGCCGAAAGTTTCCGGAAAGGCTTCGAGGTGAATCCGGAAGGGCAAAAAGCGCCGGATAATCTCTACAAGCTCGGCATGTCGCTCTCGCAAATCAAGCGCAAATCGGAAGCCTGCATCGTGTTCTCGCAGATCGCGAATAAATATAGCGAGTCGGCGGCGCGCACGGTGGTGAAGGCGAAGGAAGCTGCCACGAATTTGCAATGTAAGCCATGATCGCAGCGCGCTTTCACGCAGCGCTTCTAGAGCTTGGCCCCTTCCCCCCTGCCCCGCATTTTGCCGTCGCCCTCTCGGGTGGTGCGGATAGTTTGGCGCTGACATTGCTCGCGGCGGATTGGGCGGCGCAGGGCGGGCGCATCACCGCACTCACGGTCGATCACCAATTGCGCGAGGGCTCCACCGCCGAGACGCAGCAGGTGGCGGCGATGATGCAAGCGCGTGGCATTGCGCACCGGATTTTGACACCAGCGCATGATGATGTTTCGAATAATGTGCAGGAAGCTGCACGCAAGTGGCGTTACCGCGCGCTTGCGGATTATTGCCGCGCGCATGGCATTCTCCATTGCTTCGTCGCGCAGCATGCGGGGGATAATCGCGAGACGGTTTTGCATAATCAGCAACGCGGTGAAACGGTGGATGGGCTTTCCGGTATGCGGCGGGTGCGCACGCTCGATGGCGTGCGTTTTCTGCGGCCCTTGCTGAGTTTCGAGCGCGTGGAGCTGCAGCATTTTTTGCGTGAACGAAAGGTGGAATGGATTGACGATCCATCGAACGAAAATCCCCGTTTTGCTCGCGTGCGCTTGCGTCGGCAACTCGCGCAGGATGCAGCATTGGTGCGCGAGCTCGATGCGGTAATGCGCACGCAAGCCGCTGCACGCACCGCACGTGATGAGGCGTTGGCGGAAGCGGCGGTGCAGTGCGTAACCATCAGCCCGTTAGGGTTCGCTGAAATTGCGCTGGATGTGTGGCGGCGTTATGCACCGGCGCTGCAAAGCCAGCTGATCGCCGATTCCATCACCACCATCAGCGGGCGCGGTAGCCGCCCGCGGGCGGCGGATACGCTGCGGTTGGTGGAAGCGTTGGATCAGCCGTTTGCCAAACGCACACTGCAGCATTGCGAACTCAGTAGTGATGGCGTGCGCTTGCGCATTGCGCGGGAATTGGCGCGGGTTGAGGCACCGCTCATGCTCGAGGGCAGCGGCAACGCACAGTGGGATGGACGCTTCTGCATTGCCTGGTCTTTGCCGAAAGGCAACAGCTACACCATCGCCGCCATCGGCGCGCCGGGCCGCCGCCACTACCGCGCGCGGGGGCATGATCTGCCCGCCTCCACGCCCGGCATCTGGCATCTTGATGAATTGCTGCACGTGCCCCATATAGGGTTGCCACACCCGATCGACCGCGTGATCCGCATCGGTTTTGCCCCGCCAAAACCGCTTGCTGCTGCGCCGTTTTGGTGATTGAATTACCGCCACGCCATCCGCCGCCAGGAGAATTATGCAGCCGCAAACTAAGAATATTCTTTTGTGGGTCAGTATTTTTGCTGCCATCTTCATGCTGCTCAGCCTTTCCGGCGGGTTGAGCAATAATGGCGGCACCAAGGATGGCGCGACCTTGCTCGCCTATTCCGAATTTTTAAACAAGGTGGAAGCGGGTGAAGTGAAAGACGTCATCATGCGGCAAAGCATGGAGGTCGGCACCAAAATTCAGGGCCATTTCACGAACGGCGAAAGCTTTGAGCTGCAGGGCGTGCCGGACCCGCGTTTGGTGGAAACCCTGCGCGCGCATAATGTGAAATTGGCGGCGGCGGCGCCCAATTCGGGGCTTGAGTCGATCATCGCCTGGGCGGCATCGACCATTCTGCCGGTGCTGGTCCTCATTATCGGGTATTTCTACATCATGCGCCTCATGCAATCGGGCAAAGGTGGCGGCGGCGGGGCGATGGGGTTTGGGAAATCCCGCGCGAAATTGCTGAATGAAAATACCGAGCGCAAAACGTTTGAGGATGTGGCGGGAATCGACGAAGCGAAGGAGGAGTTACAAGAGTTGGTGGACTTCCTAAAGAACCCGCAAAAATTCCAGAAACTCGGCGGGAAAATTCCGCGCGGCTGTTTGCTGGTTGGCCCTCCGGGCACCGGTAAAACCCTGCTGGCGCGCGCGATTGCGGGGGAAGCGGGCGTGCCGTTTTTCAGCATTTCGGGCTCGGATTTTGTCGAGATGTTTGTGGGCGTGGGTGCCTCGCGCGTGCGCGATATGTTCGAGCAAGGGAAGAAAAATTCGCCCTGCATTATTTTCATCGATGAGATCGATGCGGTGGGCCGCCATCGCGGGGCCGGGTTCGGCGGTGGGAATGACGAGCGCGAGCAGACGCTGAACCAGCTGCTGGTCGAGATGGATGGGTTTGAGGCGAACCAATCCGTAATCATCATCGCCGCCACCAACCGGCCGGATGTGCTGGATGCGGCACTGCTGCGCCCGGGCCGCTTCGACCGCCAGATTACCGTGCCAAACCCGGATATCGAGGGGCGCACGAAAATCCTCAACGTGCATTTGAAGAAGGTGCCGCTTGCGCCGGATGTGGATGCAAAAGTCATCGCCCGCGGCACGCCGGGTTTTTCGGGGGCGGACCTTGCGAATCTCGTCAACGAAGCGGCGTTGCTCGCCGCACGGCATGACCGAAAAGTGGTCACCATGCGCGAGCTTGAGGCCGCGAAGGATAAGGTGATGATGGGCGTTGAGCGCAAATCGATGGTGATGAGCGAGGAAGAGAAAAAGATGACCGCCTACCATGAGGCGGGGCATGCGGTGGTGTCGGAACATTGCCCGGCTTCGGACCCGATTCATAAGGCGACGATCATCCCGCGTGGACGGGCGCTGGGCATGGTGATGCGCCTGCCGGAATCCGACAAGATTTCGTATCTTCGCGACAAGATGCTCGCTGATCTCGCGGTCTCGATGGGTGGGCGCGTGGCGGAGGAGCTGATTTTTGGCCATGCGAAAGTCAGCAGCGGCGCGAGTTCGGATATTCAATATGCGACGCGGCTTGCGAATGCGATGGTGACGCAATGGGGCATGAGCGACGATCTGGGGCCGATTCTGTTTGCAGAAACCGAGGAGACGAACCGCAGCCTGATGCGCTCGCAAGCAACCGCGGGCCAGGTGGATGCCGAGATCAAGCGCATTGTGAACGAGGCGCATGCGGCGGCGAAGAAAATTCTCACCGACCACCGCGATCAGCTGGAATCCGTCGCGCTGGCGCTGATTGAATATGAGACGCTGACGGGCGAGGAAATCAAGCAGATCATGAAGGGCGAGAAGATCGACCGGCCGGACCATGTGGAGCAGAAGCCGAAAGTGCGCAGCAAGCTGCCGAGCAGCCGCAAGCGCGAGGATGAGGCGGCGGATGAGAATACGACGGTGCATTAATGAGCGTGCCGCACTGCTCTAGCTTTTACGAACGCACGCGGGAATTGCTGCCGCCGGAACGCACTGAAGCATTTCTTAAACTCCTGCCAACAAATGCCACAATGCTCGATGTAGGCTGCGGCACGGGACGCTGGGCGGCTTCCTTCCGGCGTGATCGACCGGATCTCACCATCGATGTGATCGATCGCGATTTGAGCAAAGCGCTGCATATTTCAGATGACTGGCCGGGCCAGCGTTATGAGGCATCGTTCATTCAGTTCACGCCGGAAAAATCCTACGATGGTATTTGGGCGTTCGCTTCCCTCTTCTTCGCGGCGGCGGATGCGTTGGAACCGCTTTTTGCTAAGCTCGCCGCGTCGTTGGCCCCGGGTGGCGTTGTGGCTTTTACGATGGTAGAAGATAGCGAAGCCGCAAGGCAGTTTCGCTTTACAGGCATGTCGCGGGAATCGCTGTTGGCATTACTCACGCGTTTGAAACTGCGCCCGCTAGTTTTCGAGGCTGCGGTCAAACCTTACGGTGATGCTGATACGCCCATCCTCACCTATTTTGTCACTGCCCAGCGCGATGGCTAATTTTCTTTCACGCAATCTTTCCATTCATTTCATTGCAGCGCGCACGGGCTGTGCTAAAGAAGCGCTATGAGCACACGTAAATATTTCGGCACGGACGGCATTCGCGGCACAGCGAACCGCTTCCCCATGACGGCGGATATCGCCCAGCGGCTTGGCATGGCGGCGGGGCATTATTTCAACCGCGGCGACCATCGCCACCGCGTGGTGATCGCGAAGGATACGCGCCTGAGCGGCTATATGATCGAGAACGCGCTGACCTCGGGCTTCCTCGCCATGGGTATGGATGTGCTGCTGGTGGGGCCGATGCCGACGCCGGCGGTCGCCTTTTTGGCGCGCGCGATGCGGGCGGATTTGGGCGTGATGATTTCGGCTTCCCATAACCCGTATCAGGATAATGGGCTGAAACTTTTCGGGCCGGATGGGTATAAACTTTCCGATGAAGTTGAGCTCGAAATCGAGTCCCACATGGATGACGATTTGAGCGCGCTGTATGCTGACCCGGAAAAAGTCGGCCGCGCGAAGCGGCTTGATGATGCGCCGGGGCGCTATATCGAATTCGTGAAATCCACTTTCCCGAAACATTTGCGCCTGGACGGTATGAAAATCGTGATCGATTGCGCGAATGGCGCGGGCTATCAGGTTGGCCCGATTATTTTGTGGGAGCTCGGCGCGGAAGTGGTGTCGATCCATGTCTCGCCGAACGGTACGAACATCAACAAGGAATGCGGCTCGACCCATCCGGAATCGCTCGCGGCCGCGGTGCTGCGCGAGGGTGCGCATATCGGCATCGCGCTCGATGGCGACGCGGATCGCCTCACCGTCGTCGATGAAAAAGGCCAGGTGAAAGACGGCGACCAGCTGATGGCGATGATCGCCGATTACGCTAACCGCCATGATACGCTGAAGGGCAAGGCCATCGCGGCGACGCTGATGAGCAATCTCGGCCTCGAGCGCTTCCTGCGCGCGCGGGGCATGGCGATGCACCGCACGAAAGTGGGCGACCGCTATGTGATGGAAGCGATGAAGGAGCATGGGCTCAATATCGGCGGCGAGCAATCGGGCCATTTGATTTTGGGCGACCATTCGACGACGGGGGATGCTCTGGTCGCGGCGCTGCAAATCCTCGCGGCGGTGATGGAGGACGGCCGGCCGGCGAGCGCCGCGCTGCATCTGTTCGACCCCGTGCCGCAAATCCTGAAAAATGTGCGTTTCCAAGGCGGCGACCCGCTCGCGCGTGCGGAAGTCAAAGCCCACATCGCCCAGCTTGAAAAGGAGCTCGGCGCAGCGGGCCGTATTGTCGTGCGTAAGAGCGGCACGGAGCCGCTGCTGCGCATCATGATCGAGGGCGAGAACCAGGCATCCATCACGCAGATGGCAGATGCGCTGGCCGCGACCATCGCACAAAAAGCTGCAGCATAGAGTATGACGCGCGGTGGGCCGCAGGGTCGTGTTCTCATTGTCGCTGGGTCTGACTCCGGCGGCGGGGCGGGCATTCAGGGCGATATCAAAACCGTATCGGCACTCGGCGGCTATGCGATGACGGCGATCACGGCGCTGACGGCACAAAACACGCAGGGTGTATTCGGTATTCATCCGGTGCCAGAGGATTTTATCGCGCAGCAAATGCGCCTGTGCTTGGATGATATCGGCGCGGATGCGATCAAGACCGGGATGCTGCATTCGGCGGGGGTGATCGAGGTGGTGGCGGAGAACTTACCCGCGAATATCCCCTTCGTGCTCGACCCCGTCATGGTGGCGAAAGGCGGGGCACCACTGCTGGAGCAAGCTGCACTCGATGCACTGAAAACCAAATTGATCCCGCGGGCCACGATCATCACCCCGAACCTACCCGAGGCGGAGCTGCTGCTTGGCCGAAAGATCAGGGAGGAGCAGATGGAAGATGCCGCGCGGGCGCTGCTGGATTTGGGGGCGGGTGCGGTGCTGCTCAAAGGCGGGCATGGGACGGGCGAAGTGCTGAGCGATGTGCTCGTCAGCCGTGATTGCACGCGCCTCAAGCTCTCCACCCAGCGGATTGCGACGCGCCATACCCATGGCACGGGCTGCGCGTTTGCTTCAGCCATTGCGACCGGATTGGCGCAAAAAATGCCGTTAACTGAGGCAGTTATGCGCGCGCATGCTTATGTGCAGGAGGCAATTGCGAGGGCACCCGGGTTTGGGCAGGGCAATGGGCCGCTGGGGCATTAAGGAACTTTCGGAGAGAGTGGTGGGATAATAACCCTAACCACTCCCTCCAAAACGAGAACTAAACTCAAACCAACTGGCCGCTTATTCCGGCTTAGCGCCGATGAACTTGCGGATAACCCACGTCGTGAAGATGGCCACCACGAATACGGTGACGATATTCAGACCGACCAGGCTCGGGTTATGCAAGAACAGGCGCCAGGCCGCCGCTACATACTCCGGCGCTATGACACACAGCCCGACGAAAAGTGCGAGCAGGATTACTCTCCATAACCACCGACGCTTTCCAATGCCGGTCGCCCATAAGAAAAGGCCGGCCGCACACCCAGCCCAGATAGGGTTACTACCCGTGCTCAGTTGATTTAAATACTCATGCCACAGCTGCGTCATGATGAAGTTTCCCGCATGTTAATGCATCGGGCCGAAGCACGATGAAAATCCCTGGAGGTTACCCGATAAAATTACCGAATTTCAGACCTCAAAAGACATGCACGCGGATATATTAGCACCAGCAAATGACAGTTTGATGACAGTTTTTAGCTTATTTCCTTGAAGGATAACAAAAAGGGGTGAATTTACCCTTGCCAACCCCGCCCCCACCCGCTATTAACCCGCCCCTAATCAAAGCTTCACTGCAAAATCGGTGGGGCGCAATGGAGATACATATGGCAAAAGCAGGCATTCACCCGGATTACCACACCATCACCATCGTGATGACCGACGGTTCGCGCTACGAAACGCGCTCGACCTACGGCAAAGAGGGCGATGTCCTCACGCTCGATGTTGACCCGAAAACCCACCCGGCTTGGGTTGGCGGCGTGACCCTGCGTCAGACCGGCCGTATGGAGCGTTTCAGCAACCGTTTCGGCAATATTTCAGCCATCAACAAAGCGCCGGGCGGCGCGGCGGCCGAGGGCAAAAAAGAAGAGAAGAAAGACGGCAACGCCGCTTAGTTTTCTGCTTTTGCAAGAATACCAAAACGCCTCGGATGGAAATCCGGGGCGTTTTTTGTTGGTGGTTACATCTCAGCTAAACAAATTCTCTGCTGCCTTTTTCACATCGCCGCGCTTCAGGATTTCCGCGTCGATTTTGGCAATTTCCTCGACCAGTTCGGCGCGGTAGTCGCACATCTGCTCGACCGATTTGCCCTCGAGTTTACGTGGGAAAGGCTCGGGCTGTTTGTGCTTGGGTAGATCGTCGTCGATAAACATAGAATCCTCGCAGTTTATCACCAGCTTAACCTTGTCATGCCAGCGAAAGCTGGCATCCAGCATAAAGCATGATAGAACTGGATGCCAGCTTTCGCTGGCATGACACACTGGAACTATGTGCATTAGGAAACAACCTATGGGGAATCTGCCGACCACCATGCAGGCGATGGAAATCCGCGAGGGCGCGTTGGTGCCTGTGATGCTGCCCCTGCCCGTGCCTGCGCACGGTGAGCTGCTGATTCAGGTGGCTTATGCGGGGTTGAATCGCGCGGATATCATGCAGATGGACGGCCAATATGACCCGCCTGAGGGTGCATCTCCCCTGCCCGGCCTTGAGGTTTCGGGCCTCATTGCGGCGGGGCCGCGGGCCGGTGAGGAAGTTTGCGCGTTACTTTCCGGTGGCGGTTATGCGGAATATGTTGCGGTGCCGGCGGGCCAAGTGCTGCCCTTGCCGAGCGGCGTTGGCTTGAAAGAAGCCGCCAGCCTGCCGGAGGCCGCAGCTACCAGCATGATGGCGTTGGTGCTGGAAGGCGGTCTGAAATCCGGCGAATCCGTGCTGATTCATGGCGGCAGTTCGGGCGTGGGCCTCCTGATGATCCAGATTGCCAAAAGCTTGGGTGCACAGGTTTTCACCACCGTCGGCAGCGCCGAAAAGGCCGCTTTTGTGACAGGGTTGGGGGCAATCGCGCTCAATTACCGCGAAGCGCCGTTTGCCGAGCAATTGCTTGCTAAAACAGATAAAAAAGGCGTCGATCTCATCATCGATACGCTTGGCGGGCCGCAGCTACCCACGCATTTGCGCCTGCTGAAACGCGGTGGGCGAATCGTGAGCCTCGCGATGCTGGAGGGCAGCGAAATCCCCGCCGGGACGAAGATGACGCGGCTGATAATGAACCATCTTGCGTGGCGCGGGGCGACGCTCAGGAGCCGGACGGCGGCTGAGAAGGCAGAAATCATGGCACGGGCGGCGAATCTCGTCTGGCCGCATTTGACTGACGGCAGCATTAAACCGGTGATCGACAGCGTTTTCCCCCTCACGGAGGCTAAAAAAGCGCTAAACCGCATGCAAGAACGCTTGCATATGGGCAAGATTCTATTAGAAGTAGCCCCCTAAATCGGCCACGCGCCGCCAAAACCAAGAATATGAACGAGGATTCTATGGCAACGCCACTTATGCCCAAAGCCACCGCTGTCTGGCTGGTTGAAAACACCACGCTCAGCTTCGAGCAGATCGCCGATTTCTGCGGCATGCACCCGCTCGAGATCCAAGGCATTGCGGATGGCGAAGTGGCAACCGGCATTATGGGCCAGAACCCGATCGAAGCGGGCGAACTGAGCAGCGACGAGATTGCGAAAGCCGAAAAGGACGAGGATTACCGCATGGTGATGTCGGCCCACGCGGTGGCGCATATGAAAATGGCGAACTCGAAGAAAAAGGGCGCGCGCTATACGCCGGTTGCCCGCCGCCAGGATAAGCCGGAGGCAATTGCCTATATTCTGAAACTGCACCCCTATATTCCGGATTCGCAGATCATCAAGCTGATCGGTACGACGAAGAAAACGATTGAGTCGATCAAGGAACGTACGCACTGGAACATTGCGAACATCAAGCCGAAGGACCCCGTGCTGCTTGGCCTGTGCATGCAAACCAGCCTCGATGCGGTGGCTGCAAAATTCCGCCCAGCTGGCGCGCCGAGCGTTGCCGCATCGGATGATTCCGACGATTTCGCTGCGTAAACATGAGCAGCGCCGCTGAGCTCGACCGCGTGCTGGACCGCCTAAGCGCGGTGCGCGTGCTCTGCATCGGCGATGTGATGCTCGACCGGTTTATTTACGGCAATGTCGAGCGCATTTCGCCGGAAGCCCCGATCCCAATTTTTACGGCGACGCGTGAAGAGCGCATGCTGGGCGGTGCTGGCAATGTGGTGCGCAATTTGCTGTCGCTGGGGGCCGAAGCCTCCTTCGCCGCGGTGATTGGCGATGATCTCGTGGGCAATCAGCTGACGCAGCTCGTGGGCGCGGAAGCCCATGTGATTCCCTACCTCATTACCGAACGCGGTCGCCTGAGCACCAAGAAAACGCGTTATGTCGCGAACTCGCAGCAATTGCTGCGTTCGGATAGTGAGACCAAAGCGGCGATTAAGGATGAAACGGCGAGCAAGATTCTCGCGATGGTGGTGCCGGAACTCGCCAATCACCAGGCTCTGATTCTCTCCGATTACGGCAAGGGCGTGCTGACGCCAGCGATCTGCCAGGCGTTAATCAAAGCGGCGCGGGAGAAACAGATTCCCGTCTTCGTCGATCCAAAACAGCGTGATGTTTCCGTGTATGCGGGCGCGACGGTGCTGAGCCCGAATTTGAAGGAGCTCGCGCTTGCGTGTGGGGTCGATAAATTCGAGGATGATGCCGCCATCATCGCCGCTGCGCAAAAACTCGTGCAGCAGCATCAGTTTCAGTATGTGCTCACCACGCGTGGCGAGCATGGCATGACGCTGGTCGATGCGCAGGGGCTCGTCAGCCATGTGGATGCGACGGCGAGCGAAGTGTTCGATGTTTCGGGCGCGGGCGATACGGTGATTGCAACGCTGGCGGCGACCTATGCTGCCGGTGCGCCGATGCCGCTCGCGGTGGAGCTCGCGAATCTTGCGGGCGGCATTGTGGTTGGGCGCTTGGGCACGGCTGTCGTTCACCGCACGGACCTCACCGCCGCACTCTATACGCATCGCGCGATGGTGCTGCAGCAAAAAATCCTCCCGCGGGAGACGGCGCTTGCGACGGTCACGAACTGGAAGCGCGAGGGGCTGAGTGTTGGTTTCACCAATGGCTGTTTCGATATTATGCATGCCGGACATATTCAGCTGCTGAGCGATGCGCGCGCGAAATGCGACAAGCTGATTGTGGCGCTCAACACGGATGCCTCGGTGCGCGGGCTTAAGGGCTCTACCCGCCCGGTGAATGCCGAGATGGATCGCGCACAGGTGCTCGCGGCGCTCGGCTGCGTCGATGCCGTGGTGTTATTCGATGAGGAGACGCCCATCGAGTTGCTCAAACTGCTCGAGCCGAATGTATTGATGAAGGGCGCCGACTACACTAAAGAACAGGTCGTCGGCTGGCAATTGGTAGAAAGTTACGGTGGCCGGGTGGAGCTTTTGCCTCTGAAGGATGGCTACAGTACCACCAATATCATCAAAAAGATGACCGCCTGACGCTTTTTTGCCACAGAAATTTAAAACTTTCTTAATAGCTTCGTGGGATATTCACCGCTTGGCAACAAAGCGTTGCAATTTCGAACTGCGCTGGTATTTCGTTTAGTGCATGCTCGGCTCAAGCGCCGTTGCTTATATATAAAAAATTTGGAGGGGAGTAGTATTATGTCGAATCTTAAAAAATCAGGCTTTACGCTGGTGGAACTGGCGATCGTGCTGGTGATCATCGGTCTGATCGTTGGCGGGGTTCTCGTCGGTCAGGATCTT